>VGEN01000159.1 GCA_016869285.1 Alphaproteobacteria bacterium
GCGCGCGCTGGCGCCGCCGTGGCCTCCGTCACACCCGGTTCCAGCCCATTATTTCCGTCCATGCTCTACCTCCGTCTTTACGATCGGTAGCGCAGTGCGCTGTCTCAGGAAACCGTGCCCCACCCCAAAGGACGGAAAGCCCATGCCGTCGGGCGCCATCCTGATGATGGAGGTCTACAAGGCGAAGACCGACGCCGCGAACCAGCCGGTCGCCGGCACCGACGGCCTTTGGGAGAAGGGCGATGTCGTTTTCTATGGCGTGATGCAGACCGGCCCCGGCTGGGGCGACGAGCATCCGGTGGAATATCGAAACGGCGACTGGAACTACGCGACCTTCAGCCCCGGCAAGACCCACAATCCGCAGATGGTCGAAAAGCCGTGCCTCGAATGCCACAAGGCGCTTCCTGAGGCGCAGTACGTCTTCAGCTGGGATGAGCTCGTCGCCAAGGTGAAAGGAGTGCCGCGCATCGACGCCGAGCCGGTGCGCGTCGGCCTCGCCGGCGATGTCGATCGCGGCAAGGTGCTGTTCCAGCGCTGCACCAATTGCCACACCACCGATCAGCAGGCCCGCGCCAAGGTCGGGCCGGGCCTCTTCGGCGTTGCCGGCCGCCAGGTCGCCTCGGCGCAGGGCTTCGCCTACTCGCAGAGCCTGAAGGCGCTCTCGGCGCAGCCCTGGAGCGACGAGCGGCTTGAGCGCTGGCTCGCCGGTCCGCGCGTCGTCGCGAGCGATACGAAGATGGTGTTCCCCGGCTTCGCCAAGGCGCAGGACCGCGCCGACGTCATCGCCTACATGAAGACGCTCAAGTAGCGATCAACTCTTCGGCTTCCGCGGCGCCAGGACGACCACCTCGTCCGGCCGCGCGAAGTTGAGGACGGCGCGCGCGCGCTCTTCCAGCATGTCGGGATCGAGGTGGTCCGGGCGCAGCAGGCTTGCCCGCTTCTCAAGCACCACGCGCTCGCCCTGAAGCTGCGTCAGCCGGGCCTCGGCCTCGGCAATCTCGACATCCATGTGGCGCCAGGCGAGCAGGCTGCGCTCGCCATTGACGAGGTGAAAGGTGAAGTAGGCGACCGCGAGGCAACCGATCAGCGGCCCCACGAACCGCTCGACAGCACGACGAATCAGGCGCCGAATCACCATCTGTAACGATTCGCATGATCGAATCCTTTACGTCAAGGAAATTCAGTGAGTTAGCGTTCCTTTCTCCAAGATGATCGTAGAGTCGGGCGCTAAGAGCTCCTTTCTCAGCCGGCGCCTGTCAGCATGTCATAATGGCTGCCCCATCCTCTATCCCTGGGCCCGCGAGATGACCGACCTAGCCGATATGAGCGCCGTCGACCTGCTGAAGCAGTATCGGGCCAAGACACTCTCCCCGCTCGAAGTTGCGAAGGCCGTCGTCGCTCGCATCGAGCGCTACGAGCCGAAGCTGAAGGCGATGTACGCCTTCGATCCGGAAGGCGCGCTCGCCTCGGCAAGGGCCTCGGAGATGCGCTGGCAGAAGGGCGAGAAGACCGGCGCGCTCGACGGTGTGCCAATCACCATCAAAGAGAACATCGCGAGCAAGGGCGTGCCGGTGCCGCTCGGCACCGCAGCGACCGAGCTCAAGCCCTCGCCGGTCGACGCGCCGCCCGCGGCGCGCTCGCGCGAAGCCGGCGCCGTCATCCTCGGCAAGACGACGATGCCGGATTACGGGATGCTGTCATCGGGGCTGTCGAGCTTCCATCCGCTCACGCGCAACCCCTGGGACCTCTCGAAGAATCCAGGCGGCTCCAGCGCCGGCGCCGGTGCGGCAGCGGCCGCGGGCTACGGTCCGCTTCATATCGGCACCGACATCGGCGGCTCCGTGCGGCTGCCTGCCACCTGGTGCGGCATCTTCACCTTGAAGCCGAGCCTCGGTCGCATCCCGATCGATCCGCCCTATATGGGTCGCGTCGCCGGACCGATGACGCGCACGGTCGCCGACTCTGCGCTGATGATGAGCGTGCTCTCGCACCCCGATGCGCGCGACCATATGAGCCTGCCCTACCAGGCCTTCGACTGGCTCAACCTCGATCGCGAGGTGAAGGGGTTGCGCTTCGGCCTGATGATGAAGGCGGGCTGCGGTCTTCCTGTCGATCCGGAGGTGACCGCGGCGGTAGCCGCCACGGCCCGCAGCTTCGAGGCGGCGGGCGCGATCGTCGAGCCGATGAAGCCGTTCCTGACCCGCACCATGCTCGACGGCGTCGATCACTTCTGGCGCATGCGCGCGCGCATCGACCTTCTGGCGCTGCCGCCGGCCCGCCGCACCAAGGTGCTGCCATACATCGCCGGCTGGGCGATGTCGTCGGAAGGACAGACGGGCGAGCAGGTATTCCAGAACTTCAGCCAGTTCATGGCGATGCGTGCCGCCGCCAACAATGCGTGCCTTGCCTATGACTACGTGCTGTCGCCGACGGCACCGGTCGTCGCCTATGCGGCCGAGCTGCCGAGCCCGACCAATGATTTCCTCCGGCCGCTCGAGCACATCGGCTTCACCGTCGCCTTCAACATGTCCGAGCAACCGGCCGCCTCGATCAACTGCGGCTACACGAAAAGCGGACTTCCGATCGGCCTGCAGATCGTCGGCCAGCGCTTCGACGATCTCGGCGTTCTCCGCATTTGTAGCGCCTATGAGACGCTGCGGCCGCCGCAGAAGCCATGGCCAACGCCCTGAGTCAGCGCGCCAAGGCTTTGAACGCCTTACGCCCGGCGTAGTGACCGGAGGGGCCAAGCTCCTCCTCGATGCGCAGCAGCTGGTTGTACTTGGCGACGCGATCGGAGCGCGACAGCGAACCGGTCTTGATCTGCCCGCAATTGGTGCCGACCGCGAGGTCGGCGATGGTTGCATCCTCGGTCTCGCCTGAGCGATGCGACATCACCGCGCCATACCCGGCGCGCAGGCTCATCTCGACCGCGTCCAGCGTCTCGGTCAGCGTGCCGATCTGGTTGACCTTGATCAGCACGGCGTTGGTGACGCCCTTCCTGATACCCTCGGCGATGCGGATCGGGTTGGTGACGAAGAGATCGTCGCCGACGAGCTGCACCTTCGATCCGAGCGCATCGGTCAGCGCCTTCCAGCCCTGCCAGTCGTCCTCGGCCATGCCGTCCTCGATCGTGACGATCGGGTAGCGGGCGCAGAGATCCTGGTAGAGCTTCACCATGCCGCCGGCATCGAGCGATTTCTTCTCGCCCTCCATCTCGTACTTGCCGGACTTGAAGAACTCGGTCGAGGCGGAATCGAGACCGAGCGCGATATCGTCGCCCGCCTTGTATCCGGCTTTCTCGATCGCCTTGACGATGAAGGCCAACGCCGCATCGGCAGAAGCAAGCGAGGGCGCAAAGCCGCCTTCGTCTCCGACATTGGTCGCCTCGCCCGCATCCTTGAGCAGCCCCTTGAGCGCCTGGAAGACCTCCGCACCGGCGCGCAGCGCCTCGGCAAAGCTCTTGGCGCCCACCGGCAGGATCATGAACTCCTGGAAGTCGAGCGGATTGTCGGCATGCGCGCCGCCGTTGATCACATTCATCATCGGCACCGGCAGCGTGCGCGCATGCGTGCCGCCGACATGGCGGTAGAGCGGGATCTTGAGGTCGGCCGCCGCCGCCTTGGCCACCGCGAGGCTGACGCCGAGCAGCGCGTTGGCGCCGAGGCGTGCCTTGCTCGGCGTGCCGTCGAGAGCGATCATCGTGCGGTCGATCTTGACCTGCTCGGAGGCCTCGAAGCCGGAAAGCGCGTCGAAGATCTCGCCCATGGCGGCATCGACGGCCCTGATGACGCCCTTGCCGCCGAAGCGCTTCTTGTCGCCGTCGCGAAGCTCAAGCGCCTCGTGGGTGCCGGTCGAGGCGCCGGAGGGAACGGCGGCGCGGCCGATGGCGCCGGACTCAAGAACGACGTCGACCTCGACGGTCGGGTTGCCGCGGCTGTCGAGGATCTCGCGGGCCTTGATGTCAACGATAGCGCTCATTTGAGTAGGCTCGGTCGCGGGAGGATGGGCGACAGATAGCGGCGGCAACCCCTGCTTGGCAAGGCCGCGCCGCCTCATGCATGGTGCCGCCGCCATGACCCGGCCCCTTCTCTGCCTCGGCATCGTCACCTGGGACATGTTGTTCAGGCTGGACGAGATCCCGACCAAAGGGATCAAGGTCCCGGCCAAGGACTGCGTCGAGGTCGGCGGCGGCATGTCGGCCTCGGCCGCGGTCGCGATCGCACGCCTCGGCGGCAAGGTCCATTTCTGGGGGCGCTGCGGCGATGACGCGACCGGAGACCGTATCGCCGAGGACCTCCGCGCCGAGGGCGTCGACATCTCCGACCTCAGGCACATCGCCGGGAAACGCTCGCCGGTTTCGGCGATCCTGATCGACCGTCACGGGGAGCGCCTGGTCGTGCCCTACTACGACCCGACGCTCGATTCCTCACCGGCCTGGCTGCCTGTCGATCGCATCGGCGGATATGCTGCCGTCCTCTCCGACGTGCGCTGGCCGGAAGGCGTCGAGCATGGTCTCAAGGCCGCGCACCGGGCCGGCGTGCTCACCATTCTCGACGGCGAAGTGGCCCCGCCGGGCGTCGTTGAACGCCTGGCGAAATGGGCCAGGCATATCGTCTTCTCCCAGCCAGGGCTGGCGCATTTCGGCGAGGCAGAGGATCGCCGCGCGGCTCTGCTCAACGCGCGCAAGCGAAGCGGTGCCGCGCTCGTCGGCGTCACCGCCGGCGCCGACGGCTTCTACTGGCTCGAGGATGGGGACCTCCGCCATGTGCCGTCGCTGAAGGTCGACGCCGTCGACACGCTCGCCGCCGGCGACGTTTTCCACGGCGCCTACGGCCTTGCGCTGACCGAAGGAAAATCGGTCGCCGAAGCCGGCCGCTTCGCCTGCGTCGCCGCTGCGCTCAAATGCCGACGCTTCGGCAGCCGCTCGACCGCGCCCCGGCGCGACGAGGTCGAGGCGGCGCTCGCGTGGTAGGCTTCCCACATGAATGAGATGAACCCCGTGCATGTGATCGGCGGCGGGCTTGCCGGCTCCGAAGCCGCCTGGCAGATGGCGAATGCCGGCGTGCCGGTGGTGCTGCACGAGATGCGCCCGGTCCGCGGCACGGAGGCGCACAGGACCGACAGGCTGGCCGAGCTCGTCTGCTCGAACTCCTTCCGCTCCGACGATGCCGAGTACAACGCCGTCGGCCTGTTGCATGCCGAGATGCGGCGCATGGGCTCGCTGATCCTGAGCTCGGCCGACAGGCACACGGTGCCGGCCGGCGGCGCGCTCGCCGTCGACCGAGACGGCTTTTCCAACGCCGTTCACGCTGCGATCGAAGCCGAGCCGCTGGTCGCCATCGAGCGCGGCGAGATCGCCGGATTGCCGCCCGCCGACTGGGACAGCGTCATTGTTGCCACCGGCCCCCTCACCTCTCCGGCGCTCGCGGACGCGATCCGGGCGCTCACCGGCGAAGAGTCGCTCGCCTTCTTCGATGCGATTGCGCCGATCGTGCACAAGGACTCGATCGACCTCTCGAAAGCTTGGTTCCAGTCGCGCTATGACCGCGTCGGTCCATCGGGCGACGGCTCCGACTACATCAACTGCCCGTTCAGCAAGGACGAGTATCTCGCCTTTCTCGACGCGCTGCTGAAGGCCGACAAGACCGAGTTCAAGGAGTGGGAAGCCAGCACGCCCTATTTTGAAGGCTGCCTGCCGATCGAGGTGATGGCGGGGCGCGGTCCCGACACGCTGCGCTACGGACCGATGAAGCCGGTGGGCTTGCGCGATCCCCGCAACGGACGGCGCCCCTGGGCGGTGATGCAGCTCCGCCAGGACAATGCGCTCGGCACGCTCTACAACATGGTCGGGTTCCAGACCAAGCTGAAGCATGGCGAGCAGGTCCGCGTCTTCCGGATGATTCCGGGGCTAGAGAATGCCGAGTTCGCGCGACTCGGCGGGCTGCATCGCAACACCTTCCTGAATTCGCCGCAGCTTCTGGATCAGACGCTGCGGCTGAAGGCGATGCCACGACTGCGCTTCGCCGGCCAGATCACCGGCTGCGAGGGTTATGTCGAGAGCGCTGCGGTCGGCCTGATCGTCGGCCGCATCGCGGCCGCCGAGCGCCTCGGCCACGCGTTCTCGATGCCGCCGCCGACCACGGCGATCGGCGCTCTCCTGGCCCACATCACCGGCGGCGCCAATGCCGCGACCTTCCAGCCGATGAACGTGAATTTCGGCCTGTTCCCGCCGATCCAGACGAGCGTGCGCGGCCGAGAGCGCAAGCGGCTGCTTTCGCAGCGCGCGCTCGCCGATCTCGATGCGTGGCTCGGGCGTTCGCCCGCAGCGGCGGCCTAGAGAAACGTCGCGATCTCGGCGAGCGGCTTCTTGATGCCGGCCGCGCGCGGCACCCGGCAACCCGGCGCCGGATACCCCGCTACCAGAAGCACGAAGGGCTTCTCGTGGCTGGGCCGGTCGCAGATCCGGTTGAGAAAGCCCATCGGCGACGGCGTATGGGTCAGCGTCGCGAGACCCGAACGATGGAGCGCGGTGATCAGGATTCCGGTCGCGATACCAACCGACTCGGACACATAGTAGTGCTTCTCTCTTCGGCCGGCGGCATTGACTCCATAGCGTTGGGCGAAGATTGCGATGAGAACCGGGGCCACCTCGAGAAAAGGCTTGTCCGCATCGGTGCCGAGCGGCTTGAGCGTGTTCAGCCACTCCTCTCCGCCCCGACCGGCATAGAAGTCGCGCTCCTCGGCCTCGGCGGCAATACGGATCTCGCGCTTGACCTCCGGGCTGGTGATCACGGCGAAGTGCCAGGGCTGCTGGTTCGCTCCGGACGGCGCTGTGCCCGCGGCAAGAAGCGCCGACTCGATCAACGCCCGCGGCACCGGCCGAGGGGCAAAGTCGCGCACCGTTCGTCGCCGCTTCATCAGGTCAAGGAAGGATCGCGCCTGCGCAAGCATCTCGGCTTCCGGAAGCTCGCTCCAGGTGCTCAACGGCTCGTAGATCTGGTCCGGCATCGGGCCCTCCTCGAATGAGACTTAGCCGATCGGGCCCTCGATGTCAGGCCATCAGGTCGTTGTACTCCGGATGGCGCCGCATATAGGTCGCGACGAAGCTGCAGATCGGCACCACCTTGCGGTCCTGCGCTCGCGCCAGATCGAGCATGCCCTTGACCAGCTTGTCGCCGAGGCCGCGGCCGCGCACTGCCGGAGGCACCTCGCTGTGTGTGACGAGAATGGCGCCGCCTTCGACACGGTATGTCGCGAATGCGGTGCCGGCCTCGGTGTCCATCTCGTAGCGGCGGCGTTCGGCATTGTCGCGGACGCTTCCATCCATCATCGGCTCCCCGGCTTCCCATACAGATGAGGGCGCACCGGACGCCGATCAAGCGCGGCGGACGATCGAGGCCCAGATCAGCGCAAGGATGGCGCCGGGTCCGGGCTCGGCCGAAACCTCGGGCGCGAAGACGTCGTGACCGGCGCGCTCCAGCCGGCGCAGATGACGCCGCGCCAGGAGCGCCGGCGCGAGCGCCGGCCAGGCGACCGCCGGAACGCGCGCCGGCCACAACACCGCCTCGGCCGCCTCCGCGACCTCGGCAATCGCGGCAGCCAAGGCCGGCGACGGCCGCATCGACAGGACCGCGTCATGGCCGGTGCCATGCGCGGCGAGGAGGTCGACGGGCAGCAAGCAGCGATGCTGACGCGCATGGAACGGCACGGCGCGCAGCAGCCCGACCAGCGCGTAGCCGCGTCCGATGCGACGTGCGATCTCCTGAAGCGTCGGATCGGCGGCGCCGAGCACAACCAACGCCAGCGCCATCAAATGGCCCGACGTGTCCTCGGCATAGGCCTCAAGCTCGCTCAAGCTGGCGAAGGGCGCGTCGTCGAGGTCGCGCTCGCGCGCCGCCAGCAGCCGCTCGAACGGCTCGCGCGGCAGGTTGCGGCGCCGGATGGCCTCGGCCAGCGGCCCGACGGTCTCGTGCCGCCGCGCCGATTGACCCGAGAAGATCTCGTCGAGCGCATCGCGCCACCACTGCAGCCGGATCTGCCCCAGCATCGGCTCGCGCACGACCTCGCGCGTCTTCGCCACCTCGAGGTTGAAGGCGTAGAGCGCGAGCAGATCCCCACGTCGGTCGGCCGGCGCGAACAGCGCCGTCAGGTAGCGCTCGCGGTCGTATCGACGGATGGTCGCTGCCAAGTCCGACACTGCCTGGGCCATCGCTTCAGCCGCCCGCCGCGCGATTGCGGCCGCCGAGCTTGGCGTACAGCTCGAAGTTGGGACTCGGCATTCGTTGCTCCTTGGCATGCCCTAGAGGCGAGCCAGCATGTGTTGCGGCGCGGCGCCGGAGCCGCCCATGCACGGCGCCGCGCGATCATGACCATCCTCCCCCTTCGCGAAGCGCTTCGGCAGCCCTATGTTATCGGAACCGAAACGGCGCAGACCGAAGGCATGAGCGACAACGCGGACTGGGAAATTCCGGAAGAGGCACGGCCTCATCCTCCCGATTACACCTTCGATCTCGAACAAGCGCTCTCCAGCATCGTCGCCTTGCGCGCACGCATCCCGGAGGACGCCTTCACCGCCTCGATCCTTGGGACCGAGCGCGGCGGCAATGGCGTCGTCATTCGCGAGGACGGCCTCGTTCTCACCATCGGCTATCTGATCACCGAGGCGGAAACCGTCTGGCTCACCACCGCGGGCGGCCAGGCGCTGCAGGGCTATGCCGTCGGATACGACCAGACCACCGGCTTCGGCCTCGTCCAGGCGCTCGGGCGCGTGAAGCTGCCGGCGCTTCCGCTCGGCAGCGTCTCCGAGGTCGGCGTCGGCGACGACGTGGTGGTCGCCGGTCACGGCGGGCTGAGGCGCTCGCTTGCGGCCCGCGTCACCGGCAAGCGCGAGTTCGCGGGCTATTGGGAATATGTACTGGACGAGGCGCTGTTCACCTCGCCGGCGCATCCGAATTGGGGCGGCACCGGCGTTATCGGCCCGAGCGGCCGGCTCATCGGCATCGGCTCGCTTCACGTTCAGGAGCGCAAGGGCAAGGGACAGATCGACGTAAACATGTCGGTGCCCATCGACCTCCTGACGCCGATCCTCGACGACATCCTTCGCCAGGGGCGCCCGCGCCAGCCGGCGCGGCCGTGGCTCGGCATGTACACAATGGAAGCCGAGGGCCATCTGGTCGTCGCAGGCCTTGCCGGCGGTGGGCCGGCAGCGCGGGCCGGCATCAAGATCGGCGACCTGGTGCTGGCGGTGGCAGGAGAGCCGGTCAAGAACCTGGCGCCGCTGTTCCGCCGGGTCTGGTCGCTGGGCCCGGCAGGCGTCGAGATCCCGATCACCTTGTCCCGGGACGGCCGCACGGTCGAGACCAAGATCCGGTCGGCCAACCGCTCCGACTTCCTCAAATCGCCGCGCCTGCATTAGGCAGGGACGGCCGGCTGAGCCTTCCTAGCTATCGCGCTCGGAGATTGAGGCTTTGCGGATCACGGTCTGCCAAGCCTCGCCCGTGCCCATGAGGCAGGTCGGACCGCGCGGAGTGGTGACCAGCAGGGTCCAGCTGCCCGAGGTCGAGGTCAGGAGCTCGACGACAGCGCCATTGCTGGCAAGCCCGATGCCGACCGGCGCCTCCTGGTATTCGAAGGCAAGCTGCTTCAACACATTGTCACGCGTGCCGCATAGGGTCTGGGCGGCGGCAGGGCTGCCGGCGAGGATAAGGGCGGCGGCCAGGATCAGGCTGGTCTTGGTGCGCATGAGACGCTCCTTGAGACTAACGGCTTACCCCGTCCCTGCACGCTACGTGCCAAATCCTGATTTCGCGTTAACACGCTGAGACGCAAAATTAACTTCCGAGTTCCTGCTGTACCGGGGCACGGTTATGAGACAGTTCGCTGCGCCGGTTACGCTGCCAATTTGAACTCCGTGGCGGCTTCGGATGCAAGAGCCTTATGTTCGGCCCTGATCTGATTGGGCGTCTTGTGCCCATGGCGCTCCCGCAGCCACGAGGCGTTATAGAGATCGGCGAACTCGGCGAGCCCCTTGCGAAGTGCCTCAACGGTCGGGAAGTACCGGACCCATAGCAGTTGCTCCTTCAGCGTCTTGATGATCCTCTCCGCCACGCCGTTGCCCTCTGGCTGGCGCACGAAGGCGGGCGAACTTTCGATCCCGAGGAATTCGATCTCGTCCTGGAAGTCATCGGCGAGGTAGTTAG
>VGEN01000160.1 GCA_016869285.1 Alphaproteobacteria bacterium
TCATCATCGAAAGCTGGCGGCGTCACTTCAACGCGATCAGACCGCATGAATCGCTCGGCTACAAACCGCCTGCACCGGAAGTGTTCGTGCCTGCATTCGCCGCATGGCCGGCTGCGCTACGCCGATCGGCTTCGCCGGCCACGCTCCAACTAGCGCAACGGCCTACTCTGAACTAACATTCTATCTGGACCACTCGATGGGGGCCGATCACGTAGCGACCCTTCAGCTCCTCGAAAATCGGCACCAGGACCGGCGCGACGAGAGAGCGGTCCTTCTTGAGGATCGACTCCTTGACTGCCGGCAGAGCCGACATCGCCGTCGCCAGCTCGAGCGAAGTCCGGCTGGCGCGGTTGATCTCGCCGGCGAGCCGCTCGGAGGCTGTTTGCAGGATGCTGCGCTCGGTCTCGGCGATGCTGCGGTCGTAGACCATGACGGCGCCGGTCAAGAGCAGGCCCGAGATGAGCGCCGCGAGCGACGCCGTGGTCGCAATGATCCTGGTCTTGAGCTTCATCTACCCCACCCCCGTCGATCGACCGCGCGGCCGAAGCGCGGCCGCGACACCACGTCAGTGCTCGAAGCGACCCCGCAAGCGAACGCCTGCCGTCAGGACCCGGCCGCGGATGAGGAGGCTCCCTGGCGCCCCTCGTTGCGGAATCCCGAGGCGACCTTGACGAGCTGGCCGGCCTGATCGGCGAGCGAGGCGGCGGCAGCGGAGCTCTCCTCGACCAGCGCCGCGTTCTGCTGGGTGGCCGTGTCGAGCTCGTTCAGCGCCCGGTTGATCTCGGCGATCGAGCGCGACTGCTCGCGGCTGCCGGCGGCGATCTCGGGCGCGATCTCCGCCACCCGCCGCACGATCTCGATGATGCTGGTCAAGGCCTCGCCGGCGCCGCCGGCAAGCCGGACGCCCTGGCCGACCTCCTTGGCGCTCTGCGCGATCAGGTCGCGGATCTGCTGGGAGGCCTGGCGCGAGCGGTCGGCCAGGGCACGCACCTCCTGCGCCACCACGGCGAAGCCCTTGCCCGACTCACCGGCCCGCGCCGCCTCGACCGCGGCGTTCAGCGCCAGAGGCTTGGTCTGGAAGGAGATCTCCTCCATGACCGCGATGATCGCGGCAATCCGCGAGGACGAGCTCTCGATCCCCGACATCGCCTGGATCACGCTGGCGACCGCGGTGTTGCCGCTCTCCGCACGGGTCAGCGCGCCGGCGGCGAGCTCGCGCGCCTTCTCCGAGTTCTCGGCATTGGCCGAGACGTTCTTGGAGACCTCGGTCATCGTCGCCACCGTCTGCTGCAGCGCCGAGGCCTGGCGCTCCGTCCGCGTCGCCAGATCGCTCGAGCCCTGGCTGATCTCGCCCGCTGCCGACCGGATCGCCTCGATCGACTCAGACACACGCTCCGCCGTCTCAGACAGACGCGCCAGCATCTCCGTCTGGCGCGACATCATGACTTTCTGATCGGCGGTCATCTCGCGATTGGCCTTGATCGTCTTGCGGAACCGCTTCAGCACCTTCTCGAGATCGCCGATCTCGTCATTGCGACCGGTCGGCTCGTAGTTCGTGGAAAGATCGCCGATCGACATCCGCTTCATGATGCTCGCCATCTCGCCCAGGGGCCTGCCGACCGTGCGGCTCATGATCCAGATGGCGAGAAGCGCGAGGACGAGGACGCCGCCGGCGAGAGCGCCCGACACCTGCAGCGCATGATTCAGCATCGCATCGAAAGAGCTGCGGTCGATCGCCTTGACGCTGACGCCGATCGTCCGCTTGGCGAAGTCGCGGACCGGACTTGCGATCGCCGCACGCTGTATGCCGTCGATGACGACCCGGTCGATAATCTTGGCTCCCTTCAGCCCGTCGACGATCGCCGGAAGGTCGAGCTCCTTGAAGCTCGGTGTGCTCGCCGCGAAGTAGACGAGCGCGCTCCCGTCGGCAAGAAAGAGCCCCGCATCGATTCCCGACTGCCGCTTGAACGCCTGGAAGAAGGCATCGTCGAAGGAAAGCCCTACCTCGACGGAGCCGACATGCCTGCCGTCGGAGAGGACCGGGACGATGCCGCGAAGCCCGAGGCCTTCGCGACCGATTTCGAGTCCGCTGACCGGCCGCCTGTTCGTGTTGACCTCGACGATGCCCGGACGGATCTCGGTCAGATCGTCGCCGAAGCGCTCGGGGCGATGGACGCGCAAGAACGAGGTTGCCGGCGGCAGGTGAAACTGCATCTGCTGGACGCCGAACTGCTCGCGCAAGGCTCGGAACTGAGGCACGAACTCGCCGTTAAGCGCGGCGCGATCCTGGGCGGCCAGCGCCTTCTGCACGCTCGGCATGCCGGCGACGAGGCTCGCCGCGGTGAGCGCGCGTCTGGCCTGATCCTCGATCTTGGCGGCCAGGCTCGCCTCCGCCGTCCTCAGCGCCGACTGCAGCTCCAGATCGGCAAGACTCCGGGCTTCGAAGAGGTTGATGCCTGTCGATATGGCCAGGACGGCGATCATGCTGAGCGTGGCAAGGCCGGCAACCTTGTGTCCGACGGAAAGCCGCCGCGGAAGCCAGTCCAAGCTCGGCAGCTTGACGAAGCCGAGGCTCACGCTGCGATCCGGGCCAGGAGATGGCGCGCGACGGCGGCAATGCGGTGCGCAACGTGCCGGTCATCCTCCGCGCCGTCGTCGACGCCGATCGCGCGGCAACCGAGGGGGGCGACGCCGGTGATCAGGATGCGCAACATATCGCAAGCCTAGCATCGGCGCACCCGCATCGCCCACCGATTTTGCGCGTGGAAGCAGTTCCTTAACCAACTTTGCACGCGAAATCGGAGATGGCGCCTTAGGCACGGGAGGACTCGACTGCCGTCTAGAAGTCGACCACATGGTGCGTCGTCAGCCGGCGCAGCGCCGAGCCGTCGCGGGCCCTGAGACGGATCAGGATCGCCTCTTCCCAGCCGGCTCAGTTCCGCAAACTCAGAATGTAGGCGATCAGATCGTCGATCTCGCTCCGGGTGAGAGCGATGCTCGGCATCCGCGCGTGAGGCATCTGCAGGAAGGCCCGAAGCCTGAGCGGGGTGACCGCGGGGTCGCGAGCCCGTTCCGTGAAGGGCGGAGCCGCGTCGGTTGGCGCGCGCGCCTGTCGCGGCGAAACCACATGGCAGTCCGAACAGAGGCGGAGAGCGAGTTCCAGCCCATCCGCCACGCTCCCGTGCAAGGGCTGCCCGGATACGGTGGTTGACCACATCACCAGGAAGAACGTAGCGAGCCAGCGCATCCGGCGGTGTCCCGATAGGGATTGTCCTCTCGGTTACCATATTGGGCTGAGTGGCGACGGCGGGCCTTGACCCAGATCAAGACTCGAATCAGCGGGAGGCTTTCCCTTGACCCCGAGCCGCCTCTGCGCAGGATAGTCCGGCTCCCCTCTTTCAGGACGTCTCTCCTTTGACCCAGCTTCCGGCTTCCGTGGACGCGACGCTCGCGTTGCTCAAGAAGGGCGACTACGTCGCCGACCGCTCGCTCGCGACTGCGGTCTATCTCTCGCTGTCGCTGAAACGGCCGCTGTTCCTCGAAGGCGAGGCTGGTGTCGGCAAGACCGAGATCGCCAAAGTGCTCTCGCAGACGCTCGGCCGCGACCTCATCCGCCTGCAGTGCTACGAGGGGCTCGACGTCGCCTCGGCGGTCTATGAGTGGAACTATGCGCGCCAGATGGTCGAGATCCGCATGGCGGAGGCGACCGGCGCCAAGGACCGCGCCCAAGTCGGCGCCGACATCTTCGATCGCCGTTTCCTGATCGAGCGCCCTCTGCTCCGCGCCATCGCGCATGAACCGCCCTCGCCGGTTCTCCTGATCGATGAGCTCGACCGCGCCGACGAGCCTTTCGAGGCCTATCTGCTGGAAGTGCTCTCCGACTGGCGCATCACCATTCCCGAGCTCGGGCCGGTGATTGCCAAGGAGCCGCCGATCGTCGTCGTCACCTCCAACCGCACGCGCGAGATCCACGACGCGCTCAAGCGCCGCTGCTTCTACTATTGGGTGGATTACCCGAAGGCCGAGCGCGAGCTCGAGATCCTGCGCGTCAAGGCGCCGACTGCGCCGGCCACGCTCTCGCGCCAGATCGTCGCCTTCATCCAGAAGCTGCGCGGCACGGATCTCTTCAAGCTGCCGGGCGTCGCCGAGACCATCGACTGGGCGAATGCGCTGGTCCAGCTCGACCAGCTTCAGCTCGAGCCGGACGCGGTCAACAACACCCTCGGCGTGCTGCTTAAGTACCAGGACGACATCGCCAAGATCCAGGGCAGCGAAGCCAATCGCCTCCTCTCCGAGGTCAAGGCCGAGATCGCCCGCGCCCAGGCGACGGCGTGAGGCGATGTCGATGCTCGACGGCCCTGTTCCCGAAGGCGGACGCCTGGCGCAGAACCTGATGCGGTTCGGGCGCGTGCTGCGCGCGGCGGGGCTGCCCGTCGGACCTGGCAAGGTGCTGGATGCGATCCGCGCGGTCGAGACCGTTGGAATCGGCAGCCGCGCCGATTTCTACTGGGCGCTGCATGCGGTGTTCGTGAACCGGCGCGACCAGCGCGAGGTCTTCGACCAGGCCTTTCATGTCTTCTGGCGCAACCCGAAGATCATGGAACGCCTGATGGCGCTGGTCTTGCCGAGCTTCCGCGCCGACAGCACCGAGCAAATGGAGGTCTCACGCCGCGTCGCTGACGCGATGCGCGGCAACACTGGCGAGTTCCCGATCCCGGAGACCGAGCCGGAGGAGGAGATCGAGGTCGACGCGACGCTCACCTTCTCCGAGCGCGAGGTCCTGCGCACGATGGATTTCGAGAAGATGTCGGCCGAGGAGCTCAGGAAGGCCGAAGCCGCGATCCGCCGTCTTGCCGCCTCGATCCGGCCGGAGCCGACGCGGCGCTTCCGCGCTGATCCCGCCGGCAGCCGCGTCGATCTGCGTCAGACGATCCGTGGCGCGCTACGCGGCCAGCCGGATGTGATCGACTTGAAACGCCGGATGAGGATCAGGCGCCCGCCGCCGCTGGTGGCGCTCTGCGACATCTCGGGCTCGATGAGCCGCTATTCGCGCCTCTTCCTGCACTTCCTGCACGCGGTCACCAACGATCGCGACCGGGTCTACAGCTTCGTCTTCGGCACGCGGCTGACTAATGTCACGCGCGACCTCCGCCAGAAGGACATCGACGCGGCACTGGCGCGCGTCTCCCGGCATGTCGAGGACTGGTCGGGCGGCACGCGCATCGGCGCGACGCTGCGCGAGTTCAACACGCGCTGGTCGCGCCGCGTGCTGGCGCAGGGCGCGGTCGTGCTCTTCATCTCCGACGGATTGGACCGCGATGCCGGTGCGGGTATTGCCCGCGAGATCGAGCGGCTGCACAAATCCTCCCGCCGGCTGATCTGGCTCAATCCGCTGTTGCGCTACGAGGGCTTCGCCCCCAAATCCATGGGTGTGAGGGCGCTCTTGCCACATGTGGACGAATTCCGTCCCGTGCATAATCTCGAGAGCCTGGAGTCGCTGGCCGATGCGCTGGCACGCCCGGCACCGCGGCGTCTCGAGGCCGCGGCCGCCTGGTCGGATAGATTGGAAGGACATGCCGCATGACCGAAGCGCTTCCCTTCGACTCCGGTTCGGATGACGTGCTCGCCACCGCCGCTGCGTGGAAGGCCGAGGGGAGGAAGGTCGCGCTTGCGACCGTCGTCACCACCTGGGGCTCTTCGCCGAGGCCCGAGGGCAGCCAGCTCGCCATCGACGAAACCGGCGCGTTCGTCGGCTCGGTTTCGGGCGGTTGCATCGAGGGCGCAGTGATCAAGGAGGGCCTCGCGGCGATGAAGGACGGCAGGCACAGGCTGCTCGACTTCGGCGTTTCGGACGAGCAGGCCTGGGAAGTGGGCCTCGCCTGCGGCGGCAAGGTGCAGGTCTTCGTCGAGCGGGTGGAATGAAAGCCGAGATCCTCGATAAGCTTCAGGATGCCCGCAGGGCGCGACGTCCGGTCGCGTTGGTGACCGATCTCGGCTCGGGTGCGCAGGCGCTTCTCGAGTCAGGCAGGGTGATCGGCGATGACGCGCTCGCCGCCGACGCCCTCGCCGCGGCGATGAAGATGCTCGACCGCGACGAGACCGGCACGGTCGAGGCCGGAAGCCGGCGCCTCTTCGTCCATGTCCACAATCCGCCCTCGCGGCTGATCATCGTCGGTGCCGTGCATATCGCGCAGGCGCTGGCGCCGATGGCATCCCTTATGGGCTACGCGGTCACCATCGTCGATCCGCGCCGGGCCTTCGCCACCGATGCACGCTTCCCGACCGTGACGCTTTCCGATGACTGGCCGGACGAGGCGATGCAGAGGCTCGACCCCGACCGTCGAACCGCCGTGGTGACGCTGACGCACGACCCCAAGCTCGACGATCCGGCGCTGACAGTGGCGCTGCGCTCGCCGGCCTTCTATGTCGGCTCGCTGGGCTCCAAGCGCACCCATGCGAAGCGGCTCGAACGCCTCAGGGCGGCAGGCCTGACCGACGCCGAGCTCGCCCGCATCCACGGCCCCGTCGGCCTTAACATCAATGCAATCTCGCCGGCCGAGATCGCCGTCTCGATCCTCGGCCAGATCACCGAGGTCCGGAGGAGGGACGCGAAGTGAAGTTCGGCCCTGTCCCGCTCAATGATGCTGTCGGCGCGATCCTGGCGCACAGCCAGCGGGTCAAGGACAAGGTGTTCAAGAAGGGTCGCATGCTCTCGGCCGCCGATATCGCGCATCTGGAAGCCGCAGGCATCCGCGAGATCGTCGCGGCCCGGTTCGAGGCCGGCGACGTTCCCGAGGACGAGGCGGCGAACCGGCTTGCGACCGCGCTCGCCGGCGATCATGTGACGGCGTCCGCCGCCTTCACCGGCCGGGCCAACCTCTTCGCCGCCTGCTCGGGCCTTGCCGATTTTGATACCGCGCGCCTCGACCAATTCAACCTCGTCGACGAGGCGGTGACGCTCGCCGCCGTGCCGCGCTACGAGCCGGTCGAGCCCGGACAAATGATCGCGACGCTCAAGATCATTCCCTTTGCGGTCAAGCGCTCGGTGCTCGATACCTGCGCGCAGGTCGCGCGGTTCAAGGGGCCCTTGGTGTCGGTCGTGCCGTTCCGGCCGATGCCGACCGGGCTCTTGCAGACGCGGCTTTCCGGCACCAAGGAAAGCGTGCTCGACAACACGGCCGAGACCACGCGCGAGCGACTGGCGAGGCACGGCAGCGCGCTGGTCGCGGAGCGCCGCTGCGATCACGCCGAGACGGAGATCGCGCAGTCGATCCGCCAGCTCATGGACGATGGCTGCCGTCTCGTCCTGGTCGCCGGCGCCTCCGCCGTCGTCGACCGCCGCGACGTGATCCCGGCCGGCATCGTCCGGGCCGGTGGCAAGGTTGAGCATTTCGGAATGCCGGTCGATCCCGGCAACCTGATGCTGATGGGGCGGATTGGCGAGATGCCGGTGCTGGGGCTTCCCGGCTGTGCCCGCTCGCCCAAGCTCAACGGCTTCGACCTCGTGCTCCAACGCGTGCTCGCCGGAGCGCCGGTCAGGCCGCAGGACGTGATGCGCATGGGCCCGGGCGGACTGCTCAAGGAGATCCCGACGCGTCCTCTGCCGCGAGCGACACGGCCCGAGCAGGAAAAGGCGCCGGCGCGCATGCCGCGCATCGCCGCTCTCGTGCTCGCTGCCGGCCAGTCGCGCCGCATGGGTGGCCCCAACAAGCTTCTGGTCCAGATCGATGGCAAGGCGATGGTGGCGCATGTCGTCGACATGCTGAAGACCACAAGAGTCTTCTCGATCGCCGTCGTCACCGGCCACCAGGCTGACCAGGTGCGCGCGGCTCTCGCCGGCCGCGATGTCGCCTTCGTCCACAATCCGCGCTACGGCGAAGGCCTCTCGACCACGCTTGGTGTCGGCATCGCGGCGCTGCCGCCCGAGGCCGACGGCGCCATCGTCTGCCTCGGCGACATGCCGAAGCTGACGGCCGCCGTCGTCGACAAGCTGATCGCTGCCTATGACCCGGTCGAGAATCGCTCGATCGTCGTGCCGACCTCGGGCGGCAAGCGCGGCAACCCGGTGCTTTGGGGCAAGCGTTTCTTCGCCGAGATGCGCGCGATCTCGGGCGACGTCGGCGCGCGCCACCTGATCGGCGAGCATCGGGACCAAGTCGCCGAGGTCGAGATCGGCGACCGCGGCGTGCTCGTCGACATCGACACCAAGGAAGCGCTCGACGCGCTCAGCGCCGAAGGCCGTGAGATCACGGTGCTGGCGTGAGGCTCCGAGACCGGTTTCCCCTCCTGGCGGCGGACCCGAAGCTTCACTACCTCGATTCCGGTGCCTCCTCTCAGGTGCCGGCGGACGTGCTCGATGCGGTCACGCGCTTCGAGACTACGCAGCGCGCCAACGTCCATCGCGGCGTGCATCGCCTGGCCGAGGCGGCGACCGCCGCCTATGAGGGCGCACGCGACGAGATCGCTCGCTTCTTCGGCGCCCGACGCGAGGAGATCGTCTTCACGTCGGGCACGACCGCGGCGATCAATCTGGTCGCACACAGCTTCGGCGATGCGCTCGCGGCCGGCGACGAGGTCGTCATCAGCGAGCTCGAGCATCACTCGAACATCGTGCCCTGGCAGATGCTGCGCGACCGGCGCGGGCTCAAGCTCAAGGTGCTGCCGGTCACCGAGGAGGGGCGCATCGACCTCGGCGCGCTCGACGGCGTGGTGACCAGGAAGACGCGGCTGATCGCGCTCGCGCATTGCTCGAACGTCACCGGCGCCGTCGTCGACCTCGCGCGCGTGGTCGCGGCGGCGAAGTCGGCCGGCGCGGCGGTGCTGGTCGACGGCGCTCAGCGCGTGCCGCATGGGCCACTCGACATCCCGGAGCTCGGCGTCGATTTCTACGCTTTCTCCGGCCACAAGATGTACGCGCCGCACGGCATCGGCGTGCTGTGGGGAAAGCGTGAGCGGCTGGAGGCTTTGCCGCCCTTCATGGGCGGCGGCGACATGATCCGCAGCGTCACTTTCGAGAGGACCACCTATGCGCCGCCGCCGACGCGCTTCGAGGCCGGCACGCCGAACATCTCCGGGGCGATCGGCCTCGGCGCGTCCTGCCGCTGGATGAGCGGGCTCGACTGGCCGGGGATCGTGCAGGAGGAGATGCGGCTGACCGGCCGCCTTCTCGGCAGCCTTGCCAAGGTGCCGGGCCTCCGCGTGCTCGGACCGCTCGGCCTGCAGCAGCGGCTCGGCGTCGTCTCCTTCGCGCTGGGCTCGGCGCATCCGCATGACGTGGCCCAGATCCTCGACCGGCACGGCGTCGCTTGCCGCGGCGGTCATCATTGCGCCGAGCCGCTGATGGAACGCTTCGGCCTTGCCGGCACGACGCGCGCGACGATCGCACCCTACAGCGAGGATGCGGACATCGACGCGCTGCTGAACGGCCTCGACGAGGCGAGGCGGCTCTTCGCATGAGCGACTCCCTCTATCAGGACGCGCTGCTCAAGCTCGCCAGGGAGGCGCCGCGCCAGGGGCGGCTCGAGCCGAACGACGTCAGTGTCCGCCTCGACAACCCGCTCTGCGGCGATCGTGTGCGCCTCGATCTCAGGATGAGCGGCCCGAAGATCGCCGAGCTCGCGCACGAGGTCCGCGGCTGCGTCCTCTGCCAGGCCGCCGCCGGAATCGTCGGGCTTCACGCGGTCGGTCTCGACCGCGCCGGCGTGGCGGCGCTCGCTGCCGATGTCGACCGTGTTCTGTCGGGTCAAGATCCCGTGTGCGACGCATTGCGCAGCTTCGCCCCGGTGGCTTCGCATCGCAGCCGGCATGACTGCGTTCTTCTTCCTTTTCAAGCGCTTAAGGAGTCCATGAAAGGAGGGTAAGAGACCCTTTCACTTCGCAGTTTAAGGGGCTGTCCCAGATAACTACCTGAGATGACGCTTAACCCATTGTTTGATCTGGGTTAGTTGCTTGGATGGGTCACTGGTGTTGAAGCGCCACTCGCACTCTTTCAAGAATAGCCCGAAATGGGCCTTCGGGACACCGTTGAACTTGCGCATGTGGCGCTTGGCCTGGTTCCAGAAGTTCTCGATGCCGTTGATGTGATTCTGCCGATCAGCGAAGAGCTCGGAGTGATTGATCCGGAAGTGCTTGAAGTCGGATACGTCGAGCACGTTGTAGCCCTTCCAGCAATCGGAATAGAC
>VGEN01000161.1 GCA_016869285.1 Alphaproteobacteria bacterium
TCAAATCATGCTCGCCCGTGAATAGGCCGGGCTAAGCGCGTGTCGGTGACACTGCGAAATCATCCGCAAAGCAGAGATCATACTGTTCTGCGTTGCAGCCGGTGACCGACGTGAGGAAGGGCAGGCTGTTGGCGCCGGACCTCCGCGGTGATCCTTTACGAACTGGTTGGGCTTCGCTGGTTGCGCTGTGGTTGCTCCCGCCGGTGCCTCTGCAGGTCCCGGAACCGGTAGGCGCAATAAAAGCCTGATTTTATTGGCGACCCCGAGAGGACTCGAACCTCCGACCAACAGTTTAGGAAACTGCTGCTCTATCCTGCTGAGCTACGGGGCCGCTTGAGAAGGCTGTATAGCAGCCCCGGGAGGAGAGCCCAAGGGCCGGCAGCGCGGGCTACACGACGCCCCAGGCGCCGTTCCGGCGAATGGCCCACCAGAAACCGTTGGAGGTGTTGACCTGCTCGAACTCCTCGCTGACGGCCAGGGTGACGCCTGGATGAAAGCCGACCCCGCTGTAGGTGATGAAGTCGCGATCCTGAATCCGCCTCGCGACCTCGATCAGCGTCGGGTCGAGGGTCTCGAGATCGTCGCCGCAAACGATCGAGAACTCTGCCTTTGAGAGGCTCTTGGCAAGCGCGATATCGCGCTTCACCTCGCTGTAGTAGTGCGACCCGTCGATGTAGATGAAGTCGAACAGCTCCTCGCGGAAGAGTCCGAGGACGCGGGAGGCCCGCCCGCGCATCAGCACGAGCTCGATGTCGTTGCCCGGCCGCGCCTCGGCCCGGAACATCTCCCGGACGGCCGCCGTCATCGCCGCCTGCGGCAGCTTGTCCATCAGGCGGTAGCTCGGGTTTGTGTCGCCGTCCCGATCCTCGCTGGTGATGTATCGGCTCCACGCATCGATCATGAACAAGGACGAAGCACGGGGGAGCGTTTCGATCCAGATCTGCGTCGAGCCCTTGCCGAACCAGGTTCCGATTTCGAGAGCCACGATCGGTTTCGAGAAGTGATCGCGGATGATCGAGCGCATCGCCGGCGCCCGGTCCTCCTGAAGCTGGTTGCGATAGGACGGCACGAGGCTGCCGAGGTCGCCGCCGTCCGTCCCGACCGACGCCACATTGGCCAGCATCGCAAACGACGTGGCCAGGGCATGCGGCATCGCCTTGGCTTCACGCCGCGACCCGCCACGGGAAAGGCCGTCGACCCACTCGAGCGCCTGCGCGAAGGCCTGCTCGTCGCTTCGCAGATGCCCTTTAAGCTCGCCTTCGAGGGACTCGAACCCGCGGCGGACCTCGTCAAGCTGGGACCTCTGATAGAAAGCCTTCAGGAAGCTGAGGATACGGGCGATGCCCGCTTCGCGATCTGGAGAGGCTCCGGGATCCGATGACATCGTCCTGCTCCGAGCCTCCGAAACGCCTTGCGCCACTGTACCGTGAGGAGGTCGCAAAGTTCAGCCCGATTCACCGGCGGCGCTGACGACTGGAAATCCGTCGACGCCCGCGCGTAGACTGCGCTCCTCAATCGACACGCCTTAAGGGGGGAAGCGATGGCGAAGCGCAAAGCGCCGGATCTGTCCGTTGCCGGGCTCAAGGTGGTAATCACCGCGGGTGCGGCCGGCATCGGCCGGGTGATCGCCGAGGCCTTCGCCGATGGCGGCGCCCATGTCGAGGTCTGCGACGTCGCCAAGGACGCGCTCGCCGACCTGAAGAGGAAGCGCCCGGACATTCCCGGCCATGTGGCCGACGTCGCCGATCCGAAGGCGATTGCCCGGTTCTTCGCCAAGGCGACCAGACGCGGCCTCGACGTGCTGGTCAATAATGCCGGCATCGCCGGCCCCACGGCGCCGATCGACCAGATCAAGCCCGAGGACTGGCACGCCACCATCGATATCAACCTCAACAGCATGTATCATTGCACGCGCCTTGCCGTGCCGCTGCTGAAGAAGGCCGGCGGCGGCTCGATCATCAACCTCTCCTCGGTCGCCGGCCGGCTCGGCTTCCCGCTGCGCACGCCTTACTCGGCGACGAAATGGGCGGTTGTCGGCCTCTCCAAAAGCCTTGCCATGGAGCTCGGCCCGCACAAGATCCGCGTGAATGCGATCCAGCCCGGCATCGTCCGCGGCCCGCGCATCGACCGCGTAATCTCGGCCCGCGCCAAGGCGACCGGCATCACCTTCGAGCAGCAGCGGGCGCTGCTGCTCTCGAAAGTGTCGCTGCGGACCGATGTCACGCCCGAAGACATCGCTGCAATGGCGATCTTCCTGGCATCGCCCGCCGGCAGCCGCATCTCCGGCCAGGCGCTCAGCGTCTGCGGCAATGTCGAGACCCTGGGCTGACGCCCGCCCTTAAGAAGACAGAGGCATCCATGGCAGCGAAGCAGCGCAAGGTCATCATCACCTGTGCCGTCACCGGATCGATCCATACGCCGACCATGTCGCCGCACCTGCCGCTGACGCCGGATGAGGTGGCGACCGACGCCATCGCCGCGGCCGAGGCGGGCGCGGCGATCCTGCATCTGCATGCGCGCGACCCCAAGGACGGGCGGCCGACGCCCTCGCCCGACGTGTTCATGGAGTTTCTGCCGCGCATCAAGCAGGCCTCCAACGCGGTGGTGAACATCACCACCGGCGGCGGCCACGGCATGACCTTGGCCGAGCGCCTCGCCGCCCCCCTCCGCGCCAGGCCGGAGATGTGCTCGCTCAACATGGGGTCGATGAACTTCGGCCTCTATCCGATGCTCGACCGCTACAAGGAGTTCAAATACGAGTGGGAGCGGAAGCATCTGGAGAACAGCCGGGACTTCATCTTTCGCAACACCTTCAAGGATATCGAGGAGGTGCTGAAGACCCTCGGCGAGGGCCACGGCGTCAAGTTCGAGTTCGAGTGCTACGACGTCGGCCACCTCTACACGCTGGCGCATTTTCTCGAGCGCGGCCTGGTCAAGCCGCCGCTCTTCGTGCAGACGATCTTCGGCATCCTCGGCGGCATAGGACCCGACCTCGAGAATGTCGATCACATGAAGCGGATCGCCGACAAGCTGTTCGGCGAATCCTACTACTGGTCGATCCTTGCCGCCGGCCGCTTCCAGATGCCGTTCCTGACCCATGCCGCGACGCTTGGCGCCAATGTCCGCGTCGGACTCGAGGACTCGCTCTGGCTCGGCAAGGGCAAGCTCGCCAAGTCGAATGCCGAGCAGGTCGCCAAGATCCGGCGCATCATCGAGGAGCTGTCGATGGAGATCGCGACTCCGGACGAAGCGCGTCAGATGCTGGCGCTCAAGGGCGGCGACGCCGTCGGCTTCTGATGGCGATCTCGGGAAAGACCGCCGTCTATGGCGTTATCGCCGATCCGATCGGGCATGTGCGCGGGCCGACCATCTTCAACCCGCTCTTCGAGAAGCTGGGCTTCGATGCGGCGATGGTGCCTTTCCATGTGAGCGCGGCGTCGCTGCCGCGCGCCGTCGCCGGCTTCCGCGCGATCGAGAGCCTGAAGGGCTGGCTCGTCACCAACCCGCACAAATTCGCGATGTTTCATCTCTGCGACCAGGTCGACGCCTCGGGCACGCGGCTGCAGGCGGTCAATGTCGTCCGGCGCGAAGCCGACGGACGGCTGATCGGCAGCAATTACGACGGCGCCGGTTTCATCACCGGCCTCCGGCATGACGGCATCGAGCCGACGGGCATGGACGTGCTGATGCTGGGCGCCGGCGGCGCCGCGCGCGCCATCGCCTTCGCGCTTGCCGAGGCGGGCGTCAAGCGGCTGTCCATCGCCAACCGCACCCACACGAGCGCCGCGGCCCTGGCCGAGATCACGCGCAAGTTTTTCCCGGATGCCAAGGTCGAGGTCGCCGACGCGATCGCTGCCGACCAGGACCTGATCGTGAACACGACCTCCGCTGGCCTCAAGCCCGAAGACCCATTGCCGCTCGACGCTACTCAGCTCAGGTCAGGGACAATCGTCGCCGACATCATCATGAATCCTGAGATGACGCGGCTGCTGACGCTCGCTAAGGAGCGCGGTTGCCGCATCCATCTCGGCCGTCACATGCTCGACTCCCAGCTCCCGCTGCTCGCCCGCCATCTGGGCGTGCCGATTTCCTGAAGGAGGAAACCATGGCCAAGCTGAAAATCTACGGCATCGCCCGCTCGCGGGCCTTTCGCACGCTTTGGGCCGCCCAGGAGGCCGGCGTCGCCTACGAGCACATCCAGACCAGCTTCAACGAGGATTCGAAGCGGCCCGAGTTCCTGAGGATCAACCCGATGGGCCAGGTGCCGGCGATCGAGGATGACGGCTTTGCGCTGTCGGAGTCGATGGCCCTCAACCTCTACATCGCCAAGAAATACGGCAAGGGCCTGTATCCGTCCGATCTCAAGGACGAGGCCAAGACCTGGCAGTGGAGCTTTTTCGCGGCGACCTCGCTCGAACGTTCCATGGGGCTCTTCGTCGCCAACCGCTACACGCTGGCGCCCGAGAAGCGCAACGAGGCGGTCGCGCAGGAGAATCTCGAGGCAGTCAAACGGCCGCTCTCCGTGCTCGATGCGCAGCTCGGCAAGGCCCCCTATCTTCTCGGCCAGGCCTTCACCGTCGCCGACCTCAATGTTGCGACGGTGCTCTACGGCGCCTGGTTCAATAAGCACGACTTCTCGGCAATACCGAAGGTCGCTGCGTGGCTCGACCGCTGCCTCACGCGGCCAGCGGCGCAAGGTGCACGTAGGCTGCGCGAAGCCGCTTAGAGCCCGATCACCAGCGGCGAGGCGAGCTGGCGGACGGCCTTGACCACCGCCATGCCGACGATCTTGCCGGTTTTTGGGTTGCTCTCCGTCGGCAGGATGTCCTCGACGAAGGTGAAGCTGCCGAAGGCGCCGCGGGCACGGACCTCGATGACATGCGTCGTGATCGTCGGATCGGCGACGATCTTGAGGTGCGTCTTGTCGAGGCCGGCGCCGGCAAGCGCCACCGCCGCCGAGATGTTGACGTTCTGCGGATAGCGCCGCGCGCCGTCGCGCACCGGTCCCTCGTAGACGGTGAACGGCGCCTTCAGCGTCTTCAGGTCGACCATGCCCTCGGCTTCGGTGCCGAACCAGGCCGAGGGCTGCTTGCGTACCGTCATCACTACCTCGTCGAGCCCGCCGATGGCGGCGCCGGAGAGCGTGTCGAGCGCGCCGATCCCGGCGGAGGGAAGGATGAGCCGATGGCCATTGGCCTTCGCCGTCGCAATCAGCCTTTCGCGCAACGCGTCGTCGGTCAGCGCGCCGACCGACGTGATCAGCATGTCGGCCCGCTTGAGCGCGCGCTCGGCGTGGTCGCGCACCGCTTGGTGCCCGGCACCCTCGACGAAGGCATCGACATTGACCTTGAAGAAGGCCTCCGGGTCGCTGGTGACCAGGAGCTTGGATTTTCCATCGCGAGGCTTTCTCACCAGGGCTGAGGCAATCTCGACATCCGGCAGCACTCCGGCGGCGATCGCATCTGCGACCTGCTCGCCGATCGCGCCCAACCCCATCAAGCCGATCCGGAACATCTCACCCTCCTTTGGCGCCGTGGCGCTCGCGCCAGATCTTCTTGGCGTTTTCCGGCACCATCGCCTTCTTGCCGGTCGCGTTGACGAACATGACCAGAAGCGTGGTCGCGCGGTTGACCAGCCCGACGCCGAGCTTCCAGGTGCCGTAGGCCATGACTAGGCTCGCGGTGCGGAAGCTGACGACGCGCGCGCCGTACAGAACCTCGTCGCGATAATGCAGCGGCTTGTGATACTCGGCCTCGAGCTTCGCCAGAACGGGCCCGGCCACATCCGCCTTCAGCTCAAGGTCGATCTCGGCCATCGCGCGGATGCGGCAATCCTCGTACCATTCCAGATAGCTCGTATGGTTCACATGGGCATAGGCATCGACCTCGCTCCAGCGCACGCGATGGCGCACTAGGATCGGCCAGTCGCCTTCTACCGCGAACTCGGCGCGCAGCCGGTCGTCGAGCACAAGCGTCATGCCTCCCGCATAGCCGGATTGTTGCGGCACCGGAAGCCTCGCCTTGACAGGTCCGAAACGGCTGGCTCCCTTGGAGCCATGCAAGACTCGCCTCCGATACGCGACTTCTACCCCGCGATCGAACCCCATGAGACCGGCCGGCTGCCCGTCGGCGACGGGCACGAGCTCTACTATGAGGTCTCGGGCAATCCGAAGGGAAAGCCGGTCCTCTTCCTCCATGGCGGTCCCGGCGGCGGGACGCAACCCACGCAGCGCCGCCTGTTCGATCCGGCCCGCTATCGCATCGTGCTGTTCGATCAACGCGGCGCCGGACAATCGACGCCGTCGGGCTCGCTGGTTAACAGCACCACGCAGCACTTGGTACAGGACATCGAGACGCTGCGCCGACATCTTCGCATCAAGCGCTGGGTGGTCCTGGGCGGATCCTGGGGCTCGACCTTGGCGCTCGCCTATGCCGGGGCGCATCCGGAGGCCCTGGTCGCGCTCGTGGTGCGCGGCATCTGGCTTGCCCGCAAGCGCGACATCGACTGGTGGATGTATGGCCTCAAGCGCATCTATCCCGACTACTGGGAGGAGTTCGCCGGCCACCTGCATCCCTGGGAGCGCGACGATATCGTCGAGGGTTACGGCCGCCGGCTGCTCGATAGCGACCCGAAGATCCACATGCCAGCGGCGATGTCGTGGCGGCGTTTCGATCAACGCGCTTCGTCGTTGCTGCCGCGCGCCGACGATCCGGCGCCTCCCGGCCCCCGCACGCTCGCGGTAGCGCGGATCGAGTACCACTACGTCCGTCACCTTGCCTTTCTTGGCGAGGGCGATCTGCTGCGCGGCGTCAGCCGTTTCCGTCACGTCCCGGGCGTCATCGTCCACGGCCGCTACGACATGATCGCGCCGATCGACGGCGCCTTCGCCCTGGCACGCGCATGGCCTGAGGCGCAGTTCACCCTCGTCGAAGGCGAGAGCCACGCCTTCAGCGATCCCGGCATTCGCCGCGCGTTGCTCGACGCCACCGACCGCTTCGCGGACCTCGCCTGAACGCCTTTTCTTGACAGGAAAGGTGCCCCGGGCCGACACTTTCCGAAGCAAAATCATCGTATAAGGCAGGCGCGTGTGCCCGACCAGAGCCTCCCGGCGGACCTCTATCCCGCGATCGAGCCCTATCAGAGCGGGATGTTCCCGGTCGGGGACGGGCACCGGATCTATTACGAGCTCTGCGGCAATCCGAAAGGCAAGCCGGTCGTCTTCCTGCATGGCGGGCCAGGGAGCGGCTCGCAGCCCGAGCACCGGCGCTTCTTCGATCCGAAGCGCTATCGCATCCTGCTCTTCGACCAGCGCGGCTGCGGCCGCTCGACGCCGATCGCCTCGATCGAGAACAACACCACTCAGCACCTGATCCGGGACATCGAGGCCCTGCGCGAGAAGCTCGGCGTCAAGCGCTGGGTCGTCTTCGGTGGCTCCTGGGGATCGACGCTGGGCCTCGCCTACGCCATGGCGCATCCGGAAGCTTGCACGGCGCTGGTCCTGCGCGGCATCTGGCTCTGCCGCAAGGCCGACCTGCAATGGTGGCTCTACGGCGTACGCTCGATCTTCACCGAGTTCTGGGACGAGTTCGCCAATTACCTGCCGGCCGCCGGGCGTGGAGATATCCTCGAGAATTACTTCAAGCTCCTGATCCATCCCGACCCCGCCGTGCATATGCCGGCCGCAGCGAACTGGAAGACCTATGAGTCGCGGATCGCCTCGCTGATCCCGAAGCCCGGCGCCGAGAAGTCGCAGAGCCCCCGCACGCTGGCGATGTCGCGGATCGAGGCGCACTACATGCGGAACGCCGTCTTCCTGCCCGAGAACGCGCTGATCGAGGCGGTGCCGCGCTTCCGGCACGTACCGGGCGTCATCGTCCATGGCCGTTACGACGTGATCTGCCCCGCGGAGAACGCCGTGGCGCTCTCACGCGCCTGGCCGGAGGCACAACTCACCATCGTGCCCGACGCCGGACATTCGGCGATGGAGCCGGGCATCCGTTCGGCGCTCGTCGCCGCGACCGACCAATTTGCCGATCTCGATTGAATGAAAGGTCCTATGTTCACACGCTGGTTGGCCCTTGCCGCGGCCCTCGCCGCTGCTCCTGCTTCGGCGCAGGAGGTCAAGATCGGGCTCGGCGCCATGGCGCGCTCGATGGACCCGCACTTCACCAATTCCGGCCCCGACGTGGCCAACATGCTCCACGTCTTCGACAAGCTGATCCTGCAGGACGAAAAGCAGGCGCTGATCCCGGGTCTTGCCACCTCCTGGAAGGCCGTCGACGCCACCACTTGGGAAATCAGGCTGCGCGAGGGCGTCAGGTTCCACGACGGCTCGCCTTTCACCGCCGAGGATGTCGCCTTCACCGTCAAGCGTGCGGTCGACGTACCTAAATCCTCTTCTCCCTTCGCGCTCTACGTGAAGACGATCAAGGAGGTCGTCAGCAAGGGACCGCATCTGGTCCACTTGAAGACGGCCGAGCCGGCCCCGCTCCTGCCTTGGGATCTCTCGACCTTCGGCATCATCTCGAAGAAACATGGCGAAGATGCCGCGACCGAGGACTACAACTCGGGCAAGGCCGCGGTCGGCACCGGCCCCTACAAGCTCTTCTCCTACTCGCCGAACGAGCGCATCGTCTTCCAGCGCAATGACGAGTATTGGGGGGGCAGGCAGCACTGGGCGAAGGCCACCTTCACGCTGATCGCCAATCAGGCCTCGCGCACCGCGGCCCTGCTGGCCGGCGACGTCGACGCCATCGACACGGTCGCCACCCAGGATATCGAGCGGCTCAAATCGACCGCCGGCATCGGCGTCTGGCGTTCGGCCTCCAACCGCGTGATCTACCTGATCATGGACAGCCATCGCGATGCCGCCGAGCACATTCGCGATGTCGACGGCAAGCCGATGACGGCAAACCCGCTCAAGGACAAGCGCGTCCGCCAGGCGCTGTCGCTGTCGATCGCGCGCGAGGCGCTGGTCGACCGCATCATGGAGGGCGAAGGCATCCCGACCGGCCAGCTGGTGCCGCCCGGCTTCTTCGGCCACGATCCCTCGATCCGAACACCCGTCCAGAACCTCGAGGTGGCACGCAAGCTGCTGGCCGATGCCGGCTATCCCAAGGGCTTCCAGCTGACTCTGCACGGCTCCAACGGCCGCTATCTCAACGACGCCAAGCTGACTCAGGCGATCGGCCAGATGTTCACGCGCATCGGCATCGCCACCTCGGTCGAGACCCTGCCGCGTCAGATCTATGCCACGCGCGGTAACGAGTTCGCCTTCTCGGTCGGGCTCTATGGCTGGGGCACCGACACCGGCGAGGCCGCCTCGCCGCTGAAATCGCTAGTCCACACCCGCGACAACGCCACCGGCGCCGGCGCCTCCAACCGCGGCCGCTATTCGAACCGCGAAATTGATGCGGTGATCCGGGAGGCGCTCCGCACCATCGACGACAGGATGCGCGAGTCCCTGCTGCAGCGGGCGACGCGCATGGCAGTCGAGGATGTTGCAATCGTTCCGATGTACTTCCAGGTCAACACCTGGGGCACCCGCGGCGCGTTGACCTGGGTGCCACGCACCGACGAATTCACGCTTGCCATGTCCGCGAGGCCGAAATGACCGCCGATAGCTCGACCCGTAAGTTCACCATCGCCGACGCGCGGGTGCAGTTCCCGGGCGCCGATCGCTGGGTCTACGCCAATGTCGCCTCCAAGGGCATCATCTCGCAGGCGAGCCGGGCCGCGATCGACGAGGTCGCCGATGCCCAGCTCAACGGCGACGAGATCAAGGAAGAGTATGGCGGCTCGCTCGCGCGCGTGCGCACCAACTTCGCCCGGCTGATCGGCGCCAAGCCGCATGAGGTCGCGGTCACCAAGAACGTCTCCGAGGGCCTGAACGCGATCGGCTCGGCGATCGACTGGAAGCAGGGCGACAACGTCGTCATCTGCACCGAGCTCGAGCATCCCAACAACGTCTATCTCTGGATGAACCTTGCCGAGAAGGCCGGCATCGGGGTGCGCGGCGTGAAGTCGAAGGACGGCATGATCGATTCGGCGACCGTCGCCGCTGCCGTCGACAACCGCACGCGGATCGTCTCGGTTTCGACCGTCACCTTCACGCCGGGCTATCGCACCGACGT
>VGEN01000162.1 GCA_016869285.1 Alphaproteobacteria bacterium
AACTTCTGGAACCAGGCCAAGCGCCACATGCGCAAGTTCAACGGTGTCCCGAAGGCCCATTTCGGGCTATTCTTGAAAGAGTGCGAGTGGCGCTTCAACACCAGTGACCCATCCAAGCAACTAACCCGAATCAAACAATGGGTTAAGCGTCATCTCAGGTAGTTATCTGGGACAGCCCCTAACTCAAATAAGACCTGAAGCCAGTTGGTTTCTTCGGATCCGGCCTATGCTCTTCCGAATTCGATCTTGCGGGCCGGCCAGCAGCCGGCCCGGGCGCCGGCGATTCGCCCGCCCTCTCGCCTGAAGGCGATCGTCCAGTCGCCGGGTGGGGAATAGTCGAGGCTGCGCGGGCAGGGCAGGCGCCAGAGATCGGGGCCGGCGGGGATCAGCGGCTGCATCAGGCCGGGGCCGAGAAAGCCCGAGAAGGCGCCGGCAAGCTGGCCGCCGCGATCGACCACGGTCAGCGTCGCGTCGTACTCGGGGCTGTGGAAGCTGCCGGCAATGTCGGTCTTCGCCTCGCCCTCCTGCGGCACCAGGCGCGAGGAGAAATTCTCGTCCGGGCGGTCCATCCAGAGCCCGTCCGCGGAGCGGCGCAGGCGCACGCTGTCGTTGCCGGCCTCGGCCTCGCCCTTGGCATCGAGCGCCTCCGCGGCGCGGCCGGTGAAGTGGAGCTGCACCTTGTTGTCGGGCGAGGTCTCGATACGTGTGACAAGACCGGTCTCGGGCTCGATGTAGGTTCCGCTCCAGCCCGGCGCCTTCACCGCATCGGGGCCCTTCGACGGCACGCCGAGCGCGGCGGCGAACAGCTCCTGTGCTGCCGGCCGCGGATCGCCGAGGTGGTTGAGCAGGACCACGACCGAGATGCGCTCTTCGGGCGCGTAGAAGCGGATGCTGCGCCAGCCGCGCAGGCCGCCGCCGTGGCTGGTGATGCGCTTGCCGAGCATCTTGCCGTGGCTGATGCCGAAGCCGTATTTCGCCGGCGCCCCGTTGCGGAAGCTCTGCGGCGTCGAGATGCGGCGATACAGGCCGTTCGCATCATCGCGCGTCGCGTCGATGAACTTCTCCCAGGCGATCATGTCGTCGAGGGAAGCCGCGATGCCGGCATCGCCGGTCCACAGGATGCGGTTGACCGCCGGCCGGAAACCCTCCTCGAGCGAGCCCTCGTAGCCAATGGTGCCGTCGGGCAGCGCGCTGGTCTCGGCGCCGAGAATCGCGCGCTCCATGCCGGCGCGGTCGAAGATCGTTTGCAGCAGATCGGATAGCGGGCGGTCGGCGCGATCGGCGAGGATGTCGCCCAGGATGCGGAAGTTCTGGTTGCAGTACGAGTAGCGCGTGCCCGGCTCGAAATGGAGGCTGCGCGAGAGCCGGATCAGCCGCTGCGCTTCCGCCTCGCCGAAGGGCGCCTCGACCGGCGAGCCGCAGAGCATCGCGGTCGCCCAGTAGTCGCGAAGGCCCGATTGGTTGTTGGCGAGGTCGGCCGTCCTCGGCGCCGGCTCGGCCAGCAGCGGCAGCCGCGCCTTGACGTCGCCGTCGAGCGCCGACGGATCGGGGAAGCGGTCGATCAGCGTCGCGCAGGTGAACTGCTTGGAGATCGAGCAGATGCGAAAGAGGCTCGCCGGCGTGAAAGGGTAGCGCCGGTCCTGGTCGGCCCAGCCCCAGCCGTGATGTAGCAGCACCTCGCCGCCCTTGAGCACCGCGGCGGCGCCGCCGATGCCGCCGTGATTGCGGATGACCGCGGCGAGCGCGCGGTCGAGGGTCTGAGGCTGGGTCATGCGAAGGTCAGCATCCGTCTCGGGTTGTCGACCAGGATCGCCTGGATCTCGGCCTCGCTGAAGCCGTGCCGGCGCATCAGGGGCAGCACGTTGCGGAAGATATGGCCGTAGCCATGGCCGCCGAGGCTGGCCAGCCGGACCTGCTGGCAGATGTCGTGGCTGATGACGACGCGGTCGAGATGGCCGCGGTCGATCAGCATGCGGATGTGCTGTACGCGCAGCGCGTCGTTCGGCATGTCGATGTCGGAGGCGGTGTAGAGCGAGGTCTCGCGGCCGAACAGGTCGAACTCCAGCACGCAGCCCGTATCGGCGAGCTTCAGCATGCGGTCGTGGTCGAAGATCGTGCGGTCGATATGGCTGACGACGACGCGTTCGATGTCGCCGCCATGCGCGACGATGAAGTCGGCACCCTCCTGTGGCTGGTCGGGATCGCGGCCGGGATGGACGTTGATCGCCGCACCCGTCTCCTTCTGCGCGACGATGGCGCCTTCCATGACCTTGCGCTCGAGCGGGGTCCACGGCGTCTGGCAGCCGATCTCGCCGATCATGCCGGCGCGGATGTCGGTGCCCCAGGCGCCGTCGAGCACCTGGCCGATCATCTCCTTGGCGAAGGAATCGACGCTGCGCTGATGGTTCCTCGGGTCCTGATACTCCTCGACATAGTAGCCGCAGCCCATGACGATGTGGACGCCGGTGCCGGCCGAGATCTGCGCCAGGCCCTTGGGATCGGGGCGAAGCCCGCCGCAGGTGAGCTCGACCAGCGTGCTGCCGCCGGCCTCCTTCATCAGGTTCACTTCCTCGATCGCGAGCACGACATCGTCGAGCTGGGCGTTGCGCGGCGAGTATTGCTCGCCATACCAGATGGCGTAGTGGTTCTTGAGCGTGATCTCCGGCCCGAGGTCGTTCCTGAGCCTTGCCTCGCCTTTGCGCAGGTCCCAGAGGACATGCTCGTGCATGAGCGTCGATCCGAGCTTGGCCGGATCAATCGTTCCCAGCACCGTCTGCGCCTTGCCTTTGAGCTCCGCACGTGTCGTCCGCTTCGCCATCACCTTCTCCCCTTGAGAGCCGGCGGGCCGCTGTCCGCGGCCGCCGCTCGTGCTCGCGCCGCCTCGTAGCGCGCCAGCAGCCCGGCGCACTCGGCCATCGCCTCGGCATCGTCGAACATCGGGACGCCAGCTTCCTCCATAATCCGGAACCAATCGGCGCGCTGCTCCAGCGTGCCCATCATGGAATGCATGACCGGCAGCCGGGCATTACGGCAGAGCGGGGCGAGCGCGCGGATCACCGGGCCGGCATCGACCATGAACGGCACGACATGGATCATCAGGATCGCATCGAAGGCGCTTGCGTCGACCAGCGCCGAGGCGAGCGTGTCGGCGAAACGCTCCTCGCGCGCATCGGCGAGCAGGTCGAGCGGATTGGCGACCGAGGCCTCGGGCGGCAGGCGCTGGCGCAGCACGCTCTTCATGCGCTCGGGCAGATCGACGAGATCGAGACCTTCGACTGCGGCACGGTCGGTCGCGAGCACGCCGGGACCGCCGGAGTTGGAAAGCAGGAGAACGCGCCTGCCGAAACCTTGCGGGAAACGGCCGAAGCCCTTCGCCGCCAGCATGAGCCGGCGCATGGAGTCGACGCGGATGATGCCGCACTCTTCGGCAAAGGCCGAGATCGCCGCGTCGGTATTGGCGGTTGCTCCGGTGTGCGCCGCAGCGGCGCGGCCGCCTTCGAGCGTGCGCCCGCCGAAGAGGCCGATCACCGGCTTCTTCGTCGCGACCTTGCGCGCGACGTCGCGGAAGCGCTGCGGATCGTCGATGCTCTCGACATAGAGGAGCACTGAGTTGACGGCCGGGTCGTCGCCGCAGTAGGCGAAATAGTCGGCGACGCCGAGTTGCATCGCATTGCCGACCGAGACGACGGTGCCGAGCGGGATGTGGCGGAGATGCGAGGCGCAGATCGCTTCCTCGGCGAGCGCGCCCGACTGGCTGATCAGCGCCGCGCCGCCGCCTTTCGGCAGGTCGCGCAGGAAGGTCGCGGCGAAGCTCGGCCCGATGATGCCGGCGCAGTTGGGGCCGGCGATGGTAAGGCCGTTGGCCTCGGCGAATCCCCGCACCTCGGCATCGCGGCGGCGGCCTTCCTCGCCGGCTTCGGCGAAGCCGCCGGGAAGGATGAGCAGATGCGTGTGGCCGCTCGCCGCTGCATCCCTGACGATCTCGGGGATCGCCGGCGGCGGCACGACGATGACGGCGAGCTCGGCGGGCTCCGCGATCTCGCGCAGCGAGGTCTTTGCCTCATTGCCTTGGATGATGCCGCCCTTGTGGTTCACGGGGACGACGCGGCCCGCAAACCGGCTGGCAGCGAGATTCATCAGGACGGCGCCGCCTGAGGAGGTCGCCCGCTCGCCGGCCCCGACGACGGCAACAGAACGCGGCGAGAAGAACGGGCGGAGATCTCTCACAGCGCCAGATCGACGGTCACCGGCACATGGTCGGAGCTGCGCTCCCAGCCGCGGGCGTCCTTGAGGACCGAATAGCCTTTCAGGCCTTTCTTCAACGGCGGCGTCACCCAGATATGGTCGAGCCGGCGGCCGCGATCGGAGAGCATCCAGTCGCGGGCGCGATAGCTCCACCAGCTATAGAGCTTCCGGTCCTCCGGCACGAAGTAGCGGACGGCATCGACCCACTCGCTCGACTTCTGCACATGGCCCAGCTTCTCGACCTCGATCGGCGTGTGGCTGACGACGTCGAGGAGCTGCTTGTGCGACCACACATCATGCTCGAGCGGCGCGATGTTGAGATCGCCGACCAGGATCATCGGGTCCTTGGCCTTGCGGTTCGCCTTGAACCACGCCGCCATCTCGTCGACGAAGGCGAGCTTGTGCGCGAATTTCGGATTCTGCTTCGGGTCCGGGATGTCGCCGCCGGCCGGCACATAGAAATTGTGCAGCTCGACGCCGCCCATGCGGATCGCCAAGTGACGGGAGTCGCCCTTCCGGCACCAATCCGGTCCGTCGAGGCGCTCGAAAGGCTTCTTCGAGAGAATGGCGACGCCGTTGTAGCCCTTCATGCCGAGCACGGCGCGGTGCCCGTATCCCGCCTGCTCGAAAGGATCGTGCGGAAACAGGTCCGTCATGACCTTGATTTCCTGGAGGCACAGCACGTCCGGCTTGGTGTCCGCCAGGAGCTTGAGGACCAGCTCCTGGCGCAGCCGCACCGAGTTGATGTTCCAGGTGGTGACGCGAAGGCGCATCAGGCCTTCGCGTAGGTGATGACGAGATCGCCGACACCGTCGACATGGCCGTCCATGCGGTCGCCGGCGACGACCGGGCCGACGCCTTCCGGCGTGCCGGTGTAGATCAGGTCGCCCGCCGCCAGCTCCACCAGGCCCGACAGATAGGCGATGGTGTCCGGCACGTTCCAGATCATGTCGGCGAGATCGCCTTCCTGCTTGGTTGTGCCGTTCACCTTGACCCAGATCTTGCCTTTGGCCGGGTGGCCGATCTTGGAAGCAGGCTGGATCGGCGTGATCGGCGCCGACTGGTCGAAGCCCTTGCCCATGTCCCAGGGGCGGCCGGCCTTCTTCGCCGCGTCCTGCAGGTCGCGGCGGGTCATGTCGAGGCCGACGGCATAGCCGTAGACATGGTCGAGCGCCTTGGCCGAAGGGATGTTGCGGCCACCCGACTTCAGCGCGACGACCAGCTCGATCTCGTGATGCAAATTCTTTGTCGAGGACGGGTAGGGGATGATCGCGCCCGATGGCACGATCGCATCGGCGGGCTTGCAGAAGAAGAACGGATCCTCCTTGCCCGAATGGCCCATCTCGCGCGCATGCGCCGCATAGTTGCGGCCGACGCAGTAGACGCGGCGCACCGGGAAGGTGCCGGTCTCGCCGATCACGGCGACCGACGGAATTGACCAGGCGGGAATCACATGGGACATGAAGAACCTCAGAACAGGGTCGCGAAAAGGGTCAGAACAGATACCATTGCTCGCCGATCCGGCCCAATGGCCATCGTCCGTCGGCAAACAGGCGGTGCTTGGCGAGGAAACCGTGGGTCGGCCTGCCGGCAGCGAGCGCCAGCGCGGCGAGATGGCAGGCTTGCGCAGCAGCGCCGGCGGCGACACGGGACAGGGCCTCGTCGCCGGCAGCATCGGCCGCCGCGCGGGTCGGAACCAGCGCCGCCTCGGCGACCTTGGTCAGTGCCTTCAGCGTGGTCTCCGGCCCGTGGCGCTCTTCGGCCCTGGCCTGCAGACGCTTCCGTTCGCGGGCCTCTGCCTCCCACCAGCGCCTGTCCCAGGCGGGATCGGATGAAACGCGCGCGGCGTCGCGCCAGCCCGAGACCGAGGCGATGGACCCGGTATCGAGCCCGAGTGCGGCGACATAGGCGTCATGCGTGTCGCGATCGCCCTCGCTCACGCCCTGGCCGACGCGGGCAAACCACGGCGTTTCCGGGATCGAGGCGGCAAACGCCTCGACACGGGCGAGGTCGGTCATGCCGAGCGGCGTTCCCGCCAGAGGCCGACGGCTTCCTGCACGGGGCGGTCGGAGAAGCTGAAGACGACCGCGTCCTCGTCGGCGTGGTGCGCGTGCTCGACCCAGCTCGGCACGACGAAGATGTCGCGCGGACCCCAGTCGAAGCGCCGGCCGCCGATCATGCTGTGGCCCTTGCCCTCGACCACCGAGAACACGGCGCCGTCGGTCGAGCGATAGGCGGCGCCCTCGAAGCCCTTCGGCAGGAGCTGCATGAAGGTGGCCATGGTCGGGATCGCCCAGCCGCCGGTCGCCGGGTTCACGTACTTCATGCTGAGCCCGTGATGCGGGTCCCAAGGGCCGGCGCGGCGCATCGTTTCCAACGCCTCGCGCGTGCGGGCATAGGGGTAGTTGAAGATCGGCGAGGTCGGCGATGCGGCGCGATGACCGACCGGCAGCAGGCCCTGGCCGTAGCGCGCCAGCGCATCGCCCTCGGGCTTCGAGATCGGCTGCGTGTCTTCCTTCGCATGCTCGGCGAAGCTGGCATCGAGGAACTGCACGAGGGGGATGTCGAGCCCGTCCATCCACACCATCGGCCGGTCGGACTCGTTGCCGTGATCGTGCCAGGTCCAGGACGGCGTGATGACGAAGTCGCCCGGCCGCATGGTGGTACGCTCGCCGTCGACGGCGGTGTAGGCGCCGTAACCCTCGACGACGAAGCGGAGCGCGGTCTGGGTGTGACGATGGGCCGGCGCCACTTCGCCCGGCAGGATGAGTTGCAGCCCGGCATAGAGCGTATGGGTGATCGACGACCGGCCCTTGAGGCCCGGGTTCTCCAGGATGAGGACGCGGCGCTCGGCCTCCTTCGCCGTGATCAGCTCGCCCGCCTCCAGGATGTAGGGGCGGATGTCGTCATAGCGCCAGAGCGCCGGCACGGCCGGCGAGCGCGGCTCCGGCGTGATCAACCCCTTCAGCACCTCCCACAGCGGCGTCATCCCGTGCTCGCCGATGCGGGCATAGAAATCGGCGCGGGCGTTGGTGAGCTTCGGTGCTGCGGTCATCGCCCTCTCCCTGTGCCTTAAGCCGCCTGTGGCAGCTCCGGCATTCTGAGCTTCAGATGATCGACCACGAGAGCGCGTGCGCGCTTGAGGAAGTCCGCTCGCATCTCGTCGTTGGTGCGCTGCTTGATGCCGAGCCGGCGGAAGGTTTCGTTGTTCCTCGACTTGGAGCTGCCGAAGAAGGCCGGCAGGAGCGGGTAGTAGCGGTCGATGGCGTCCTGGACGCGCCGGCGGCCTTCTTCGGTCGCGCAGAGCTCGGTGCAGAAATCCTTGCCGAACTGCGCATGGAAGCGCTCTTCCGGCATGGTCATGCGCGCGAGGTCGCGAAGCGGATGGAAGGTGCAGGCAAGCAGGTCCTCGACCTGCAGGATCTCCGCGAGGTCGGCGAGCAGCTTGATGACGCAGAACTCTTCCCAGGTCTTCAGCGGAAACTCGAAGATCGAGAGCGGCCGCCTCGCCGTCGGCGTCATCGTCTCCTCCGGCACGCCGAGCTTCACGCCGAGCTCGCGGAAGCGCACATGGTGGCCGTACTCCTCCATGGCGACGCGGCAGGTCAGCCACTTGGCATAGGGCGTCGGCGCCAGCGCGATCGCCGGCTCGTCGAAGACCTGGGCGCCGTAGAGCTCGTTGACGGCATGGCTGACCACGAGCTTGAGCACCGAGGCTTGGTACTCCTCGCTTTGCTGGTGGAAGGCCTCGATGGTCTTGACCTGCGGGTGGCTCATGAGCGCTGTCCTAGCCGAGCTTATTCACGATGATTTTAGCTATTCTCAAGAAAACCAAGTGGGCGCTCACATGGCTGATATCGCAAGCCTTTGAAACCGTGGCAGCCTCGATTCTCAATTGCCGCGAAAAATCAGCTATTCATGATCGCTGTGAATAAGGCGGGCTGTACCCTTTGGGAAGAAGTCGCGAATGAGGCCGTTGGTATTTTCATTCAAGCCTCGCTCCCACGCATGGTACGGCGTTGCGAAGAAGATCTCTGTCTTCAGCGCACGGGCGATATCCTGATGTGCAGCGAACTCCTTTCCGTTGTCGAAGGTGATGGTGTGCACGAAGTCGCTGACCGGCTTGAGACGGCGCATGGTTGCCGCTCGTGTAGCGCGAGCGGTCGAACGCGGTAGCTTGCTGATCTTGGTCAGCAGAGACTTTCTCTCGACGAGCGTGAGCAAGCCGCCCTTGTGCCCGGCGCTGACAACGGTGTCGCCCTCCCAGTCCCCAAGACGAGCCTTGCGATCGACGATGGCCGGACGGTCGGAAATGTCGGTTCTATGGGGGATCAGACCACGTCCGGCGCTCTTGCCAGCGCGCTTGTTATAACGTTTGCCGCGCCGCCTCAGACTGCGCCACAGGTCGCCGCCGTCGCGTTTGTTCTGCCAGATCATCTGGTAGATGCGCTCATGGCTCAGCCCGATGCCCTGCTCGCGTAACCAGCCGCTGATCTGCTCGGGCGACCAGCGCATCTGGCGCAACTTCGCTTCGACCTTGCGCCGCACGGACGCCGTCAGCTTGCGGGGCTTATGTCGTATCGCCTGCCGCGCCTGAGCTTTTGTTTCTGCCTGCTTGAACCGATAGCCGCGTTGACCCCGATTGCGGCGCAGCTCTCGGCTGACCGTGCTTTGGCTTAAACCCAAAACCCTGGCAATAGCTTCTTGGCAGGCACCGTCCTGGCTCAGCGCATAAATCTGGCAGCGGTCCTCATAGGTAACTCGCCGGTATCGGCTCATCAGTAACCTCTCGTGAGTGCAAGAGGTTACCCCTTCGCCCTTCCATAAAATGGGGCTGTCCCAGATAACTCGGTTATGGAGTTATCATGGGACGGATACGACGGAGCCGATTGGGGGTCTCGAAGCAGGATCGCCTGATCGAACATTTCGTAGCAGGAACGACGGCGCGTACCGCATCGAGTCTCTGCGGAGTGAACCGCAAGACAGGGGCGTTTTTCTTTCATCGCCTTCGTGAACTGATCGCCCGCGAGCTGGAAGCCGAGAGCGAGGCGATGTTCGGCGGCGAGATCGAAGTGGATGAGAGCTACTTCGGCGGCCGGCGCAAGGGAAAGCGTGGAAGGGGCGCGGGCGGGAAGATCCCGGTCTTTGGCCTCTTGAAGCGGCGGGGCAAGGTCTACACCAAGATCATTCCCGACGCATCGAGCGCCACGCTGATGCCGATCATGGAGCGCAAAATCGTGCCCGACAGCATCGTCTATTCCGATTGCTGGAAGGGCTACAACGTGCTCGACGTATCCGACTTCAAGCACTTCCGGATCAATCACTCCGAGCTCTTCGCTGATCGGCAGAATCACATCAACGGCATCGAGAACTTCTGGAACCAGGCCAAGCGCCACATGCGCAAGTTCAACGGTGTCCCGAAGGCCCATTTCGGGCTATTCTTGAAAGAGTGCGAGTGGCGCTTCAACACCAGTGACCCATCCAAGCAACTAACCCAGATCAAACAATGGGTTAAGCGTCATCTCAGGTAGTTATCTGGGACAGCCCCTTTTCATTTACGCCGCGCTCCCACGCATGGTACGGGGGGATGTCCCGCGCTTTGTTGAAGTTTGCGGGACGGGCGTTGCCGGTTAACGATGCTATCCCGGCCTATTCACGGGCGAGCATGATTTGAATTGCGGCGATGGAAGGCGATCAGATGGCATGCTTTGTCGTTGCGCCTTTTTCATCGCGGGTTGGTTTGTCGGGTGTCGGGTTATTGGTTTGGGATTGAGGGAACGGGTGTTTTCGGGGCATCGGCCCCGTCGGTCATGGAGCGGCGGGTCGAAGCGCGCCGGCGAGCAAGCGGATGAGAGCGGCATCCGGGCAAACGGCGGC
>VGEN01000163.1 GCA_016869285.1 Alphaproteobacteria bacterium
CCCGCGCCCCTTCCACGCTTTCCCTTGCGCCGGCCGCCGAAGTAGCTCTCATCCACTTCGATCTCGCCGCCGAACATCGCCTCGCTCTCGGCTTCCAGCTCGCGGGCGATCAGTTCACGAAGGCGATCAAAGAAAAACGCCCCTGTCTTGCGGTTCACTCCGCAGAGACTCGATGCGGTACGCGCCGTCGTTCCAGCTACGAAATGTTCGATCAGGCGATCCTGCTTCGAGACCCTCAATCGGCTCCGTCGTATCCGTCCCATGATAACTCCATAACCGAGTTATCTGGGACAGCCCCCACCAGATTTCGCAAGCGCTTGACCGAGGGCTCGGCTCCGGTCGACACTTGGCCTCTCGCCGACCGGGCCGCAACCAAGAACCACTCGTCCTGCCTGGAAGGCCAAGACCATAGAGCTGTCAAGAAAACGGGAGGGGGCGATGCCCACCACTGTGTCGATGACCGTCAACGGCAAGAAGGTGTCGGGCTCGGTCGAGCCGCGGACTCTTCTCGTCCAGTTCATTCGCGAGACCCTAGGTCTCACCGGCACGCATGTCGGCTGCGATACCAGCCAGTGCGGCACCTGCGTCGTCCATGTCGACGGCAAGTCGGTGAAGAGCTGCACCATGCTCGCCGTCCAGGCCGAGGGCTCCGACGTTCTGACCATCGAAGGCCTTGCCAAGGACGGCAAGCTGCACCCGATGCAGGAAGCCTTCCGCGAGCATCACGGCCTGCAATGCGGCTTCTGCACGCCGGGCATGGTGATGAGCGCCGTCGACCTGGTGAAGAACAACAAGAACCCGTCCGAGCACGAGATCCGCGATTGGCTCGAAGGCAACCTCTGCCGCTGCACGGGCTACCACAACATCGTCAAGGCGATCGCCGCCGGTGCCAAGGCCATGGCCTGAGCGTCGGAGAACGAGCGAGCCAACAACACGAGATGAGGGAGAGACCGCCATGCCAGAAGGTACGGGGATCGGCGCTTCCGTAAGGCGTCGCGAAGACGGGCGTTTCCTCACGGGAAGCGGCACCTACACCGACGACATCAACCGCCCGGGCCAGACCCATGCGATCATGGTCCGCTCGCCGCACGCGCACGCCAAGATCAAGAAGATCGACAGGGCGAAGACGCTCAAGATGCCGGGCGTGCTCGCCGTCTACACCGGCGAGGACATGAAGGTCGGCGGGCTGCCCTGCGGCTGGCTGGTCAAGAACCAGGACGGCTCGCCGATGGTCGAGCCGCCCCATCCGGCGTTGGCCCAGGACTTCGTGCGCCATGTCGGCGACATCGTCGCCGTCGTCATCGCCGAGACCAAGCAGCAGGCCCGCGACGGTGCCGACGCGCTCGGCGTCGACTACGGCGTGCTGCCTGCGGTGGTCGACACAAGGGCGGCGGTGAAGCCCGGCGCACCCCAGGTCTGGGAACAGGCCAAAGGCAACATCTGCTACGACTGGGGTCTCGGCGACAAGGCCGCGGTCGACGCCGCCTTCGCCAAGGCGCACAAGGTCGCCAAGATCGACCTCGTCAACAACCGCCTGATCCCGAACGCAATGGAGCCGCGCGCTGCGATCGGCGACTTCGACCGCGCCACCGGCGAGCACACGCTCTACACCACGAGCCAGAACCCGCATGTGATCCGGCTCCTGATGGGCGCCTTCGTGCTGTCGATCCCGGAGGCGAAGCTCCGTGTCGTCGCCCCCGATGTCGGCGGCGGCTTCGGCTCGAAGATCTACCACTATGCCGAGGAAGCGATCGTCACCTGGGCTGCGGCGCAGCTCAAGAAGCCGGTCAAGTGGACGGCCGAGCGCAGCGAGAGCTTCATGTCGGACGCGCATGGCCGCGATCATGCGACTCATGCCGAGCTGGCGCTGGACAAGGACGGCAAGTTCCTCGCCCTTAAGGTCGAGACGCTCGCCAACATGGGCGCCTATCTCTCGACTTTTTCGACCTGCGTGCCGACATACCTCTACGCGACGCTGCTCGCCGGCGTGTACACGACGCCCGCGATCTTCGCCAATGTGAAGGCGGTCTTCACCAACACCGTGCCGGTCGACGCCTATCGCGGTGCCGGGCGGCCGGAGGCAACCTTCCTGCTCGAGCGCGTTGTCGACGTCGCCGCGCGCGAGATGAAGATGGACCCGGCCGAGATCCGCCGGAAGAACTTCATCCAGCCGAGCCAGTTCCCCTACCAGACGCCGGTGGCGCTCCAATACGACACCGGCAACTACGGCGCCACGCTCGACATGGCGATGAAGATGGCCGACTATAAGGGCTTTGCCGCCCGCAAGGACGCCTCGGCGAAGAAGGGAAAGCTGCGCGGCATCGGCATGGCCTGCTACATCGAAGCCTGCGGCATCGCGCCCTCGGCGGTGGTGGGCTCGCTCGGCGCCCGCGCCGGTCTCTATGAATGCGCCAATGTGCGCGTGCATCCGACCGGCTCCGTCTCGGTCTTCACCGGCAGCCACGCGCACGGCCAGGGCCACGAGACGACCTTCGCCCAGGTCGTCGCCGACAAGCTCGGAATCCCGATCGAGCAGGTCGACATCGTCCATGGCGACACCGGCAAGATCCCGTTCGGCATGGGCACCTACGGCTCGCGCTCGATCGCGGTCGGCGGCGCGGCGCTGGTCAAGGCGCTCGACAAGATCGTCGCCAAGGGCAAGAAGATCGCCGCCCATTTGATGGAGGCGTCGGAGAAGGACGTCGAATTCAAGGACGGCAAGTTCACGGTCGCCGGCACCGACAAGTCGAAGGCTTTCGGCGAGGTGGCGCTGACCGCCTATGTGCCGCACAACTACCCGATCACCGAGCTCGAGCCCGGCCTCGAGGAGCAGGCCTTCTACGATCCGCTCAACTTCACCTATCCCTCGGGCTGCTACATCGCCGAGGTCGAGGTCGACAAGGAGACGGGCTCGATCGAGATCGCGCGCTTCGTCGCCTCCGACGATTTCGGCAAGATCATCAACCCGATGATCGTCGAGGGCCAGGTGCATGGCGGCGTGGCGCAGGGCCTCGGCCAGGCGCTGCTGGAGAACTGCGTCTACGACAAGGACGGGCAGCTCCTGACCGGCTCCTACAACGACTACTGCATGCCGCGAGCCGACGACCTGCCCTCGTTCGAGGTCCAGCACACCGACAAGCCGACGCCGTGCACGCACAACCCGTTGGGCGTGAAAGGCTGCGGCGAGGCCGGCGCGATCGGCGCACCGGCGGCGTTCATGAACGCGGTGTGCAACGCGCTCGGCGTGGCGCATCTCGACATGCCGGCGACGTCGGAGAAGGTTTGGCGGGCGGCGAACGCCCACATGGCCCGCGCGGCCGAGTAAGCGGAGGGGACAGATGTACTCATTCGACTATCAGAAGGCGGGCTCGGTCGCCGACGCTGCCAAGGCCGCGACCGGCGAGGCCAAGCTCGTCGCTGGCGGCATGACGCTGATCCCGACCTTGAAGCTGCGCCTGGCGCAGCCCTCCAAGCTCGTCGATCTCGGCGGGATCAGGGATCTCGTCGGCATCAAGGCCGAGGGCGGCGGCGTCACCATCGGCGCCATGACCACCCATGCCGCGGTCGCCAAGTCGGCCGATGTGAAGAAGGCGATCCCGGCCCTGGCCGTGCTTGCCGAGGGCATCGGCGATCCGGCGGTGCGCAACCGCGGCACGATCGGCGGCTCGGTCGCCAACAACGACCCGGCCGCGGACTATCCGGCGGCCTGCGTCGCGCTCGGTGCTACCATCGTCACCAGCAAGCGCAAGATCGCCGCCGACGACTTCTTCAAGGGCCTGTTCGAGACGGCGTTGGAAGCAGGCGAGGTGATCACCGCGGTCTCCTTCCCGGCGCCGGAGAAGGCCAACTACCAGAAGTTCCGCAACCCGGCCTCGCGCTACGCTCTGGTCGGCGTCTTCGTCGCCAAGACCAAGGGCGGCGTCCGTGTCGCCGTCACCGGCGCCGGCGAGGGCGGCGTGTTCCGCAAGAAGTCCTTCGAGGCGGCGCTGTCGAAGAGCTTCGATGCTGGCGCGCTCGACGCGGTCAAGGTCGACGCCAAGGGCCTCAACTCCGACATCCATGCCTCGGCCGACTATCGCGCGCACCTGATCAAGGTGATGGCGAAGCGGGCGGTCCAAGCCGCCAGGTAGCCGGGTTCGTCTGGGAGCCCTCAAAGACGGCGCCGGGTCCCTCGGCGCCGTTTCTGTTCGAGAAGTGCGGCGGGCCTCGGCGATGCACCGCCGAGGCCCGTCCGGTATTGGTTCCGCCGTCGCGCTCTGGGGGAGGGGCAGGCGCGACGGCGGATGCTTCGACGACCTCCCTACGCGGCTCTCACCTTGGAGAGGAAGTCGTCGACCTGGGTACGCAGATCGGCGGCCTGCTTGGAGCGCTCGCCGGAGGAGCTCAGCACCTGGCCCGCGGCCGCGCTGGTCTGGCTCGCGGCCTGCGTAACCCCGGTGATGTTGGACGAGACCTCGCCGGTGCCCTGAGCCGCCTGCTGGACGTTGCGGGCGATCTCCTGGGTCGCCGCACCCTGCTCCTCGACCGCGGAGGCGATCGTGGTCGAGATGCCGCTGATCTCGCCGATCGAGGAGGACAGCTCCTCGGTCGCCGCGGCCACCGTCTGCACGTTGGTCGAGGCCTGCTCGGAAGCTGCGGCCACCGCCGTCGACTGCCGGCTCGTCTCCTCCGCCGTCGACGACAGGCTGCCCGCGGCCGTCCGTAGCTCGGTCGAGGCCGAGGAGACCAGTTCGTTGGCAGCCGGTTGCTCGACAACCGTTCCGGTGAACCCTTTGGAGCCCTGGAGATACTCGCCCTTCATCGCTTTTCTGAACCAGGACGCATCGGCGAAGCTCTTCTCGTAGACTCCGGCCGTATCCAGCGCCTTGCCGGTCGAATCGGCGCTGTTGATCGCCAGCACCTGGCCCCTGGTGTCGACCAGAATCATCAGCCGGTACGGACCATAGTTGGTCATGTAGGCGTTCATCGCGGCGATCAGCGGATTGTCCGGCGAAGGCTTACGCCAGTTCTCGGCCGACCACGCGGCTGTGTTCACGCCGAAGGCCTGCACGTCGCCATAGCGCTCGAACAAATTGCGATCGATGACATCACCAGCGCAATCGCGGTGTCCTTGATCGGCGCCCGGTACGCCGTCTCGATCGAGCCCCTGAACCAGAAGAAGACGCCGATCAGGCAAACCGCCGGCACGATGCCGAACGGCAGGAAGAATCCGATCAAGCGCGCCTGGATGCTTTAAAAACGAACAGCCTGCAATGCACGACTCGCGACACAGCCTCCACTTGAGTATGAGCGCTCGCGCGGAAGCTAGCCGGCGACGGGCTCGGCGTGCCCGATACGAAAGTATTGGGTGAGGTTGCGCGGCTCCTTCCGGCTCTGGCTACTCGCCAGCCATGAGGTTGACGAGCAGCACCACGGCGGCGACGGCGAGCATCGCTACCATCGGCATGGCGACGCAGACGCCGATCACAACGAACATCTGAATCTGTTTAGGCGTCAGCTTGGGCATGGCTGGCCCTCTCTCGCCGAACTCGCCTTTGTGCTCCTCCCCCGTGCGTCAGCGTGGGGGTGGGTGGGGGCCGAGCGCAGCGAGGAGCGGCACGCGATTCAAACGCCTCACGACCTCGCTTTCGCTCGGCCCCCACCCCACCCTCCCCCGGCAGAGCCGGGTGAGGAGTCACGAGACGGCGGGGGAAGGAGCAGACCATCACGCCGGCCAGAGCTGGCTGCCGCCGTCGACGCGGAGCACCTGGCCGGTGACGAAGGCACCGGCAGGGCCGGCGAAAATCGCGACCGTGCGCGCGACCTCGTCCACCGTGGCGACACGGTCGAGCGTGCCTTCGGTCACCATCTTCTTCGGGTCGCTGCCCTGGCCGGTGCCGATGAAGCGGCCGGTGCGCGTGCCGCCGGGGGCGATGGAGTTGACGGTCACGTCATAGGGGCGGAGCTGGGCCGCGAGGCAGCGCGTGTAGTGGACGACGCCGGCCTTGGCCGTGGCGTAGATCGCGCCGCTGTCGCGGCCGATATAGGCGGCGATCGAACTCAGGGTGACGATGCGCCCGCGGCGGCGCTGCATCATGCCGGGCGCGACCTGCTGGCACATGAAGATGGTGCTCAAGAGGTTGCGGTCGAGCACGGCGCGGACATCGGCTTCCTTGATCAGCACGCAGTCGTTCGGGTTCGGCTTGCCGCCGGCCGCGGCGATATCTCCGCCGGCGTTGTGGACCAGGATGCCGATGGGACCGAGCGCCCTTTCGGTCTCGGCGACGATGCGTGCGCAGTCCTCAAGGCGCGTCAGGTCGCCAAGGGTCCGTACGGTCCTGACGCCGTGATCCTTCCCGATCGCCTCGGCCGTCGCGGTCAAGGTCGTTCCCTCGCCGTACTCGGCAGGACCGTGCTCGCGCATGCCGTGCACGCCGATGGCGCACCCCATCTTCGCCAGAACCTCGGCGAAGGCGCGGCCGAGGCCGCGGCCGGCGCCGGTGACCAGGGCCACCTGGCCTTTCAGCAGCAGCTCGCTCATCAGACCGGGCTCAGCACATGGATGGCCCGGTTGGCGACCATGTCCTTCACCTTGGCGGCATAGGCGGCCATGTGCGGCGCGGCGGCATGCGCCTTGAGGTCGGCCGGCGTCTCCCATTTCTCCACGACGACGAAAGTGTCAGGGCCGAACTTGGCGGGCGAGGTCTCGGTGTCGACCACCGGCCCGTACTCGATGCAGCCCTTCTCGGCATGCACGGCCGGCATGTTGGCGCGGAACAGCTCCAGCACCTTGGCGCGCATACCGGGCTTGGTGGTGATGATGGCGAGGACGTGGATCATGGAGGCTTCCGGGGCTTGGGGGTTGTAGACTTCACAAGGCAAGGCCCCGATTGAGGATCGAGAGAGTGAACGACGTCAAGCTCATGTGCGGATTCCCGCCCGCCGAGGCGACCCAGGTGACGCTGGCGAACTGGCGCACCGCGCCCTTCAACCGCTGGTCCTTCCACCATGTCCGCGAGATCGTGCCCTCGGCCGACATCGCCAACGATCCCGAGCAGGTATGGCGCCTGCCGTCGGCGCCGGCGGAGTTGAGCCGGCTCGAGGTCGAGCCGGGCCTGAGCTTCCCGGCCTTCCTCGACCGGACGCATACCGACGCGATGGTGATCCTCAAGGGCGGCCGCATCATCTTCGAGACCTTGCGCAACGGCATGACGCGCGACGCGCAGCACATCTTCATGTCGGTGTCGAAGTCGATGCTGGGCGCGATCGCCGGCATTCTCGAAGCCCAGGGCTTGCTCGATCTCTCCAAGCCGGTGACCGATCTCGTGCCCGAGGTTGCAGGCACGGCCTATAAAGGGGCGAGCCTGCGCCAGCTCCTCGACATGCGCGCCGGCATCGCGTTCGACGAGAGCTACAACATCCCGTCGCCCGCGATCGTCGCCTATCGCAAGTCGACGCTCTGGGGCCCGCTCGATCCGGGCGAGGCGCCGACGGATCTCCGCAGCTTCTACCGAAACCTGACGAAGAGCGACGGAGCGCATGGCGGGCGCATGCACTACGTCTCACCCAACACCGACCTCTTAGGCTGGGCGATCGAGCGTGCGACGGGCGAACGCTACGCCGATCTCGCAAGCCAGTTGCTCTGGAAGCCGCTTGGGGCGGAACGTTCGGCCTATATCACCGTCGACCGCTTCGGCGCACCGCGCTGCGCCGGCGGCTTCTGCGCCACCGCGCACGACCTGGCGCGCGTCGGTCAGCTGATCCTCGATGGCGGCCGGCGCGACTCGGCCAAGATCGTCCCTTCGGCCTGGATCGAGGATCTGTACGAGAAGGGCGACCGTGCCGCCTGGGAAAGAGGCGACTTCATTCCTTACTACGGCGATCTGCCGATCCACTACCGCTCGAAATGGTATGTGCGCCACGGGACGGCGCCGCTGCTCTTCGGCATGGGCATCCATGGCCAGAACCTGTTCGTCGACCGCAGGCGCGGCATCGCCATCGCCAAGCTCTCGTCCCAGCCGTTGCCGCTGGATGCCGAGCTGATCCAGCTCACCATGCGCGCGGTGGAGAGGGTCCGGGAAGCGTTGGCGTAGTCCGGCTCAAGGAGCTCTGGGCACGCACGGCGCCGATGCAGCAAGCCGGAACGTCTCCTACTTGAACCCGCCCGCCTTCATCAGGTGGTGGCACTGCAGGATGATCTTCTTCTGCTCTTCAGGATCGCTGATACCGGCGATGAGCTCGACCTCGAAGTTCGGGCGGCGCAGGTGGTTCACCACCGCCTTCCGCGCGATCATGATCGCCTTGCCGTTCGGCAGCACATCCGGCATGCACATCTGCATGAGCAAGAAGGCGCGGGTGTGCAGCTTCCAGCCCGGATTGTCCATCTGCTCGACGATCCTGCCCTTCACCACATAGGCGTGGAGCAGGTCGTCCAGCTTTCCGTTGACGGCCTTCGCCGATTCCGGCGGCAACCCGATGCAGCCCTCGACCGCGCGATAGAGGCTCGTGACCGATCGCATATGGTCCATCGGCGTGCCGGTGCCGCCGGCGATCTCGGTCGCGCTGTTGACGCCGCCGATCAGCGCCTCGAGCTTGGTTGCCGGCACGTCCTCGAGCGCAGCCGCCATGCGGCCGTTCATGATGCTGATGAGGAAATGCGCGTTCGCCGCCAGCGAGGGTCCGCGGCGCAGCACCCAGACGACGCCCTCGCGCTGGCCGCTGCCGCCGCCGACATTGAGGATGACGGTGGCGCGATGCACCAGGGCCTCCGCCATGCCGGTGCCGGCAGCGACGCCGCGATCGAGCAGCACGCGCTCGATGATCTCGCAGAAGCGCTCGATCTCGGCCCCGCCGTCGTTCCTGGAGAGCGGATTGCTGCCGCGCAGCTCCGAACGCACGCGCTCGAGCAGAATGTCGCGGCTCGCCGGCAGGCGTCCGGTCTTCATCAGCTTGCACAGCATTTCTTCCATGCCGGCCATGTCGGGCGACTGGCTGCGGCCGGGCTTGTACTCGCCATCGGCGATGTCGAGGAGCCGGATCAACGCTGCCGCCAGGTTCGGCTGCTGGCCGAGGATGTCGGCGATCAGCGAGCCCGAGGCGAGCGTGTCGGAGATGAAGTCGTCGAGGAGCACGAGGCCGGCGGATTCGCGCGAAGTGTTGCTCCACTCGAGCACCTGGGTGAGCTTGCCGTGCCAGGAGCGCGTCTGCGAGAGCTCGCGCGAGAACACGCAGCGGAGCATGAATTTGAGCTCCTCCGGCTGCGCTGCCTTGGCGACGAACTTGACCGCCTCGTCGAAGCCCAGCTCCCTGATCGAGGGAAGCCTCAGCTTGTCGGCCTCGGTCGCGCGCCTGGAGATGCCGTTGACCATGCCCCAGAGCAGGTCGGTGCGCTTCTTCGCATCGCCGCCCTCGGAGTCCTTCTGCACGCTGGCGACGCGCGCGATCGCGGTCTGCACGATGGATTCGAAATCCATCACCCGCTTCATCTCGCGGCCGCTATGCATGATCTCGGTCGGCGTCAGCATGGCGCGGTCGAGATACTGGCGGAACAGGCGGTTGACGACCTTGCGGCTCTGCGGGCCGTAAAGGTCCTCGGCGTTGGCGCAGACCGGCGCTTCCTCGATCTGCGGCATCACGACCGGGTTCTTGCCCTGCGGCTTCTTCTGCTCGAACAGGACCTTCTCGCTGCGGCCGTCGAGGACGACGCGGACCGCTTCGATGTCCTTCAGCTTGTTGAGAAGCACCTTGGCCGCGGCCTCGGCCTCGGCTTGATCCGAGGAAGTCTGCTCGATCGTCCAGCGGCCCTTCCGGCTCGCCTGGATCTCATAAGTCTTCGACCGGAAAAGGAACAAGGCTCTCCCCTCCAAGCGCGCTTTTTGCGTGCCACCCCTGGTCCTCCCCCTGAAAAGTGGTCCGCCCTGAACTATGTCTTTTGACAAGAAGGAGGACTGCAATGCCGAAGAAGAGGCACAAGCCTGAAGAGATCGTTTCGAAACTCCGACAAGCCGATGTCTTGATCTCACAGGGCCAGGATATCGCTGATGTCATCCGCCAGATCGGGGTGAGCGAGGTCACTTATTATCGGTGGCGCCAGGAGTACGGCGGGCTGAAGATCGAGCAG
>VGEN01000164.1 GCA_016869285.1 Alphaproteobacteria bacterium
CCCGCGCCCCTTCCACGCTTTCCCTTGCGCCGGCCGCCGAAGTAGCTCTCATCCACTTCGATCTCGCCGCCGAACATCGCCTCGCTCTCGGCTTCCAGCTCGCGGGCGATCAGTTCACGAAGGCGATCAAAGAAAAACGCCCCTGTCTTGCGGTTCACTCCGCAGAGACTCGATGCGGTACGCGCCGTCGTTCCTGCTACGAAATGTTCGATCAGGCGATCCTGCTTCGAGACCCCCAATCGGCTCCGTCGTATCCGTCCCATGATAACTCCATAACCGAGTTATCTGGGACAGCCCCGGTGATTATTCACCGAAACAGAAACCCCGCCGTCGCGAGACGGCGGGGTTGCGAGGAGATCAGGAGGCGACGATCAGCAGGAGTAGTAGTTGAGGTATTCGACCGGATGCGGGGTGTGCTCCATGTCCCAGACCTCGTTCATCTTGAGCTCGATGTAGCCGTCGATGAGATCGTCGGAGAAGACGCCGCCCTTCTTGAGGAAGTCGCGGTTCTTGTCGAGCTCGCCCAGCGCCTCGCGCAAGCTGCCGCAGACCTGGGGCACGTTCCTCAGCTCTTCCGGCGGCAGGTCGTAGAGGTTCTTGTCCATCGGGTCGCCCGGATGGATCTTGTTCTGGATGCCGTCGAGACCGGCCATCAGCAGCGCGGCGTAGGTCAGGTAGGGATTGCCCATCGGGTCGGGAAACCGCACTTCGACGCGCTTGCCCTTCGGGTTGGCGACGAAGGGGATGCGGCAGGAGGCCGAGCGGTTGCGCGCCGAGTAGGCGAGCAGCACCGGCGCCTCGAAGCCCGGAATCAGCCGCTTGTAGCTGTTGGTCGTCGAGTTTGAGAAGGCGTTGATCGCGCGCGCATGCTTGATCACGCCGCCGATGTAGTAGAGCGCCGTGTCGGAGAGGTCGGCATAGCCGTTGCCGGCGAAGAGGTTCTTGCCCTTCTTCCATACAGACTGGTGGACGTGCATGCCGGAGCCGTTGTCGCCCTTGATCGGCTTCGCCATGAATGTGGCGGTCTTGCCGTAGGAATGCGCGACCATGTGGACGACGTATTTGTAGATCTGCATCTTGTCGGCGCACTTGACCAGCGTGTCGTACTTGAAGCCGAGCTCGTGCTGGCCGGGCGCCACCTCGTGATGGTGCTTTTCGACGTCGAGGCCCATCTCCTCCATCATCGTCAGCATCTCGCCACGGAGATCCTGCTCGGAGTCGACCGGCGGAACCGGGAAGTAGCCGCCCTTGATCGGCGGCCGGTGGCCCATATTGCCTTCCTCGTACTTCTTGTCGGTGACGTAGGGGCCTTCCGAGGTCTCGACCTCGTAGGAGACCTTGTTCATCGCGACCTTGAAACGGACGTCATCGAAGACGAAAAACTCAGCCTCGGGCCCGAAATAGCCGATGTCGCCGATGCCCGAGCCGGAGATATGGGCCTCGGCGCGCTTGGCGACCGAGCGTGGACAGCGCGAATAGGCCTGCCCGGTCGAGGGCTCGAGCGTGTCGCAGGTGACGATCATCGTCGGCTGCGCGGTGAAGGGGTCCATCACCGCGGTCGAGAGGTCTGGCATCAACGTCATGTCGCTCTCGTTGATCGCCTTCCACCCGGCGATCGACGAGCCATCCATCATGAACCCTTCGACCAGGGATTCCTCATCGACCGTACGTACGTGCTGGCTCAGGTGCTGCCACTTGCCACGCGGGTCGGTGAAACGCAGATCGACGTACTTCACGTCGTGCTGCTTGATCATTTCCATGATCTTCTTAGGCGTCGTCATGTCGTCCTCGTTGGTGGAAGGGAGAGGTCTTAGGCGCGAGTCGGAAGGGAACGAGCGAAGACGCGGGCGGCCTGGGTGAGGTCAGATCGCGTCGGTGCCGCGCTCACCGGTGCGGATGCGGATGGCCTCCTCGATCGAGGAGACGAAGATCTTACCGTCGCCGATGCGGCCAGTATGCGCCGCCTTCTGGATCGCCTCGATCGCGCGGTCGACCAGCGCATCGTCGAGCACGACCTCGACCTTCACCTTGGGTAGGAAGTCGACGACGTATTCGGCGCCGCGATAGAGCTCGGTGTGGCCTTTCTGGCGGCCGAAGCCTTTGGCTTCGGTCACGGTGATGCCCTGGATACCGACTTCGTGCAGGGCTTCCTTCACCTCGTCGAGCTTGAACGGCTTGATGATCGCCTCGATCTTTTTCATCTCAGGGGCCCGGCTCGCTTCGCATTCGGGAGAAGCCGCGGAGTCCGGGAACCGGATCGCAGCCAAGGAGTTTGCGCCTCCAAGGTGCAGGGGCCATGCCAGGCAAAAAGGAGCCGGAATCCGCCCGCTGCATCGAAGCGCCTCGGTCCGCCAGCCTAAAGTTTAGGCAATCGCTTAGCGATGCGGCAGACGCGCCTGTGGATAACCTACTTCGCGCGCTTGGGTCCGTAGAAGACAACCCAGACCTGGAAGTCGGTCGAGAAGTCGAGGAAGCGGTGCTCCTCGTGGGCGGCAACGAACAGCACGTCGCCGGGCCCGCATGGCACCTTCTCGGCCTCCCGCTTGAACGTGCCCGAGCCCGACACGACGAAATAGAGTTCGTCGCGGTCGTGCGGCACCTGGTTGTCGACCCCCTTCGGCGCGTAGTGGCGCAACTCGACATTACCGTCGTCGAAGACGAGCTTAGACACCCGTCCCGGCGGGAAAGGGACGTTGTCGAGATCCGAGACTTTGGTCAGCGTCTTGGGCTGGGTCATCTGAGCCTCCTCCTGATGACGAGAGCCTAGCCAAGCCTGAGGGCGCGCGCGACGCTAGTCATGGATCGACGCCGGACCGGCTCCACCTAGCGGCGCGACCGGACCCAAAACTGGTACATGTTGGTGAAGGTGCCGGGGTTATCGATCTCGAAGCGATGCCAGTTGGCGACCGAGACTTGGGCTGGGTCGTCCGGGAAGGCGTCGCGGTAGCGGGTGCGTATCTCGGGATGCACATGCAGACCGAGCATGTCGAGGTCGAGTTCCTCGAGAATGGCGCCGATCTCGAGCAGGTCGTGCTGGCTCTCCTGCACATGGAAGACGAGGTCGCGCAGCTCGCTGGTCGAGTAGAAGGGCGTCGTTCCCGTCAGCATGCGGAAAAGGTCGGGCCGCCGGGACGCGATGTAGCGGCGGAAGGCGCGGATCGCCTCATCGGTCGATTCCAGGCCTTCGTCCTTGATCAACTGCCGTGTCTCCTCGATCCGGTCGCGGCCGATGCGGCTGTAGAGGCCGACATGCATGAGGCCGCGCGGCCTGAGCAGGCCGCGCAGCACGCGCCAGGCCTCGCGCATATTGCCCGTGTGATGCAGCGTGCCGATCGAGGAGACGACGTCGAAGCGCTCGCCGAAGCCGGACAGCTCCATCAGGTCGGCCTGGGCGAAGGCGATCTCGTCCCTGCCATAGGCGCGCGCCTTGCGCTGGGCATAGGCCAGGCTGCGCAGGCTCAGGTCGATCGCCAGCACGCGCGAGGTGCGGATGTGGCTGGCGAGCTCGATCGCATGCAGGCCCGTGCCGCACCCGGCGATCAGGAGGCTGCACGGATCGGGCAGCCCGGACGGCGCAGGCAGGGTAGGGAGGTTGTCGGCGATCAGCGCCGCGAGAGGCGGCTTGTTGCCGATGCGGGCCGTCGTCCAGATGGGGAAGGGATGGCGCTCGTACTGCGCGCGTACCGTTGCCGAGACGCCGTCCCCGATCGGCGTCAGGCTCGGCATCGCCGCCGCCAGGCGCAACTCTTCGCGCGGCTCGACGAAATGCACGCGAGCAAGGTTGCCGAGCTCGCCGCCGGCCGATGCCAGCCAGGGTTCGATCTCGGGCAACACCTCGCCAAGGCGGCGATACGCAGCAATCGCAGCGACCGCTCGCGGAGACGGACCGCCGACGGATCGCAGCTCTGAGCGTGTCCGCTCGATCAGCCCCTCTACGTGCCGGCGGTCCTCCGGCGTCTCCTCGAAGATGAACTCGTTCAAATGGCACTGCATGGCGAGTGCGGCGCAGAGCCGGAGCGCCCGCGGATCGTCCGGCGTCAGGAGAAGGCTGCGGCGGAGCAAGGTCAGGCCTTGCTCCAGCTCCCAATCCTCCACCGGCGCCGTCCGCAGCAACGCCAGCAGCGCCGCATCGTCGGAAAGACGCGGGATGAGGTCGGGTGGAAGCGCGCCCGCGCCCGATCGGAGAAGCGCCGCACCGGAGTCCGAGGCTCGGACGAACTCCAGCACGTAGCGGACCAGGTCGCGGGCCCGGCCGATCGGGTTGAGGAGGGCATCGGCAACCTCTGCCGCCGTCACGCCGTCCCCCGGGACATGCGGGCAGAAGGTCATCGCCGCGACCTGCTCGTGACGATGCGCCGGACGCAGCGCCGAATGCGCCGCGAACAGTTCGCTGAGGAAGTGGAGCGCGGTGCGCACCTCGCCGCCTGGCCCGGTCAGGACCGAGTGAGTCCTGATTAGGTGAAGTGCGATCCCATGCGGGACGGCAGGGTCGCGATTGCCTCGGTCATAGGCCTCGATGAAGACGGCGATAGGCCCGAGGTCGCGGCTCATCAAGTCCGCAGAATGGCGCGGATGCGCTTGATCGCCTCGCGGATGTTCTCGGTCGAGTTGGCGTAGGAAAAGCGGATGAATCCTTCGCCATGGGCGCCGAAGCTGGTGCCGGCGATGGTGGCGACGCCCGCTTCCTCCAGCATCTTCGACTGCAGCTCCTTGGCCGTGAGTCCGGTGCCTTCGATGTTGGGGAAGGCATAGAAGGCGCCGCCCGGCTCGACGCAGCGGAAACCGGGAAGCTGGTTCAGCTCGCTGACAATGACGCGTCGGCGCTCCTCGAAGGCTTTCATCATGACGCCGACCGCATCCTGCGGGCCGGTCAGGGCGGCGATGCCGGCGAACTGCGTCGGCGCGTTGACGCAGGAGTGGTTGTTGATCGCCAGCTTCTCCGCGTGACGGAACAGCGCCTTCGGCCAGACCGAGAATCCAAGGCGCCATCCGGTCATCGCATAGGTCTTGCTCCAGCCGTCGAGCAGGATCGTGCGATCCTTCATCGAGGGGTAGGAGAGCATCGGCACGTGCTCGCGGCCGTCATAGAGCATCTGGCCGTAGATCTCGTCCGACATGATATAGACGCCGGGGTGCTCCTCGAGCCCCTTCACCAGCTTGTCGAACTCGGATTTCGGCACGGCGCCGCCGGTCGGATTGGCCGGGCTGTTGAGGATGATCAGGCTGGTCCTCGGCGTGATGCGCGAGAGCACGTCCTCGGCCGAGAAGGCGAAGCCGTTCTTCTCGAGCAGCGGGATCGGCACCGGCGTTGCGCCGGAATGCTTGATCACCGACTCGTAGATCGGGAATCCGGGGTTCGGATAGAGGATCTTGCGGCCCTTGTCGCCGAGGATCATGATGGCGAAGTACATCGTCACCTTGCCGCCCGGCATGATCATGATCAGGTCGGGATCGACCTCGATGTCCTGACGGCGCCTGATGTCGGCGGCGACCGCCTCCCTGAGCGCCGGGATGCCGTTGGCCGGCGTATAGCCGTGATGGCCGTCGCGCATCGCCTTGATCGCGGCCTCGACGATATGGGGCGGCGTCTTGAAGTCGGGCTGGCCGATGCCGAGGTTGATGATGGACTTGCCCTGGGCGGCCAGCGCCTGGGCGCGGGCCAGGACCTCGAAGGCGGTCTCGGTGCCCAGCACCGTCATGCGTTCGGCGACATCGACCATTAAGGCGGTTCTCCGGAAGAGGGGCGGCACTATATGCCCGAGTGAGTTGGGCGAAGGAAAGCCCCGCCTGCGACATCCTGACCGGGTGTTCAGGGTTGCGATAAGGCCCTGGAAACGTTATATCTCTAGTTTCAACCGTGTTCTTTGGAGTTCGTCGAAATGGCCCGCGTGACCGTTGAAGACTGCGTCGTCAAGATTCCGAATCGCTTCGACCTGGTGATCGTCGCCGCCCAGCGGGCGCGCGAGGTCGCGGCCGGAGCCTCGATCACGGTCGATCGCGACAACGACAAGAACCCGGTTGTGGCCCTTCGCGAGATCGCCGACGAGACCGTCGATCTCGACGGCCTCAGGGAGTCGCTGGTGAAGGGGCTTCAACGGCAGGTCGAGGCCGACGAGCCGGAGGAAGAGGTCCTCGAGGTCATGGCGGACGAGCAGGCGTTGGCTCAGGCGATGATGGCCGGCGCCGCGCAGGCTGCCGAAGCGGCCGAGGAGGAGGTCGAGATCTCCGACGCCGAGGTCGCCGACGATACCGGCGACGACCGAGCGTAGGCGTGGACGGCGACGGGCGAAAACGCTCCGGCGCCAAGGCGGATCGCTAGATGATCCGCCAATACGAGCTCGTTGATCGGGTCAAGTCCTACGATCCCCAGGCGGATGAGGATCTGCTCGACCGCGCCTATGTCTATGCAATGAAGGCGCATGGCGCGCAGATCCGCGCGTCCGGCGATCCCTACTTCGCCCACCCGCTCGAGGTCGCCGGCATCCTGACCGGCATGAAGCTCGACACCGCGTCCATCGTGACGGCGTTGCTTCACGACACGGTCGAGGATACAGACGCGACGATCGAGGACATCGAGGCCAAGTTCGGCAAGGAAGTCGCGCGTCTGGTCGACGGCGTGACCAAGCTCAACCGCATCGAGCTGCAATCAGACCAAGAGAAGCAGGCGGAGAACTTCCGCAAGCTGGTGCTGGCGATGAGCGAGGACATCCGCGTCCTCCTGGTCAAGCTCGCCGACCGGCTCCACAACATGCGCACCCTCCACTTCATCGACAATCCGGCCAAGCGCCGGAAGACGGCGATGGAGACGATGGAGATCTATGCGCCGCTGGCCGAGCGCATCGGCATCCACCGCATGAAGGACGAGCTCGAAGACCTTGCCTTCGCCGAGCTCAACAAGGATGCGCGCGACAGCGTCATCGCCCGGCTTTCCTTCCTCCGCGACAAGGGCGCGGACCTGACCGGGAAGATCATCGATGAGCTAAAGGAGACGCTGAAGGAAGGCGGGGTCGAGGCCTGGGTTTCCGGCCGCGAGAAGACACCCTATTCGATCTGGCGCAAGATGCAGCGAAAGAACGTCGGCTTCGAGCAGCTTTCCGACATCATGGCTTTCCGCATCGTGGTCGAGAAGGTCGAGCATTGCTACCAGGCCTTAGGCCTGCTGCATGCGGCCTATCCGGTCGTTCCCGGCCGCTTCAAGGACTACATTTCGACGCCGAAGCCGAACGGCTACCGCTCGCTGCACACCGGCGTCATCGGGCCGGAGCGCCAGCGCATCGAGGTGCAGATCCGAACCCGCGATATGCACGACGTTGCCGAGCTCGGCGTCGCCGCCCATTGGGTCTACAAGCAGGACACGGCGGAGGCCAAGGACGGCCGCCAGTACCGCTGGCTGCGCGAGCTGCTCGATATTCTCGAGCACGCGGCGGGGCCGGAGGAGTTCCTCGAGCACACGAAGCTCGAGATGTTCCAGGATCAGGTGTTCTGCTTCACGCCCAAGGGCGACCTGATCGCTCTGCCCCGGGGGGCGACGCCGGTCGATTTCGCCTATGCCGTCCACAGCCAGGTCGGCGACACCTGCGTCGGCGCCAAGATCAACGGCCGGCTGGTGCCGCTCCGCACCCGGCTCAACAACGGCGACCAGGTCGAGGTCGCCACATCCAAGACCCAGACGCCGTCGCCGACCTGGGAGCAGTTCGTCGTCACCGGCAAGGCCAAGGCGCGTATTCGCCGCTTCATCCGCCTGAAGAAGCGGGCCGAGTTCTCGGAGCTCGGCAAGGCGATCCTGCAGAAGGCTTTTCGTCAGGAGGGATATACGTTCTCAGACAAGGCTTTCGGCGGTGTTCTTCAGACTTTCGATGCGGAAGCGGCGGAGGATATCTATGCCGCAGTCGGTGAGGGTATCCGCTCCGAGCGCGAGGTCCTCCACGCGATCTTCCCCGGCCTCAAGCAGAAGGCGCAGGACCCCGGCAAGGTCGTGCCGATCGCCCGCTCGCGCGTCGCCAAGGACCGCCGCAGCGAGCACCGCGTCCCGATCCGCGGCCTGATCGCCGGCATGGCGGTCCACTTCGCCCGCTGCTGCCACCCGCTGCCAGGGGACCGGATCGTCGGCATCGTCACCACCGGCAAGGGCGTGACCATCCACACCATCGATTGCGAGACGCTCGAGCAGTTCAACGACACCCCGGAACGCTGGCTCGATGTCGGCTGGGACATCGGCGAGAACGACCCCGAGCGCCATGTCGGCCGGCTCAGCGTGACCCTGACCAACGAGCCGGGCAGCCTCGGGAGCCTGACCACGATCATCGGCAAGAACCTGGGCAACATCACCAATCTGAAGTTCACCAACCGTTCGCCCGACTTCTTCGACATGCTGATTGACATCGAGGTCTCGAACGTCCGCCATCTGACCAACATCGTCGCCGCGCTCCGTGCTGCGCCCGTCATCAACTCGGTCGAGCGGGCGCGAGGTTAAGGGTACAATCAAGGCCTCAAATCCGAGGAGGCCTCTCCCATGCCTCGTCCTCTCCGTCTCGGCGTCAACATCGACCACGTCGCCACCATCCGGAATGCCCGCGGCGGGCGTCATCCGGACCCCGTCCGTGCCGCACGCCTGGCCGTAAAGGCCGGCGCCGACGGGATCACCGCTCATCTCCGCGAGGATCGCCGCCACATCTCCGACGACGACATTGCGCGCCTCTCGCGCGATCTCGATCGCCCGCTCAATCTCGAGATGGCGGCGACCGAGGAGATGCTGGCGATCGCGTTGCGCCACAAGCCGCACGCCGTCTGTCTGGTTCCTGAGAAGCGCACCGAGGTGACGACCGAGGGCGGCCTCGATGCCGTCCGGTTGTTCGATCAACTCCAGCCCTATGTGCAGAAGCTCGGTGCCAATGGCAGCCGCGTCTCGCTGTTCATCGAGGCCGATGCGCGCCAGCTCGACGCGGCGCGGAAGCTCGGCGCCCCGGTTGTCGAGCTGCACACCGGCAGCTATTGCGAGCGTGAGGGCGTCGAGCGCGAAAGGCAGCTCAAGCGCATCGTCGATGCGGCGACTCATGCCGAGGCGATCGGCCTGGAATGCCACGCCGGACACGGCCTCACCTTCGATACGGTCGCGCCGATCGCCGCCATCCCGACCGTCGTCGAGCTCAATATCGGCCACTTCCTGATCGGCGAGGCGATCTTCTCCGGCCTCGACTCGGCGATCAGGCGCATGCGCTCGCTGATGGACAAGGCGCGCGCCTCCGTCACCGGCGCCGCCACCGCATGATCATCGGCCTCGGCACCGATCTCATCGACATCGATCGTATCGAGAAGACGCTCGCCCGTTTCGGCGAGCGTTTTCTCGAGCGCTGTTTCACGCCGGTCGAACGTGCGAAGTCGGATCGTCGCATGAATCGTGCGGCGAGCTACGCGCGACGCTACGCCGCCAAGGAAGCTTGCTCGAAGGCGCTCGGCACCGGCTTCCGCCGCGGCGTCTTCTGGCGCGACATGGGCGTGGTCAACGACCCCTCGGGGCGGCCGACCATGCTCCTGACCGGCGGAGCCGCCAGGCGCCTGGCCGAGCTCATACCCAATGGCATGGATGTCCGCATCGACGTCTCGCTAACCGACGAGCCGCCGATCGCCCAGGCGACCGTGATCATCACGGCGATCCCGCGCGCCTAGGAGCGGCAGATGCCGGACCGCGAGTGACTATCTCGAATTACGCCGCACACCTCGGATAGAGGGCCCGCTCGCTCGGACGCATATCGGTGTCATGAGCGACTTCTCGAAGCTGCTGGCCGCCTACGCCGCAACCCAGCTCGGCGACCAAATCACCCTCCTTGCCCTCCCCCTCATCGCCGCGCTGGTCCTCGGTTCAGGCCCGGTCGAGATGGGATGGCTCGCCGCGGCGGCGGCGCTGCCCTATTTCCTCTTCGGACTTCCCGCCGGCGTCTGGGTCGATCGCCTGCCACGGCGCTCGGTCATCATCGCCGGCGACCTTCTGCGCG
>VGEN01000165.1 GCA_016869285.1 Alphaproteobacteria bacterium
GTACGCGCCGTCGTTCCTGCTACGAAATGTTCGATCAGGCGATCCTGCTTCGAGACCCCCAATCGGCTCCGTCGTATCCGTCCCATGATAACTCCATAACCGAGTTATCTGGGACAGCCCCATCATTTATTTAGCTAAGGCATAGCGGCGCCATAGCCTATTGACGATTGGCACTGGCGAAACCAAATTGTTGCTTGGCCGGATCTTCGGCCGACCGCCGCTACCAAGGGGCTTTGCGATGGAAACCGATCGTAGGTACATGACGCGCACAGAGGCCGAAGTCGCCCAGTACGACGTCGGCCTGCGCCAGTACATGCTCAATGTTTACAACTACATGGCCAGCGCCCTCGCGCTGACCGGTCTTATCGCCTATGCGACCGCGACCTACGCGATGTCGAACCCGGCGGTGGCCAACCTGCTGTTCGTCTCGCCGCTGAAGTGGGTGATCATGCTGGCGCCGATCGCGCTGGTGTTCTTCCTGGCCGCGCGGGTCCACGCCATGTCGTCGGGCACCGCCCAGGTGGTGTTCTGGATCTACGCCTCGCTGATGGGGCTGTCGCTCGCCTCGATCTTCCTGGTCTTCACCGGCCAGAGCATCGCACGGGTGTTCTTCATCACCGCGGGCGCTTTCGCGGGCGTCAGCCTCTATGGCTACACCACGAAGCGGGATCTGTCGGGCTTCGGCACCTTCCTGTTCATGGGGCTGATCGGCATCATCCTGGCGTCGATCGTCAACATCTTCCTGGCATCCTCGGCGCTGCAGTTCGCGATCTCGGTGATCGGCGTCCTGGTGTTCACGGGCCTGACGGCCTACGACACCCAGCGCATCAAGGAACTCTATGACGAGCTCGATGCCTCCGACGTGATGGGCAAGAAGGCGATCATGGGCGCGCTGACGCTCTATCTCGACTTCATCAACCTGTTCATCATGATGCTGCAGCTCTTCGGCAGCAATCGCGAGTAGCCGTTTGGCGGCCAGCCGCCGCGTCCGCCGCCCGGGCTTGTCCCGGGCGGCTTCGTTTTGGCGTCCCGATTTCGTGATCTCGCACTGAAGCGGAATGGAGTTCCTCGACCACCTTCTCGGCCTCGATATCGAGCATCTGATCGCCAAGTACGGCTACTGGGCGATCGTCATCAACACCTTCATCGAGGGCGAGACCATCCAGATCATCGCCGGGTGGGCCGCCCATGAAGAGCTACTGAGCCTCTGGCTGGTGGTGCTCTCGGGCTTCGCCGGCACCGTCGCCGGCGACCAGCTCTATTACTGGATCGGTCGGCGTTGGGGCCGCCCGTTGATGCATCGCTTCCCTCGCCTCGAGGCCCGATGCCAGCCCGCCTTCGGTTTCCTCCGCCGCTACGACAACTGGTTCATCTTGGGATTCCGCTTCGTCTACGGCGTGCGCAACGTCGCGCCCTTCGCCTGCGGTGCCGCCGGGATCGGCGTCATCCGCTACACGACGCTGAATGTCATCGCCGCGGCGATCTGGGCGGTGAGCTTCGCCACCGCCGGTTACTTCTTCGGCAAGGCGATTGCCGGCCTGATCGATGAGTACGGCCTCAAACTCGTGCTGCCGACGGTGATCGGCCTCGTCGTTCTCGGCGTTGCGGTCACGCGCTGGCGCGCGCGCAAGAAGGTGCAGAAGGTCGTCGAGATCGACTGATCAGATGCAGCGCCCGCCGTCGACTTCGAGCGCGACGCCGGTGATGAAGCTCGCCTCGTCGGAAGCGAGGTAGAGCGCGGCGTTCGCCAGATCCTCGGGCGTCGACATGCGTCCGAGCGGAATCGAGGACAGGAACTTCTGGCGGATCTCCGGCGAGTCCGGCTGGCCCATGAACAGCTCGGTCAGGCCGGTCATGCCGATCACCGGGCAGAGGCAGTTGACGCGGATGTTGTGCGGAGCGAACTCGACCGCCATCGACTTGGTCATGGTGATGACGGCCCCCTTGGAGCTGTTGTAGACGGTCAGCCCCGGCCGCGGCCGCAGACCGGCGGTCGAGGCGGTCGTGATGATCGAGCCGCCGCCGCGCATCTGCATCACCGGCACGACGTGGAGCGCCGAGAGGTAGACCGCCTTCACGTTGACCGCATAGATGCGGTCGAATTCCTCCTCGGTCACCTCGAGCATGGAACGGTTCTTGTGCGTGATGCCGGCGTTGTTGACCATGACGTCGAGGTGCCCGTACCGGCCGACGGTCTCCGCGACCATCGCCTTGACCTCCGAGGAGGAGGCGACGTCGGCCTTGATGAAGATCGCTTCGCCCCCGGCCGCCTTGATCTCGCGCGCGACGCGATCGCCGGCCTGACGGTTGACATCGTTGACCACGACCTTGGCGCCTTCCCTGGCGTAGCGCTTGACGATGCCTTCGCCGAAGCCCGAGCCGCCGCCGGTGACGATCGCGACCTTGTCCTTGAGACGCATGAATGCCCCCGTGTGCTGGAACCTCATGCTTCGACAGGCTCAGCATGAGGGCATGGTGAGAACGGAAAGAACCTCACCCTGAGCGTGTCGAAGGGTGAGATCCGGCTATGTCAGCCGTGCTTGATCGCAACGGTCTTGACTGTGGTGAAGCCGTAAAGCGCCTCGAACCCCTTCTCGCGGCCGAAACCGGAGCGCTTCATGCCGCCGAAGGGTAGCTCGACGCCGCCGCCGGCGCCGTAGTTGTTGATGAAGACCTGGCCCGCCTTGATTGCGCGCGCAAGCCGCATCTGCCGCCCGCCATCGCGCGTCCACACGCCGGCGACCAGGCCATAGGGCGTGCCGTTGGCGAGCCGGATCGCCTCGGCCTCGTCCTTGAAGGGCAGGGCGGCGAGCACCGGGCCGAACACTTCTTCCGTCACCAGCTCGTGCCCCGCCGGTACGTCGGCGAAGAGCGTCGGCGCGACGAAGTAGCCGCCCTTGGGCGCATTGGCCGCGATGGTTCCCCGCGCGCGGGGCTGCAGCCCCGCCTTGCCGGCGCGCTGGATGAAGCCGCCGACACGCTCATGCTGGCTTTTGTTGATCAGGGGGCCGCAGTCGAGGTCCATGTCGGAGGAGCCGACGCGGAGCGCCTCGAAGCGCTTGGCGACGGCATCGATGAATGAGCGGTAGATCGGCTCATGCACCAAGAGACGCGAGCCGGCCGAACAGGTCTGGCCGGCGTTCTGGATGATGGCGTTGGCGATGAAGGGCAGGGCCGCTTCCTGGTCGGCATCGTCGAAGACGAGCTGGGGCGACTTGCCGCCAAGCTCCATTGTCACTTGGGCGTTGTGCTTGGCTGCCGCCTGCTGCACCAGCGTGCCGACCTCGGGCGAGCCGGTGAAGGAGATGTGGTCGATGCCTGAGTGCGCGGCGAGCGCGGCGCCGGCCTCCTCGCCGAGGCCGGGCACGACGTTGAGCGCCCCTTCGGGGAAGCCGACCTGGAGGGCCAGGTCGGCGAGCTTCAGGATCGAGAGGCAGGCATCCTCGGCCGGCTTGACCACGCAGGCATTGCCCGCGGCGAGCGCCCCGCCGATCGAGCGGCCGCCGATCTGCGCCGGATAGTTCCACGGAATGATGTGGCCGGTCACGCCATGCGGCTCTTGGATCGTTATCACCGTGTAGCCGTCGAGATAGGGAATGGTGTCGCCATGCAGCTTGTCGGCGGCACCGCCGTAGAACTCGAAGTAGCGGGCGAGCGCGACGATGTCGGCCTTGGCCTGCTTGATCGGCTTGCCGGTGTCGGTCGCCTCCAGCCGCACCAGCTCGTCGTGATTGGCGGCGACGGCCAGCGCGAGCTTTGTCAGCAACCGCCCGCGCTCGACAGCCGGCGTCCGTCCCCAGGCACCTTCCATCGCCTTATGCGCGGCTCTCACGGCTCGGTCGATGTCCTCGGCGCCGCCGCGCGCGATTTTGGTGAAGGTCTCGCCGTCGGAAGGATTGATCACGGGCAGGGTCGCACCGGAAGCCGAGGCCTGCCACTTGCCGCCGATCAATACACCGCCGTCCATCATCGGAATGCCTCATAGCTCGGGAGGAGCGAAATCTAACGGACCCTCGCCTGAGTGGCAAAACGCTCTCGTTAGATCGCTACGCGATCGAACTGCCGCGTTTTGCCGGCTCGGGAACTCGTGAGACTTCCCCGAGCGGCGCGGGGCGGCGTGCCCGTGTAGCGCGCTGCGAAACAACGCGCGGGCGGGCAGCGGAAGCCACGCGCCACTAAGCGAGGGGACCGCAACCGAGAGGCTTAGGCAGGTTTCTGGAAGGCCTGGTGCCCCCAGAACCACTGATCCTTCCAGGCTTCGCGATATCCCAGCTCCCGGAGCTTCACGAAGACGGGCTCGAAATCGTGGACGATATGCTGCGGCCGGTCGTCGTCCTCGGGATCGGCGGCGAAGCGGCCGAAGATATAGCCGCCAGGCCTGAGCGCTGCATCGAGATCCGAGATCGCCTTGGCCGGATCTTCGAGATGCTCGAAGACGTCCATCGCGGTCACGAGGTCGAACCTGCCCTTCGGCAGGCCGACGTTCTTGAGGTCCAGAAACGTCGCCGGGATGGCGCGGCGTTCGAGGCGCCAGCGGCAGAAATCGAGCAGGGTCGAGCTGACATCGGCGAGCGCGACGGTCTCGCAATGCGGGGTGAACAGCACGCCGGAGACGCCGACGCCGGAGCCGAAGTCGAGCAGATGCCGAAGGCCGTTGGCGCGCGCGAGGTCGAGCGCGACCATATAGGCGAGCGGCGAGGTATCGTCGCGGAGCGCGTGCCACCACATCAGCTCCTCGATCAGGTCGTCGGCGGTATCGTAGTAGGCGACAACCTGTTCGGAGGCGACCTTCTCTCCGACGACGTTGTTCCATTTGTCCTTGAGACGCGCGAGCGAGCGTTCGCAGCGCTCCCGCACCTTCTTCAAGTCCGGTTCCTTCCGCCAGGCGCCGATCTCGCGCAGAATCGCGGTCTCCAGGTCGCCATCGGCCGATCCGGCGATCGACTCCGTCCACTCGCGCCTGTAGGCGGCCAGCACATCCTGCTCGGCGGCGTGGAAGGCCTCGCGCGAGAGCGTCCCGGCCTCGACCTCGCGCCAGGCCGCCAGGACCCGGCTCGGGCCGAGGCTTGCGGTTTCGGTCATCGAACGGCTCCGATCAGCCGGGGCGGCGCGACATGCGCAGGTTGGAGATGCGGCCGAGATTGATGCGGAGACCCTCGACCACGCCGCCGGGCCCGCGCAGGAACTTGATGGTTCCGGTCGCGGGTTTGTAGAAGAAGGGAAGCTGCACGACGAAGAGATCGTCACCCAAGGGGGTCAGCGTCTGCCGGCCCGGCTTGGGGAAGCTGCGGTCGAGACGGAGCGAGAGCCGGTCGTCGATCGCTTCGATGATGTAGGCGATCGGCAGCTCCGGCGTGGTGTAGGTGCCGGCATAAGCCCCGAGCTGGTCGGGGGCGAGCTGTGCGGGCGTCGGGTGCTCGAACATCAGCACCTGGCCGCCGTCGAGCGTCGCCTCGATCTTCGGGTATTTGGCATCGAGCGGGCCGACCAGGCGCAGCGACACCGGATGGGGTCCGATCGTCGTGTCGAAGCGGTCGGGCGAGCTCTGCTCGAGCCAGAACTTGTAGTCGACGACCTCGGCGACCACGCGGGCCCCTTCGGCCGCCAGCACCATGGTGTAGCCCTCGTCGCGATCGAAATAGCGGCCTGCCAGCCGCTCCGGCGGCAGCGCGTCGCTGCGGGGGCCGGGCGGCGCGAGGTCAAGCCAGATTTCGGCGATGGTGCGCGTGAGGAAGGTCGAGCGCGTGTCGTCGCGATTGGTGAACAGCAGAATGCCGAGGTCGTCGTCGGGAAAGTGGACGAGCTCGTGCGTATAGCCGGGCCATCCGCCGCCATGCATCCAGGCGCGACGGCCGCGATATTCCGGCGTGCGCAGACCGAGCCCGTAGGTCACCGAGTGGCCGTTGACCATGCGCCCGCGGGTCGCGAGCTTCTGCATGAGATCGGGCACCGGCAGGCGGTTGTGGCGGTAGTTGGCGTGCCAGATCAGCATGTCGTCGACGCTGGAGAGGATGCCGCCGTCGCCGGAGAGCTCGACCAGTGCCAGGTTGCGGTGCCAGGCGCCGCCCTGGTTGCGGCTGTAGGGACGCGCGACGTTCGGGATCAGCTCGCTATTGTCGTCGCAGAGGCGTGTCGAGGTCATGCCGAGCGGCTTGAAGATGCGTTTCGACAGGAAGGCGCGGAAATCCTCGCCCGAGACGCGCTCGACGATGACCGAGGCCAGCATGAAGTTCGAGTTCGAGTAGCGGTAGCGCGTGGCGGGCGGGAAATCGAGGGTCTTCTGCCGCTGAACCAGGTCGAACAGATCATCGCGCGAGATCGCCTGCTCGAAGCCGATGCCGGAGAACAGCATCAGGGTCAGCTCGTCGCGGAGCCCGCTGGTGTTGTTGAGCAGGTGGCGGATGGTCAGCTTCTGCTCGAAGCGCGGCAGCTCCGGCAGGTACTTCTGCACCTCGTCCTCGAGACTGAGCTTGCCGTCCTGCTCCAGCATCAGGAGCGCTGTGCAGCAGAACTGCTTGGTGATCGAGCAGATATAGAAGACCGAGGAGGACGACAGCGGCACGCCATGCTCGAGATCGGCAAGCCCGTATGATTTCTTGAGCACGACCTCGCCCTTGGAGACGACCGCAAGCGAAGCACCGGGCTGACGGTCCCGGGCCCAGTCGGTGAACAGCGCCTCGATACGGGCAAGACGATCGTCAGCCATTGGGACGTCCTCCGACGAAGCGGTCGAGGAATTGCACGACCGCGCCATGAATCGTGAGTCGATTGTGAAGCTTGACGAAACCGTGACCTTCGTCGGGGAAGGTTACGTACTCGCATGGGACGTTGCGCGACCGGACGGCCTTGACGATCTGCTCGCTTTCCGAGGGCGGCACGCGCGGATCGGTCAGGCCCTGAGCCACGAGTAGCGGACATTTGATGTCGTTGACCTTGGTCAGCGGCGAGGTCTCGATCAGGAAGTCGCGGTCGCGCTCGGGATCGCCGTACTCCTTGGCGCGCTGCTTGCGCCGCCATGGCCCGGTATTGGCGAGCATGGTGAGCCAGTTGCAGATGCCGTAGAAATCCACGCCGGCCGCCCAGAGGTCGGGGTAGAGGGTGATGGCAGCGAGCACCATGTAGCCGCCATAGGATTGCCCCATGACGGCGATGCGATGCCCGTCGATGTCCGGATGCTTGGCAAGCCAGGCATTGGCGTGCGCCAGGTCGGCGACGGACCCCGGACGTTTGCGCACGTCGTCGAGCGCGAGATAGGCCCGGCCGTAGCCGGACGATCCGCGGACGTTGGTCGCGAGGACGGCGTAGCCGCGTGCGATCAGGAACTGCACCTCGGTCCGGAAATTCGGCAGATATTGCGACTCCGGCCCGCCATGGACGACCATGACCGTCGGATAGCCCGTCGCCGGCTTCGGCGTCTTGGGCCGGAAGAAGAAGGCCGGAATCTGGAGGCCGTCGAAGGAGGGATAGTGGATCACCTCCGGCTCGACGAAATCCGTGACCTTGAGGCCCTTGGTGTCCGATACGGTAAGGCGGGTGACCGCGCCGGTCGCCGCGTCCGCGCGATAGAGGTCCGGTGTGCGGCAAGCGCCGTTAAGGGTAAAGACGACGCCGCTCCCGTCGGGAATCCAGACGATCTCCGGAACGATGCCTGGGCCGGGCAGCTCGATCTTCAGGTCCTTGCCGGTAGCAAGATCGCGGATGGCGAGATTGCCGTAGCCCTCGATGTTGGTGACATGCGCGACCCGCGCATTGTCGCGCGACGGGCGCACGACCTCGACGTCCCAGGCCGGGGCCTCGAGCCAGTCGAGCTTGCACGTGGCGAGGTCTAGTCGCGCCATGCCGAGATGGTCGCGGTCGAAGTCGGTCGAAAGGAAGATCGACTTTCCGTCCTTGGCGAAGCGGATCGACTGGCACCTGGACTCGCCCCTGGGCGCCAGGAGCCTTTCGATCCTGCCGGTCGCCATCTCCAGCAGGTGCAGATCGATGTCGAGCGAGCCGCGCATCTCGATCACGGCGAGATGCTTGCCATCCGGCGACCACGCCACCGGCGCGAAGTGGCCGTCGCCGTGGAAAACGCAGCGCTCCTCACCCGCGGCAACGTCCAGGACATGGACGTCAAAGAAGGCCTGGTTGCGGAGGTTGGCGGCGAAGGCGACGCGCTTGCCGTCCGCAGACCAACCGCCCCAGGCGTGAATGACCTCGGGCCGTGCGGTCAGCGGCTTTGCCGCCTTTCCGTCCTTCTCGATCAGGTAGAGCTGGATGCGCTCGTCGCCGCCGCGGTCCATGCCGTAGACAAGCGACTCGCCGACCGGGGCAAAATCCACGAACGCGACCTTGTCGTCGTGACGGGTAAGCTGACGGGGAGAGCTCGATGGCAGATCCATCGCCCAGACCTGGCCGACGCCGGTGTGATCGGAGACGAAGGCAAGCCGGCGGCCATCGGCGCGGACGCTCGGGCCGATGGCGGAGCGCACGCCAAGATATGTCGCTATGTCGGCAGCCATGAACAGGTCCCTGGGGGAACGACGGAGGGAAGGAAAGCCTAGCGGCTTTGCCTCAATCGGCAAGCGCGGCGTCGATCAGCGCGGCGGCGGCACGCCTGCCCTCGGCTGCTGCGCCGATCTCGCCTGCGACCTGGGCCAGAACTGTCGCGCCTTCCATCAGCATATGAATCTGGCCGGCAATCAGCGCGGGACTTCCTGCACCGGCCTCGACTGCCACCCGCTCTAGGATGCGGCGGACCTCGCGCTTGTGCGCGCTCGCGGCCTGATGCACCGGATCTGCGGCTGGTGCATGCTCGGCCGCCGCGTTGATGAAGATGCACCCGTGAAAGTCGCGGCTTTTGAACCACGCTTCCAGAATGTCGAAAACAGCGAGAAGGCGATCGCGTCCCGTCTTGCCTCGCCGGTCGATCTCGGACTCGAACCAGGCACGAAACAGCCTGTCGCGTTCGGCAAGGCAGGCGAGTATCAGCGCGTCCTTCGAGCCGAAATGTTTGTATAGAGTCATCTTGGCGATGCCGGCCTCGGCCAACAGCTTGTCGATGCCGGTCGCATGAAAGCCATGACGATAGAAGAGCCGCAGTGCCGTCTCGATCAGCTGCGCGCGCCGCTGCGACTCCGCCATCTCGCCTGACTCCCTTTGCTCCTATGGAAGAGTAGCGCTCGCTAGCATCGGTCGAGAAGCCTTGCCTCGAATGCGATCATTCCGTCACGGAAATAACGCTGGACCTCCCAGACCGGGAGCCTCATGATCCCGGCCGATCCGTCGTCGCCGGTCTTGGCCATGGTGGCTGCGAAAGCGAGGACGGGAGCCAGTGGTGTGCGCCGTTCCGTTCGATGGTTCCGATCGCCGCGACATTCGCCTTCCCTGATGGGTTCTCGCCAATGTCGCCGCACCTGATCCTGACAATCCGGTCGACCGCGTCCTGCCGGTTCGCTGCGCCGGTCCAACGGCGTTGCGTATCGTCGCGCCACGGCATGAGCCTGCCTTCGCGAGAGCGGGGCGATCGATCCTGAGGATTGGAAAAATGTCGACCAAGCTGTTCGTTGGAAACCTCCCCTACACGATGACCTCGGAAGACCTGAAAGAGACCTTCGGCCCCTTCGGCCCGGTGGTCTCGGCCAAGGTCATCACCGATCGCGAGACCGGCCGCTCCCGCGGCTTCGGCTTCGTCGAGCTGCAGACGCCGGACGCCTGCCAGCGCGCCGTGCGCGAGCTGAACGGTGCCGATCTCGGCGGCCGTGCCGCCACGGTACGCGTCGCCGAGGACCGCCCGCCGGGCGGTGGCGGCGGCGGCCGTGGCATGGGCGGCGGTGGCGACCGCGGCCCGCGCGCGCCGCGCTGGTAGTCTCCGTCTAGTTTCTTCGCGCCGCACCCTGCGTGCCGATGCAGGCAGGGTGCGGTCGCGTTGGCGGAATCGTTCGACGACTTCTGTGCGCCGGTCCCCCAGGCGCGCTAGCATCTTGTCGA
>VGEN01000166.1 GCA_016869285.1 Alphaproteobacteria bacterium
GTGCGCGAAGCCATCGAGGCGGCAGGCGCGACGCGCTTGTTCTTGCCTCCCTATAGCCCGGACTTCAACCCAATCGAGCAAGCCTTTGCCAAGCTGAAGGCCTATCTGCGAAAGGTGGCCGCACGAACCAAGGACGCCCTATGGCAGGCCATCGCTGACGCTCTCGACGCCTTCACACCACACGAATGCGCCAACTACTTTCGAAACTCAGGCTATGAACCAGAATGATCGGAAAATGCTCTAGCGCAACATGTTACGACTTTACCGCAATGAGACGCCGTCAGGCCGGCATCAAATCGGGAAGGGGCCGTACCGTACGGCTGTCTGGGAACACGACCTTGCCGAGCGCATCCTCGGGCAGGCCGAGATGGTGCTTGAGCAGCGCCTTGGCAACGGCGCGGAGGTCGGTGGTCGGTGCGAGGTCGCGGCCTTCATAGAGCTGGCTTGCGGCGAGGCCCGGCCAACGGCCCAGAACACGGCCGCCCGCGACGCGGCCGCCGAGGATGAAGGCGACGCCGGCGGTGCCGTGATCGGTCCCGAGCGTGCCGTTGACCTGCGCCGTGCGGCCGAACTCGCTCGCCGCCAGCACGACCGTGTCGGTCCATGCAGGCCCGAGCGCGTCCTTGAGCGCGATCATGCCGTCGGCGAAGGCCGCGAGCGGCCCGACGATGCGGTTCCGTTGCTGCGCGTGGGTATCGAAGCCATTGAGCTCTAGCACGGCGACGCGTGGACCGACCGCCGAGGCGAGCAGCTTGCCGGCGGCCTCGGATGCGGCCTTGAAGGCGCCTGGGCCGCGTGCTGGGGTGCCTCCCATGGTCCGTTCGCCGATGACCTCGGTCGACATCGCCTGCGCGCCGACGCCTTGCGCCAGCGCAGGGCCGAGCACGCTGTCGTCGCGATAGAGCCGGGAGAGCTTGGCGATGAAGTCGGCCGAGGCATCGGGAAGGACCGGCGGCGACCAGGTCGCAACCGGCACCTCGCCGCGCAGGAGAAGGGGTACCGTGCTGCCGACGGCGAGGCCAAGGCGCCGGTTCGGCTCCTTCGGCTTGCCGAGCAGCGCGATCGAACGATTGAGCCAGCCGCCGCCCTTGGCGCGCGGTTCGACGGTGCCGTTCTCGAGCAGGTCCTGGCCATCGAAGTGCGAGCGCTGGCGATAGGGCGTGGCGACGGCATGGACGATGGCGAGCTGGCGCGCGCGCCACAGCGTCTCGAGCGGCGCCAGCGCCGGGTGCAGGCCGAAGCGTCCATCGAGATCGAGGATGCCGCCTTCCTGACCGGGCGAGGCAAGCGCAATCTCGCCGCGCAGGATGCGATAGTTCGGATCGGCGTAGGGAACGACCGAGCCGATGCCGTCGAGGCCGCCGCGCAGCACGACGAAGACGAAGCGACGGTCGGTCGGCGCCGCGGCGAGCGCGACGCCGGGCAACGGCAGCGAAAGGGCGCCCAGGCCCAGCAGCAGGCGGCGGCGGCTTGAGAGCATTGTCACCTCCGCTGGAACTCGGGCGAGGCGAGCATGAGCGCCAGCGACTCAGTGCGGCTGCCCGCACGCCGGATCGCGGCGCCGGTCTCGTCGGAAAGCGCATCGCCGAGGACGGACTCGGCAAGATCGCCCGGCTCCATATGCGTCCTGACGCGGCCGGCGAAAGCGAGCGCGAACTCGACCCGGCGCATCATCGCCTCCGGCGTCGCCCAGGCCTCGGCCTCGTCGGGCCACCCGGCCGGCGAGGGCGCTGTCAGCGGTGTCTGACCCAGCACCGCCTGCGCCCGCATCACCGGCCCGCCCTCCGGCTTGACGCCGGTCGCGCGCAGCGCGGCGACGACGAAATCCGAGGGCGCGCGCACCTTGGACAGCGGGTCGCGCCAGGCACGCTCCTCGGCGATCACGGCGCGGTAGACCGCCCGGAGATCGCCGTCGCTGTCGATGAAGACGCGCGCGATCCAATCGACCGATTCCGCCGGCGGCCGATCCGCAATGAAGTGGCGCGCGAGCTTGGTGGCGATGCGGCGCGCGGTCGAAGGATGCCGCGCCAGCAGCTCAAGCACGGTCCTCGCTTCGCGCTCGCCGTCGTCCTCGTAGGTGCGGCCGAGGAAGGTTTTCGATCCGGGCTCATGGACCAGCGGGACGTAGTTGAACGCGCCGATGACGCCGTTGCGGAGATTGCCGATCGACCAGCCGGTCAGCATCTCGGCGAAGGCGCGGACATCGGCCTGCGTGTAGCCGCCATCGACGCCGAGCGTATGCAGCTCCAGGATCTCGCGCGCCAGGTTCTCGTTGAGGCCGCGGCTGCGGCGCTGGCCGACACGGCTGTTCGGTCCGATCGACTCGGCCTGATCGAGATAGAGCAGCATCGCCGGGTGGCGCACGGCAGCGAAGAGGAGATCGACGAAGCGGCCGGTGACGTTGGGGCGGATCGCCTCCTCCTCGAAGGGGACGGCGATGCCGGCGACCAACGGGCGCAAGGCGGAAACGGTGAAGTGGTTGGTCCAGAAATGGACGAGCCGCTCGCGGAATGGCTGGTCGGTTGCCGCCGCGCGCCGTGTGCGGGCGCCGACATCGGCGGCGAAGCCCTCGCGATACTCTTTCCGAAACAGTGCGATGACGGCGGGGTCTCCGCCGCTGCGGCGGGCCTCGAAGTATTGCTGGAGCCGCTCGGCGCTGCGGCCGACGCCTTGCGTCGCCTCCGAGGTGCCGTCGAGCTGAGCCGCCAGCCAGGCCCGCGGATCGCCCTTGATCCGGGCAAGGTCGCCCGGGCGGGCTCCGAGCCCGAAGCGCGAGGCGGCGGTGACGGCATGGATCGACATCGCAGCGAACGGCCTCCCGGTCCGTATGGGCATTGTACGCCCGTTTAGAGGAGGTCCTGCGGCCGCCTTTTGTTCTCCCGGACCTAGCTTCGCGTCTCCTTGAGCCGGGGCAGCGTCAGGACGGCGACCAAGCCGCGCAGCACGGCCGATAGCGCGAACATCGGCAGGATCTGGCTTCCCCAGGACCAAGTCTCCCCGAAGAGCGTGATTTCTGTCGGCATGCGTGTAGTGAGCCATGCTGCAGCAAAGGCGCCAACCGACCAGAACGAGAGGCTCAGCACCGTATGGACGGCGGTCGCCAGCGTGCGCCGCGCCGGCGGCACCGTGTCGTAGAGGAAGGTCGTGGCCGCCAGCGTGTATCCGGACCACGCCGCGCCGGTGATCACCTGGGCGAAGAACAGCGCCCAGTAGTTGGGGGTGAAGACCCAGACCACCGGAACCAGCGGGATCAGCGCGCCGGAGATGATGATAACCAGCCGGTTTCCGCGCATGTCGCGCACGCGACCCCAGACCGGCATCAGCAGCGCCTGTGTCGCCGCGCTAGCGGCCATGTTGCCCATGAACTCGAGATAGGTGAAATGCAGCTCGCGCAGCATGTAGACGGCGAAGAACGGGCTGGCGAAGGAAACCGCGGCAAACATCAGCCCGATCGACAGCGAGTAGCGGAAGAAGTTCGACTGCCAGAGCCGGCGGAGCCCGCCGGAATCCGGCCGCAGCTGCTCTGCATCGGCGGCAAGCCCCGGATCGGCGACGCCGGAAAGCTGCCAAAGCGAATAGAGCCGGCCGAGCCCGCCGATCGCGAAGATGACGGCGAAGCCGATCCGCGCCATGTCCTGCGCCTCGAACCAATGCAGCACGCCGCCGGCCAGGGCCATGGCAGCGAAGCCGACGATGCCGGCCAGGCTCGTGCGCCGACCGAAGTAGCGTCCGCGCACCTGCTCGGGCAGATGGTCGCCGATCAGGCTGATCCAGTTCGGCTGCATCAGGTGGTTGCCGGCGTGATAGATCGCGGCGCAGGCGATCAGGATCGGATAGGCGTAGGCGGGAAACTGCCACGGCAGCACGAGCACGGTCGGCAGCATCGCGATCTGGACGGCGGAGCCGGCAAGGATCAGCGTCTTGCGGCGGACGCCTTGACGGGCGAGCCAGGCACCGGCGACCTGGATGAAGGAGCCGATCCAACCGGGAAAAGCGGCAACGATCGCGATCTGCGCGGCGGTAAGCCCGAGCAGCACGGCATAAGCGCTCATGTAGCTGTCGACGATGCCGGTGAGGACGGCCTGGCCCATGCCGTCCTTTACCGCGCGGTTGAGGCTGCGGTCGGACTCGGGATTGCCGGACCAGCGCGTCGCCATCGCGGCTAGAGGAAGTCGCGTAGCATGGCGACGAGCGGCACGTCGGCAGGCGGCATCGGATAGTCGGCAAGGCGCATCGGCTTGACCCAGGCGAGCTCCTGGCCCTCGCGCGGCGCGGGCGTTCCCTGCCAACGCCGGCAAAGATAGAGCGGCATCAGCAGATGGAAACGCTCGTAGCGGTGCGAGGCGAAGGTGAAGGGTGCGAGGCAGGTTCCGGCGGTGTCGATGCCGAGCTCTTCCTTGAGCTCCCGCACCAGCGCTGCCTCCGGCGTCTCGCCGTCATGCACCTTGCCGCCGGGAAACTCCCAGAGACCGGCCATGGACTTGCCCGGCGGGCGGCGGGCGATCAGCACGCGACCGTCGGCATCGACCAGCGCGACCGCGGCAACGAGAATCGTCGGCAGCGACGGCAATGACGGATCGGCGCCGCATTCGGGCGCATCGAGCGCGTAGACATCGAGCACATGCGTCAAGCCACGACTTGGATACTCGCGCGTTTCCTCGCCGATGCGGGCGAAGCCGAGCTTTGCCAGCACGCGTCTCGACGCGCCATTGTCGGGCCGTGCCGCGGCGGTCACCCGGCGAATGCCGAGGATCTCGTGGGCGTAGCGGATCAGCCGCCGTGCCGCCTCCGCCGCGTAGCCCTGGCCGCGATGCGACCGATGCGTCCAGTATCCGATCTCGCCCTTGCCGTCCGGCTTCGGCCGCAGCCCGACCGCGGCCACCAGCACCCCGTCATCGGCCCGGCACGCGATCAGCTCGTAGGGTCCGCCCTCGGCGATCCAGCGCTCGGCGTCGGCCAGCGTATAGGGGTCCGGCAGGAGCGGCAGGTAGCGCAGGATCTCGGCATCGGCGATCGCGGCCGCGATCGCCGGCGCGTCGGACGGAACGGGACGGCGGAGGATCAGCCGCTCGGAGACGAGCCTGAGATCAGCTCCGGTAGCTGCCATTGATGTCGATGTAGCGATGGGTCAGGTCGCCGGTCCACACCGTGGCCTTGCCGCGGCCGACGCCGACATCGACGGCGATGCGGATGTCGCGCCCGGCCATGTGGGACGCGACCGGGCCTTCGTCGTAGCCCTCGACGCGTGCGCCGTTCCTCGCGACGGCGACGCCGCCGATCGAGATCGAGAGCTTGTCGCGGTCGGCCTTCTCGCCGGCCTTGCCGACGGCCATGACGATGCGGCCCCAATTGGCGTCGCCGGCGGCGATCGCGGTCTTGACCAGCGGCGAGTTCGCGATCGCGAGCCCGATCCTGCGTGCCGTGCGCTCGGAGGCGGCGCCGCTCACCTCGATGGTGACCAGCCTTTCGACGCCTTCGCCATCCTTGACCACGAGCAGGGCGAGGTCGCGCATCACCGCCTCGAGCGCGCGCCGGAAGCTGCCGAGGCGGGAGTCGCCGGCCTCGGCGACGGGGGCGTGCCCGGCCTTGCCCGTCGCGAACAGGAGGACGGTGTCGGAAGTCGAGGTGTCGGAGTCGACGGTGATCGAATTGAAGGTGCGGGGCGTATAGCGCGCGAGCAATGTCTGCAACGCCGGCGCAGCGATGGCGGCGTCGGTGAAGATGAAGCCCAGCATCGTCGCCATGTCGGGCTGGATCATGCCCGAGCCCTTGATGATGCCCTGCAGGCGCACCTCGACGCCGTCGATCCTGGCCGTGCGCGTCACCGCCTTCGGATAGGTATCCGTGGTCATGATCGCGCGGGCCGCCGCGGCCCAGTCGTCGTTGATCTGGCTCCGCAGCGTCGGCAGCGCTGCGGTCAGGCGATCATCGGCCATTGGCTCGCCGATCACGCCGGTCGAGGCGACATACACCTCGTTCGTCGAGCAGCCGAGCAGCTTTGCCGCCGCCTTGACCGTGCGCTCGACGCTGGCTTCGCCAGCCTTGCCGGTGAAGGCGTTGGCGTTGCCGGCATTGACCACGAGCGCGCGGGCCGAACCCTTCGCCAGCGACTGCTTGCACCAGTCGACCGGCGCCGATCGCGTCAGCGACTTGGTGAAGACGCCGGCAACGGTCGTGCCGGGCGTCAGCTCGACCAGGAGCACGTCGGTGCGGTCCTTGTAGCGGATGCCGGCAGCGCCGGTGGCGAGGCGGACGCCGGCAAGGGCGGGCAGGTCGGGTTGCGCCGGTGGCGCCAGCGGAGAGATCGGGTGGGACATAGACCTGCGAATACGGCTTCTTGACGGGAAGCCGCAGGGTTACTGGGTCCGGGGCGTTCCGTCCAGATTGAAGCGCTCGACCTTGGACTTGCCGCGGAGATCCTTGAGCATGTCCTGGATCACCTCGCGCGACATCCCTTCCGAAAGCTCCTCGCGGACCTCCTCAAAGGAAGGCGGGCCGGAGGTGCGCTTGTCCTCGACGCGGATCACATGCCAGCCGAAGGAGGTCTTGACCGGGGCCTCGGTGATCTCGCCCTTCTTGAGGCTGAAGGCGGCTTGGGAGAATTCCGGCACCATCTGGTCCTTGGTGAAGTAGCCGAGATCGCCGCCGCTGGACGCGGCCGGATCGATCGAACGCCTCTTGGCTAGCTCGGCAAAGTCGACGCCTTTCTTCAGCTCGACGACCACCGCCTTCGCCTCGGCCTCGGTCTTGAGCAGGATGTGGCGCGCGCTGACCTCTTCCTGGCCGGGCACGGAAGCCGCGTAAGCCTTGTACTTCTCGCGCAGCGCCGCCTCGTTGACCTTGGCCTCGACCTGACGGGTCAGGTAGGCCTCCTGGAGGGCCCGGTCGGTCGCCTCGGCGATCTTCTTCTTCACCGCCGGATCGTCATCGAGCTTGGCGCTGCGTGCCGCTGAGCCGATCAGGCGGAGGTCGATGATCCGCTCGAGCAGCATCGGGTAGAGCGTCTCCATCGGCATCCCCTGCGCCTGGGGCGGGAGGTTCCGCATGGTCGCCTGAAGCTCGGAGCGGTGAATGGGCTGGCCGTCGATGCGAGCGATCACCGGGTCGCCGCCCGGCGCCATGGTCGGCGGAGTCTGCGCGTTCACGGCAGACACGGTGAGCGCCGCGAGCGCGAGGCCCAGGAGGAGACGGGGCATGCCGGATTCCCTAAATCGGCAGCAGGCTAGAGCGCCCGCCGCGCATCGCGCGATATCATGCCTTCTTGGCGGCCATGATCGCAAGGGCGGCCTTCTCTCCTCACGGCCCCGCGAGGGCCCGTTGCTTCTCATCGCGATCCTTTCCCTCCGCCAGCTCCTCATGCGTGAGCCCGCAGTAGAAAGGATCGCCATCGCTAAGGAAGACATTGACCTTCATGTTGAAGCACCGATGCGAGAGCCCGTGCTTGTCCACCACAACGAGGGCATCGACATCGAAGCCGTCATGAGCCCGCGCTCCGGTGAGGTAGAGCGACACGCGCTCGACGCGCGATCCCGGTAGCGGCAGCCCGCGCAGCCAGCCCACCCGCTCCGAGGCCCTGGCGAGGAAGGCGACGGCGTCGAGGGCTTCGGAGCTGTCGGCCTCGCGGCGAAGGAAGTCGCCGACGAGGACCTGACCGGGCCGAGCCACGCCGATGAGGCGCGCGAGCTGGATCGTGACCTGGCCGACGATGAATTCGATATCCGAAATGCCATCGAAACCCGGCTGACGATAGGTGTAGTGGCTGCCGATGCCGAAGCAGCACCTCACCGTCGGCACGCCGACCGACTCCGGCAAGCGACGCAGGCAGCCGAGATAGGTCAGGGTCATCACCACGATAGCGAGGACCGACAGGTCAGCTTCAGGGCCCTTCTCGCTGCTCCAGGCGTAGAAGCCGTCGCCCGTCGTCGAGCGCAGGAGCTGCGGTGCGCGCATCTGCTCGCGGGCGGTCGCGACCGCCAGATTGAACGCGAACTCGAGCGTCGTCAGCTGAAGAGCCTGCTGCTCGGGCGCAAGCAGCGAGAACCCGACGATGTCCACCAGGAAGACGGCACGCTGGTCGGTGTGCTGCATTGAAAACTGGGTTACCGCCGCCTCTACATCCTTGAGTGGGATCTCGCCCGGTTGGTCTCCGACCGGGACTGAGGTGCGAATCTCGACCGGCTCCATGTCGAGCTTGCGGGCGACATCATCGAATGTGCGCCGTCCCATCCGGCGGTCGCCGATCATCAGGCGACGGTGGCGGTGTAGCTGCTCGAAGAATCGGGTGACCGGAACGGCCAAGACCTCGATGCCGTTGCCGGTCGAAGTCCAGCCGACAAGCACGACGCTGCCTAACCGCCAGACCGCCCTCATGGTGGCGCGAAGCGCGGCCAGGGCGTCCGCGGCAGAGTCATCGGCCATTTTCCCCCCAATGCGGCCGCATCGTTCAAGCTTGCTGCCCCATCTTGTGCGCAGGACACGCGGTGCGGCAAGATATCCGTATGGGCGTGCACGGCGGGGGCCCCCCGAGGATCGACGATGATCAGATCCGAGAGCTGCTTTCGGCGCTGCGGATAGGCCAGCGCGTCGAGCTTCCCGATCTGTCGCGGCGTAACTTCTCCGGACTCGATCTCGAACGCATGTCGTTCCGCAAGGCCCGGCTCTGCGGCGCCGACCTCACCAGACCCGGCTCGTTCGCGCTAACCTCGCCGAGGCTGATCTCTTTGGAGCAGATCTGACTGGCGCCGATCTGACCGGCGCCAATCTGACGAAAGCCGTGCTCCGCGGTGTCCGTCTCAAGGATGCAAATCTTAACCACGCGCTGCTGTCGGGCGCCGATCTGCGGGGCGGCGTGATGGCGGATAAGATTCAGGGTGCCACCATCGGCAACGAGGTGACCGACCTGACGAACTGCCTCCTCGACTATGCGACCGCGACCCTCGCAAATATGTCTGGGGCCGATCTTCGAGGGGCGAGCATGATCGGCGCAGATTTGTCGGGCGCCATCCTCTTCGGCGCGAACATCACCGGCGCGAACCTCTCGCATGCCGATCTGCGCGACGCCAACCTCAAGAACGTGCGACTCGGCGACGCGGTGTTCGTCGGCTCGGACCTGCGCGGTACCAAGCTTGGCAATTCGAAGGGTCGCGGCGCCATGTTCATCGGCGCCAGGCTCGAAGGGGCGGAGCTCGACGGAGCCGACAGCGATGGCTGGCAAGTGCGCGACACGATTCCGATCGTCGCGCCCGAGGCGATTGCAGGCAGCACCCGCTCGGCGCTCGACGCTCATGCGAAGTGGATTCGCTCCGGCGGATCTGAGGGCGCGCGGGCGGAGCTCCGCGGTTCCGACCTCAGCTACTACGACCTCTCAGGTCTCGATTTGTCGGGCGCCGATCTGTCGGGCGCACGGCTGATCGGCGCGAGGCTTCGAGACATCCGTGCGGTCCTTGCCACCCTGGCGGGGGCCAATCTCACTGCGGCCGACCTGCGCGGCGCGGATCTTACCGGCACCCAGCTTGGAGGGGCCGTGCTGAGGGGCGCCGATCTGACCGGCGCCCGTGTCGGCGCCGTGCGCATCCGCGGCAGCTCCGGCGCCGACAGCGGGCGCGATCGCCGCACCTCGATGGTCGAGGCCGACCTCAAGCACGCGGATCTGACCGGCGTCGACCTCAGCCAGTGCGTCCTCGAGGCGTGAGCCCCGAGGCGCGCGGGCCGATCATGCAATGGCTCTAGTACCCGCTTTCGCGGAGATCTGATTCATGATTCAACATTGGGATGATAGCCGATGCAGTGGTAGTCCGGCTGACGCCGGAGGAGCGCGCGGTGCTTGAGGCTCGGCTCCGTGCGCCGACGACGGAACAGCGGCAAGTGTTTCGGGCGCGGATTGTGCTACTGGCTGCCCAAGGACGCTCGACGCGGTCGA
>VGEN01000167.1 GCA_016869285.1 Alphaproteobacteria bacterium
AGTGGCAGCGCCTTGCGCCATACGAGAGGTTCGCCGACATGATCGATCGCCATTGGCATGGCATCGCCGCCTACTGCAAGCCCGAAAACAAGGTCTCGCTCGGCTTCGTCGAGGGCCTCAACAACAAAATCCGCGTCATCCAGCGCCGCGCATACGGCCTGCGCGACAAGGAATATCTCCGTCTCAAGGTGCTTACATGCATGCTGCCGGCGCTCTGAAGTCCACCAAATCACCCACACGACTTCCGGAAGACCCATGAAAAAGAACACCGGCCCAGCGCCGCGCCAAATCATTCTCGCCCACAGCGCGGGACCTTACAGAACCCTCCAGATTCCGTGCAAGCGTTCCCGGTCGATATGGTGGACCGTCTCTCGCAGAACGCTGGCGTTGACAGCCGTCGCTGGTCGAGCCGGTCCGGACATACCTGTTGAAGCCCGGCGATTCCCACTTCTACGACGTCGGCGTCGTCCACTCGCCCAATCGCAAGGGACCGACCAAGCTGGTCCGCATCGAAGGCAGCAACCTCGACCGCCTCGAGCGCTCCAACATCAAGGCGGCGTGAGGGGGGGCGGGACGGCTCCCGTCACGGGTTGGCCAGGCAGTCCTTGAGCGTCTGCTCAAAGATCGAGAGGCCGAGGTCGATCTCCGCGTCGGTGATGGTGATCGGCGGCGCGATGCGGAACACGCCCCAGCCGCCGCGGATGACGCTGGTCGAGAGGCCGCAGTCGAAGCAGCGGCGCATAACGCAATGCGCCAGCTCCGGCGCCGGCTCCTTCGAATGCCTGTCCTTGACCAGCTCGATCCCCATCAGCAGCCCGCGCCCGCGGATGTCGCCGACCTGCTCGAAGCGCTGCATCATCGTCTCGAAGCCGGCCCTGAGCCGCTCGCCCGCCGCTAGCGCCCGCTTGGCGAGGCGGTCGCGGAGCACGATCTCGATCGCCTTGAGGCCGACGGCGGCCGGCAGCGGATCCGAGGCGTGGGTGGTGTAGAAGTGGAACTTGCGCTCGAAGCAGCGCTCCTCGATCGCGGAGGTGGTGATCACAGCCGAGAGCGCGAGGCCGGCGCCGAGCGTCTTCGACAGCGTGACGAAGTCCGGCACCATGCCGTCGTATTCGTGGTCGAACATGCGCCCGGTGCGCCCGAGGCCGGTCTGCGCCTCGTCGACGATGACCATCATGCCGCGCCTGCGGGCGCGCTCGGCTGCGCCCTTGAGGTAGCCCTTCGGTGGCACGATGACGCCGCCCGAGGACAGAATGGATTCGATGATTAGCGCCGCCGGACTGCCGGTCGACTGGCGGTCGTAGAGGTCGAAACCGTAGTCGAGCTCGGCCTCCCAGTCGTAGCCGTCGCCCTTCCGGAAGGCCGGCCGATACGGTGTCGGCGCCGGCAGCACGAAGGACCCCGGCGTCGCCGGCCCGTGGCCGTGGCGGCTGCTGTTGTAGGTGGCCGACGCCGCCCCCTGGGTGACGCCGTGCCATGAGCGTGACAGCGCCAGCACCTCGTAGCCGCCAGTCGCGGTCTTCGCCATGCGGAGCGCCGCCTCGTTGGACTCGCCGCCGGTCGAGAGCAGCAGCACGCGCTCGAGCGCTCCCGGCGCGATCCTGGCCAGCGTCTCAGCGAGATCGATCACCGGACGCGAGAGGAGCTGGCTGTAGAGATGCACCAGCTTGCCCGCTTGGTCCCGGATCACCTCGGTGATCTCCGGGTGGCCGTGGCCGAGGATGGTGCTCATCTGGCCCGAGGCGAAGTCGAGCAGGCGGCGGCCGTCGGTCGTCGTCATAAAAGCGCCGTGCGCGCTGTCGATGATCGCCGGCTGGAAATAGTGACCGTAGCGGACGAGATGGCGGTTGGCCTTCTCCCACAGCGCCGTGTCTTCGGGATCCATCGGCTGCGCCATCGCCTTGCTACCTCGCACTCAGAGAATCTGGCTCAGGAAGGCGCGCGTGCGTGGATCGCTCGCCTGGGTGAAGAACGCGTCCGGCGGGCCGTGCTCGACGATGACGCCGCCGTCGGTGAAGTAGATGTGGTCGCCGATCTCGCGGGCGAAGCCCATCTCGTGGGTGACGATCATGCAGGTCATGCCCTCCTCGGCGAGCTCGCGAATCGTCACCAGGACCTCCTTCACCGTCTCGGGATCTAGCGCCGCGGTCACCTCGTCGAAGAGCATGACGTCCGGGTTCATCGCCAGCGAGCGCGCGATCGCGACCCGCTGCTGCTGGCCGCCGGACAGCTCGCCGGGATAGGCGTCCTCCTTGCCCTCGAGGCGGACCTTGCTCATGAGCCGGCGGGCCTGCGCCTCGACCTCCGCCCTCGGCCGCTTCAGCACCAGGAGCGGCGCCATCATGACGTTATCGATCGCTGTCTTGTGCGGGAACAGGTTGTACTGCTGGAAGACCATGCCGACCTTCCGGCGCAGCGCCAGCTTGTCCAGCGCCGGGTCGTGCACCTCCTGGCCCTCGACCTTGATCGAGCCCCGGTTGATCGGCACCAGCGCGTTGACGCAGCGGAGCAGCGTCGACTTCCCCGATCCCGACGGGCCGATGATGCAGACGACCTCGCCCTTGGCGACGTCGAGGCTGACGCCCTTCAGCACCTCGACCGCACCGAACGACTTGTGGATGTCGTGCAGGGCGACGATGGGCTGGTCCGGCGTCCAGGTCGGGCTCCCGCTCACGGCCTGCCCCTCAGTTCCGGACCGCATATCGACGCTCCAGCTGAATGGTCCAGCGCGCGATCGGGTAGCAGTAGACGAAAAAGAAGAACAGCAGAAGCGTGTACATGGGTATCAGCAGCTCGCTGCGCTGCTCTGCGGCCAGCGCGTCCTGGGTCAGCGTCATCGCGTCGTTGACGCCGACGATGGAGATCAGCGGCGTCGCCATGGTCAGGATCGCATACCAGTTCATCCAGGGTGGGATCATGCGCTTCACGCATTGCGGCAGTATGATGCGCCACAGCGTCTGCAGGCGCGAGAAGGCGAGGCTCTCGGCCGACTCCCACTGGCCGGTCGGGATCGAGTTGACCGCGCCGCGGACGATCTCGGCGACGTTGGCCATGATCGGCAGCGACAGGCCGACCGTGGCCTTCAGCCAGCCCGGCAGCGGGATAGCCACGCCAGCGATCCTGAGCTGGAACGGCGTCAGCAGCATCACGAAGAACAGCAGCACCAGCCAGGGGGAGTTGCGAAAGAACTGGGTCACCAGCCAGGACAGCCGGCGGACCGGGGCGAGAGTCGAGACCAGCCCGAGGCCGAGCACCAGCCCGGCGAGCGTGCCGATCGCCATCGCGAGGAAGCTGACGGCGATGTTGAGGGCGAAGCCGCCGAACTCGCGCGGCGGGCCGAACAGCACCAGCGGCGTCCACTTCCACAGGGTGGCGAGGACGCCCGGCCGGCTGCCGGCCGCCTGGAGCTGCGCCCCGGCCTCGCCGGCGGCGAGCGCGGCGCAGCAGAGAAGCGCCGCCGTGGCGAACCAGCGCGGCGTGAGGCGCGGGGCCGGGACCGATCCCGTCGTCACTGGCCGAACCCCGGCACGCGCAGCCGCCGCTCGAGCCGCGTCATCGCCCAGACGAAGACGCCGACCAGTAGCAGGTAGAAGGTGAGGAGCGTCACCATCATCTCCAGCACGTTGATGCGGTCCGACCAGATCTGGCTGGCGACGAACAGCGTCTCGGGCACGGCGATGGCGTAGGCCTGGGTCGTGGTCTTGGCGAGGTTGACCAGGTTGTTGTTGAGGGCGGGCAAGCAGATGCGCACCGCCAGCGGCAGCACGACGTAGCGGTAGATCTGCCAGCGGCTGAGTCCCAGCGAGTCCGCAGCCTCGACCGTCGCCTTCTGCACCGCCTCGACGCCGGAGCGGAAGATCTCGACGTTGAAGGCGCCGGCGAAGAACGACAGCGACAGCACCGCCCATTCGAAGCTGCCGAACATCGGCTGGGGGACGCCGAAATCATTGACCACGCGCGGCATCTGCGGGCCGAGCGCGAAATAGAAGAAGTACATCTGCACGAGCGGCGGCGTGTTGCGGAAGAACTGGATGTAGACCTTCACCGCCGCCTTCAGGATCCTCTGCCGGCTGGTCTGCAGCCAGGCGCCGACGATGCCGATCAGGATGCTGAAGGCGATGCAGACGGCCGCCAGCTTGACCGTGGTCCAAATGCCGCGCAGCAGGCGGCCGCGCTCGAAACCGTCGTAGAAATGCACGAGGTTGACGCCGTAGGCGTCGTGCACGTGGCGCAGGAGGTCCCAGAGGGCGTCCACTGATGCTCGTCGGATCTAGAGCGATCCTGCGCCCGGCAGCAGGCGAGAATTGCCTGCCGCCGGAGCCCGTCAGGCTATTTCTTCGCCTTGGCCGTCGCGTCGACCAGCCACGGCGTGTTGCTGCCGACCCATTTCTTCTCGAGCGCCAGCAGCGTGCCGGACTTGAGCCAGTCGGCGGTCACGTCGGCCATGAACTTGCCCCAGGGGCCGTTCAGCTCCTCGATCTTGACCGCGAGGCCCCACGGCACCGGCGCCCATTCGTTGAGCTGGACGACCTCGAAGTCGCCCCATTTCGACTCCTGCGCCTTCTGCCAGACCAGCACGACGTCGTCGTAGACGAAGCCGACGCAGCGGCCGTCGATCAGCGCCTGCTGCGCCTCGGTCACGCCCTTGAAGGCGACCAGGTCCTGGCCCGTGTACTTGGACTGCAGGTCGTTGTTGTAGAAGGCGCCCTGCAGCGCGCAGACCGGCTTGCCCTTGAGGTCGGCGGCGCTCTTGATGTTGGCCTTCTTGTTGGCGAGGATCGCGACGCCGGAGGCGTAGTAGACCGGATCGACGATGCCGACCACCTTGCGGCGCTCGGGCGTGTCGCTCATCGTCGCGATCATCAGGTCGATCTGGCCCTGCTGCAGGAACTGCATGCGGTTGGAGGAGACCACCGGCAACAGCTCGAGCTTGACGCCGAGGCGCTTCGCGACGTCGGCGGCCATTTCCGGCTCCATGCCGACGATGGCGCCGCTCGCGTCGCGCGTGCCCCAGGGCGGATAGTCGGTCTTCACGCCGACGACCAGCACACCCTTCTTCTTGATTATGGCCATCTGGTCGGCCAGCGCCGGGCCGGCCGAGATCACCGCGCCGGCCATGCAGGCCAGCAGCGTCGCAAAGAGTCGTTTCATTCGGTTCTCCCCTCCAGTCGTCGTCGATAGAGCCCCGGCGGGGTGGTCCCCGCCGCCGCCAAATTTATGGCACAGCCGGAACGGCCCCGTAAGGCGTAACCTCGGGCTGAGCGGGACACGGAGGCGGCAGGGGACATGCACGAAGATTTATCTGGTGAGCGATCGAGCTTCGTCACCCATCTCGAATGTGCGGCGACCGGGCGGCGCCACGAGGCCGGGCGGCTGCACGGGCTGTCCGAGGCCGGGAAGCCGCTCCTGGTACGCTACGACCTGCCCCGCCAGGCACGGGCCCTCGACCGCCGCGCGCTGGCCGGCCGCGCCCCCGATATTTGGCGCTACCGCGAGCTGCTGCCGGTCGCTCGTGCGGAGAACATCGTCTCCCTTGGCGAGAACATCACGCCGCTGATCGCCGCGCCGGAAACCACGCGCCGCCTCGGCGGAACCACCCTGCTGGTCAGGGACGAGGGCTGGCTGCCGACCGGCTCGTTCAAGGCGCGCGGGCTTTCGGTCGCCGTCTCGATGGCGAAGGAGCGAAATGCGAGCTTTTCGGCCCTACTACTCTTGAACCTTCTTCTCGGGGAGCCAGCGCTCTCGCAATCCGTTGAAGAGGGTGCTGGAGGGCGTTTTCGGGTGTGCGAGGCGAGTGCTCCCGGCGCCCCCAAAACCAGCATCCTCATCGATTCAAGGACTGGGCAAGGCTAGTTCCTGAACACCGTACGGAACGAAAAGGGCGAGAACCTTCACGTTATGTGGTACCCGCTGCTCTTTTCCCGCTCCGATGGCAAAGCCGACCTCGTGCCAATGGTTGTCGGGAAATAGCATAGCCACCGATGGTGGCTTGGGCATCTCCATCCATGGGGCGCTCGTCGCGGTCAATGGGCGGCGAGCGGCGAATGCGTGGCGACGTCGAGACGGCGTTCGAGACGGCGGCTGAGCAGCGACAGCGGCCAACACAACAGGAAATAGATGGCGGCGACGATCGGATAGACGATCGTCGGCTCGAAGGTGGCGTTCGAGATCAGCTGGCCCGCGCGCGTCACCTCGACGAAGCCGATGATCGAGGCGACGGCGGTCGCCTTCACCAGCTGTACGAGGAAGCCGACGGTGGGCGGGATCGCGATGCGCGCCGCCTGCGGCACGATAATCAGCCGTAGGATCTGGTATCGGCGGAGCGCCAGGGACTTGGCGGCCTCCCACTGCCCGAGCGGAACCGCCTGCAGGCAGCCGCGCCAGATCTCGCCGAGGAAGGCGGCGGCGTAGGCCGAGTAGGCGATGACGACCGCGGTCCAGGCATCAAGCCTGAGGCCGAAAAGCCCGAGGCAGTAATAGACGAGGAAGAGCTGCATGAGCAGCGGCGTGCCCTGGAACAGCTGGATGTAGCCGATGGCTAGCGCGCGCACCGGGCCGAGGAGCGAAATCCGCAGCAGCGCGATCCCCGTGCCGGCGATGCCGCCGGCGACGAAGGCGATCAGCGACAGCGCCACGGTCCAGCGTATGGCGGCGAGAATGAAAACGAACTCGTTGGCGCCGAATGGCCGCATAGCTAGCGCCCCCGCTCGCGCATGAAGACCGCCCAGTAGATTGCCGCGAAGGCGGCGCGGAAGGCGACCGCGACGGCGAGATACATCAGCGTCGCGACGATGTAGACCTCGAAGGCGCGGAACGTGGTCGATTGCAGCGTGTTGGAGACCGCCGTCAGCTCGCTGGCCGAGATCGCGGAGACCACCGAGGAGCCGAGCATCAGCAGCACGAACTGGCTGGCGAGGGCGGGGAACACAGTCTTCACCGCGGGGAAGAGCACGATCAGCCGATAGATCTGGACGGTCGTGAGATTGAGGGCGCGGCCGGCCTCGATCTGCCCGGCCGGGATCGACTGGATCCCGGCGCGCAAGATCTCGGTCGCGTAGGCGCCGAAATTGATGACCAGCGCCGCCAGGGCGGCGGCGTTGGCGTCGAGGCGCAGGCCAAAGCCCGGCAGCGCGAAGAAGATGACGTAGAGCTGAATCAGCAGCGGCGTGTTGCGGATCAGCTCGACGTAGGCGGTCACCGGCGCGCGCAGCCAGCGCGGTCCCGCCGTCAGCACGAAAGCACCGGCCGTCGCCGCGGCAAGGCCCAGCAGCAGCGCTCCGATCGACAGCTGCACCGTCAGCCAGGCCCCCGCCAGCATGCGGTCGAACTGGTCGAACACGATGCCGAACTGGAAGACGTAGGTCATCGCGCGGGCGGAGGCGCGCGCCGGAGTGCGGCGCGCCTCCGTCTCCCGGTGCGGTCGCTCAGAAGGTCGGCAGGTCGACCAGCTTCACGCCGGTATGGGTCTCGTAGATCTTCGCCAGCATGCCGTTGTTCTTATTCACGAAGACCCAGGTGTTCACCCACTGCAGCAGGTCGAAATTCCCTGGCTTCACCGCGATCGCGTAGAACGCCGTCGCGACGGTAAATTTCGGCGTGATGTTGAGCTGCGGCGCGCGCTTGGCGAGATCCGAGATCAGGAACGCCGCGGCGCCGATCGCGTCGACCTGGCCGGTCATCAGCGCCTGCTGCGTCGCCGCGTGCTCGTCGAAGAACACGATCTGGGTACCCGGCGGCGCGATCTTCGGGACTTCCTGTTCCTCGAGCGTGGCGCGCGTCATGCCGATCTTCTTGCCGACGAGATCGGCCGGGCCGGTGATGTTCGTGCGCGCCGGGCCGCCGATGACGATCGAGAGCGCGCCGTGCGGACTCGCGAACCACACGGTCTTGGCGCGTTCGGTAGTGATCGACAGCGAGGAGATCGCGAGATCGGCGCGGTCGGCGAGCAGCGCCGGGATACGCTGCGGTCCGGTCACCTGCACGAGTTCGAGCTCGACGCCAAGATCCTTAGCGATCTGGCGCGCGGTCTCGATCTCGGAGCCGGTCGGCTTGTTGTCCTTGTCGAGGATCCCGAACGGCGCCGAGTCGACCTGCGCGGTGATGCGGATCTTCTTCTCCTTGATAATCCGGTCGAGAGCCTGGGCGTCCGCGGGCGCGGATGCGGCGACGGCGAAAAGACCGGCGCAAGCGGCGAACAGGCAGCGCAGCATATTGGTCATGGCAGTCTCCTCTTGGTTTCTTTTGGGTTGTGGCGTCAGTCGAGGTCGCGGATCTTCGCGCCGTTGAGGTCTGCGAGAATGCCGGGAAGGGTGGGGATCATGCGCTCGCCATGGCCGCGGGCATTGGCGAGCTGGAAGATCTGGCTGGCGGCCTGCGCCATGAACGCGGCGAAGGGGGCCGCCTCGGCGAGCCGGCAATAGGTGCGCAGGTCTTTGCCGCCGATGCGGAACGGCCCGCGCAGCTTCGAGTCGTCGCCTTCGAGCACCCAGGGCATGATCATCTGGAACATCGCCGAGTTCGCGCCGCCGGCCGAGACGACCTCATGGAGCTTGGCGAGATCGACGCCGAGCTTGGCCGCCGTCGCCACCGCCTCGCTGACCACCGCCGCGGTGCCGAGCGAGATGAAGTTGTTGCAGAGCTTGAGCGTGTGGCCGGCGCCGAGCGGCCCGGCATCGATGATGGTGTCGGCATAGCAGGCGACGATCGGCTTGACGCGCGCGACGGCCTCGGGCTCGCCGCCGAGGAAGGTCGAGAGCTTGCCGGCCTCGGCCTGCAGCGGCGTGCGGCCGAGCGGCCCGTCGACCAGCACCACGCCGCGCGCCGCCAGTTCGGCGCCGAGACGACGGGTTAGGTTCGGGTCCGAGGTAGTCGCGTCGACCAGCGCCATGCCGGGGCGAAGCGCCGCCAGCAGCCCACCATCGCCCAGGATAACGCGCTCGACCTCGGCCGGACCAGGCACGCAGAGGAACACGACGTCCGACGACGCCGCGAGTTCGCACAGGTCGCGGGCCTCGCGCGCGCCGCGCGCCACGAGGTCGCCCACCGGCGCGCGGTCGCGATTGCCGCGCACGACGAGCGGATGGCCCTTCTCGAGGATATTCTTCGCGGCGCCATGGCCCATGAGCCCGACGCCGATCCAGCCGACGCGCTCGCGCGAGACGCTGACCACCCCTTTACACCCTTGAATATTGCCCGCCGCCATCGTGCCTAAAACCCCACCGGAAGGCAACTCAATGCCCTGACCTAGCCCGGTTTATTCACGAGAGACCATGATGTGATGGGCAGGGAGGCAAGGCGATCAGATGGCATGCTTTGTCGTTGCGCCTTTTTCATCGCGGGTTGGTTTGTCGGGTGTCGGGTTATTGGTTTGGGATTGAGGGAACGGGTGTTTTCGGGGCATCGGCCCCGTCGGTCATGGAGCGGCGGGTCGAAGCGCGCCGGCGAGCAAGCGGATGAGAGCGGCATCCGGGCAAACGGCGGCAAAGGCGATGCGCACGCGATGGGCGGTTTCGACGATGCGGGCGCCGAGCTTCAACAAGCGCAGGCGGATGGTTGCGAACTCGGCCTTGGCCAACGCATGCGCGGGCGGGATGGCGTCTCGTAGGGTCAGCATCAGCCAGTAGGCGGCGGTGTGGAGCA
>VGEN01000168.1 GCA_016869285.1 Alphaproteobacteria bacterium
CCGGCGACCTCGAGCACACCGCCCATGGTCTGGGCCCAGGACTCGTAGCTGCCGATGGTGCGTGTGCCGCGGGGCCGTCCGGCGGCGATCCAGGCGCGGCAGAGGGTGAGGCAGGCGGCGACGAGGCGAGCGCGGTTGGCGCGGCCCCACACCATCAGGTCGGGATGGCGGAAGCCCTCGCGGCGCCAGGGCTGGTCGACGCGGGCATCGAGCCTGATGCGCACGAGGCGGCGGGCCATCTCGTTGGAGAACTCGGGGTTGTTGCCGGTGGCGATCCAGATGCAGCGGATGGGGAGCCGGGTCATCTCGGAGACGCCGAGGATGCGGTCTTCCCAGAAGGGCGCTGTCAGGGCGGCGGCCAGGGCCGAGCTGTCGAGCTGGCGGCGGAGGTTGTCGATGAGGGCGAGCGCCGGGATCTGGCGCAGCTTGGCGGTGACGCGCTTTCGCCACTCCTCGTCATCGCGGCCTTCGGTCATGACCGAGGCGCCGGCGCCGGTGAGGATGGTGGCGATCGCATCGACCATGAGGGTGGCGCCGGTGCCGGGCGTCGGCTTTTCGATCAGGTGCAGCGGCGTCGGCCCGTCGACCATGGCGCGAAGGAAGCCGAGCAGCAGGAGGGAGACGGCGTGGGCGCGCTCGGCGAGCGAGGTGAACGGGAAGTCGCCCAGCAGATCCTCGAGCAGCAGCGCGCGAGCCTCCGCGATCTGAGGGGCATCGGGGCGCTCGGGGATCGGCGGCACGGTGAATCCCGGCGTCGGGCAATAGAGCAACCTCGCGTCGGAGTGATATCCGGGCTCGGTCAAGAGGGTGCCGCCGCGGCCGAACACCGGCGTCATGACGATGCCGGAAAGCACCGGGAGCCCGGGATCGGGCGTGGCCAGGACCGACTTGATCAGCGCCGTCGGGGGATGTGCGGAGACCAGATCGCCGTTGCGCCCGATACGGCGCCAGATCGCCAGCTTGGCCAGCATATGGCGCAGGCGCTCGTCGGTGACCGGCACCGCCACCGGGCGGCCTTCGTCGTCGGGAACGATCCATGTCGGCACGCCGCCGGCGCGGAACAGCCACGGTGTACGGTTGGATTCCAGCAGCAGCCTCCAGGCGCGATCGACAGCACGGGCGAGGTCGCCGTCATCGGCGCGCAGTGCCGGCAGCGGTCCGGATGGCTCGACAAAGCCGATCGGCAGGTGACGGCCGGTCGCATCGGCTGCGGGCGCCTCGGCTTCATTGTCCTTCCCGGTGAATGCCGCCTGGACGATCGCGGCCACGGCCTCCGGGCCGTCGCGCAGCAGCACGTCGTTGAAATCGTCACCCGGCATGGGCGGCAGGGCGACCACAACGTCCCGTCCCTCGGCCCGCAGACGACGCGCGGCCGTCTCCGCCGCACGGGCACCGGCGCCAGATGCGTCGTGGTCGGCGAGGATGACGATGCGTGTTGCCTCGGGGGGCAGTTGCACCTGCTCGAGGCCCGAGGTCGACAGCGTCGCCCAGACAGCCAGCCCCGGACAGGACGTCATGACGGCGAGGCCTGTCTCAATGCCCTCGCAGAGCCCAAGGGCGGCTGCGGCGCTGATTGGCGCCAGTCGAACCGCCCCACCGGCCACCTTGCCCAGCATCATGCGCGGCTTGGAGACGGCAGCTTTGGATACCGTATCGGACGCCGCCGCACCGACCTCGAGGTAGGTCCGATGAACGGCGATGGCCTCGCCGGCGCGATCGCGGACCAGGCCGATCATCGCCGGATAGCCTGACTTGGTCTCCCAATGCGTCAGGTCGGGATGGAACAAGAGGTCAGCGACGTCCGGCAGAGCAATCCCGCGGCCCCCGAGATACGCCGCCGCGGGCGTACCGCCGAGCGGGACCGCGTGCTCCACGATGAAAGCGATCTCGCGCGTTATGTCGCGCTCCGTCTTCACCGCTGTGAGAGCAGGCTCCCTTCTCTCCGGCGCACCGGGTGACCAGCCGGCTATCTCGGCCGCATGGGCAAACAGATCGCGACCCTTGAGTCCTTCTGCTTGCTCGAGCGTGCTGAGCGGCCCGCCACCCTCGCCGCCGTCGAAGTCATGCCAGTCGCCGGCATGCTCGCCCTTGAGGGCGATGACGCAGGAGCCGTTCTTGCGAGGGCCATCACCGCGGATATTGGCCAGCCGCCACTCATCGCCGACGCGGCGTCCGTTGGGGAAATGCCGTGGCACCCAGGACTCAGCCGTCGCGCGCAGTCGCGCCACGATGGCGTCGAGGTCGTAGCGGACCTGCGGCGTGGGGGGATATGTGGCGTCGTTGAGATCAATCAAGGATCGCCAGCCCCTGTTCCGCCCGCGTGATCGCGGTGTAGAGCCAGCGGGCGCGATCCTCTGCCGTACGGCCGAGCCCATCGTCGTAGACGATGACGTTCTCCCATTGCGAGCCCTGGGACTTGTGGCAGGTGATGGCGTAGCCCCACGACGTCTCGATCAGGCCACGCATCTCCTTCCAGTCCCGGCGGAAGCGATCGGGATCTGGGCACACGTGATCGTCGTAATGGCCCTTGTAAAAACACTGCCGGCCGGCGATCTCAACTCCATCCTCGGTGGTGATGGTCGCGCTGAATTCGAGCGGCCCCTCGTTGCGAACGTCGTCCAAAGACACGAACATGCCGTTGACCAAGCCGAGATCGTGGCGATTCTTGAGGCAGATGATTTTCTCGCCATTCCCCTCCGGATGAGTGCCCGTAAATCCCGCCGCCTGCTTCATGACAGCGTTGAGATGGATCCGTGTGGCGTTGCGCCCACAGATCACCTGCCCACCCCGCAGCAATTGCTCGGGGGCGACCTCGTTGCGACGCATCTTCCAGACATGACCGTCATGGGCGCCGTAGGGGATCGGATCACCCTGCCTCGCCATGGTGGCGAGCCGGATGATGGCGCTTTCGCCCGCCTGACGATGGATCTCCGTCAGCATCACGTCGGGCTCGACGTCGGTGAAAGCGCCGGCGCCCTTGATCGGAGGCAGCTGGCCAGGATCGCCCAGCACCAGGATCGGCTTGCCGAAGGCCAGGAGGTCAGCGGCCATCTCCGAGCCAACCATGGAAACCTCGTCGAGCACGATGAGGGCGGCATCGCGCACCAGCGACTGGTCGTTCAGAAGGAACTGCGGCCTGTGGATGTCGGCCAGGCGCAACTGGAGCCGCCGGATCTGTGTCTCGGCGAATGCCCGCTCGGCCAGGGCCATGCGGCTCAATCCGACCTGCAGGCCGAACAACTCCCTCTCGACGCGCTCGATCTCTTCCGGCGTTGCCTCGGAGACCCGATAGATCAGGCTGTGGATGGTCGATGCCGGCGTGCCCTTGCGCGTCATCACCAGGGCCGCCTTGCCGGTGAAGGCCGCGAACAGCACGCCGCCGGCGGAGATGCTGCTGCGGCTCATCGCCAGGAGGCCGAGTTCCTCGATGACGTAGCGAGTGATCGTGGTCTTGCCGGAGCCGGCGAAGCCGAAGAGCCGGAACACCTGGGCGCGATCGGGTCTGCGATACCAGCTGACGATCGCGCGGATGGCGGCCGCTTGCTGCGATGACGGGCTGAAGGTCATGCCATACCCTCCCAGCAGCGCTGCGCGTAAGCGCACCAGCGGCAGAGATAGAAGTCTGGGGTTGCGGCGATACGGGGCGGCAGCTCACCGGCCTCGGCGGCACGGATGACATCGACAGCCTTGTCGGAGAGCGCCTGGGCGGCACGGGCGTCGAAGGCGACGATCTCGTGATGGAGGGCCTGGGTGTCCTTGTTGAGGGCGGTGAACAGCGCCGTCGCCAGGTCCATGTAGGCCATGTAGATCTGCAGCTGGCCGAAATAGACCGGCTTGGCGAGCTGGACGCCGCGTTTGGCGATGTCGGTCCAGGACTTGGCGTTGACGGCCTTGTGCTCGAAAAGAACCGGCCAGGCGACGCCGACATCGGGTCCGGCGACGATGACGCCGTCGATGTGCCCGCGGATCCTGCCATCGGCGGCGATGAAGCCGAACTGCTCGCCGTCGCTGCGGTGGGTGCGGAGATCGAAGCCGGCGGCGCGGAGCCAGCGGATCGACAGCGCCTCGAACTGGTGACCGGCATCGAAGATGCGGAGCGTCTGGCCGTCGAAGCCCTTCCCCGCATCCACGGCCGCGTGGGTGAATTCATAGACCAGCTTCCGCGCGCACGGCTCGCCGATGCGGCTGCCGCCGAGATAGGTTCGCGGCGTCTGCGCGCGGTTCCGTTGAATGAGGGCGTCGTCGATCAGCGCGTTGATGCGCAAGGTCGCCGCCTGGCTCGCAGCAGAGCCGTAAATGGCCTCGGAGCCATGGTTCATGTCGAGCATCGCCGGGCCCTCAAGCAGAAATGCCGCTGGCGGCGGACTGGCGCTGCATGGAGTCCTGGAAGCCGTCGATGCAGGCCTCGATGATGCGGTCGATGTCCTCGGCGCTGCGATTATGAAAAGGCGCCAGCAGCTCGAGCTCGGTCAGCACCTCGGCCAGGAACCGGCGGGCGTCCCTGATCGCCTGGTGCTCCATCTCCGTCTTGTCGATCATCCCATTCATCCTGATGGCGAGAGCCGAGCCGAGGCCGAGGCAGCGCATCGAGCAGAAGCGGTAGTCTGGAAACCGATCCCGACGGAGCAGGTGGACGTAGCCGAAGCTTCCGGCCTCGCGCCCGCAGAGGGCGCAGACGCTCAAGCGAGCAAGAGACGGCTGAGGTCCGAGGCGATGCCTTCCCGGGTCCCGATCCGCTCCGCCCCCATCGCTACGAAGCGAGCGATGGCGTTCGATGCCATGGCCTCCAGATCCGCCATGGTCAGCGAGGCGATGGGCTGGTTGAGCCGTCCGCGTCCCTCGAGCCATTCGCCCATCGCCTTCGCTGCTTCGCGCGTGACATGCGCCTGCCACTCCTCGGAGGTCACCGGCTCAGCCGTTGAGCCAGGCCGGACCCGCCGGCTTCGCGGGCGGGGGTTCGGGCGCCTTGGCGGGAGCGGTCGTCGCCGGACGGCTCCAGGAGGCCGCCGGAGCCGATGCGGGCTGGCCCCATGCCGGCTTGGCGACCACGGTGAGAGCCGGTTTCGGGCGGGACTTGGGACCAGGCGCCGGCGGCACCACCTCGCCGTCCATCACCTTCCGCCACTCGGGCTCGGTCGGGACGACGACATGGTCGAGCTTGTTGCTGTCGCCGTAGCGGCCGTTGCTGCTCGCCTCGACCTTGATTTTGGCGACGAAGGAGATCCCGGCGAGATCGGCCAGGCCGCGAAGGACGCGCTTTGCCTTGGCGGCCTCGCTCATGTCCTTGGGATCGAGACCGAGCGCGCTGTCGATCATGGCGCGGATGGTGCTCTTGGAGATCTTCCAGCCGATGGACACGCCGGCGTCGTCGAGCTTGCCGCCGGAGACGGTGAGCACCTGCCAGAACTTACGCCGCGCGTAGGGCCCCTCGGCGACGGTGAACTCGGCGTCGAGCATCTTGACGTCGCTGCCGGGCGTGCCCGAGGTCTTGAGCAGCCCGCGGTCGATCTCGCTGTCGCCGTCGACGCCGCCCGGGCGGATGGTCATGATCACCTTGGCGAAGCTGCCGTCGGCAATCAGGTCGCCGCTCTTCTGCGGCTCGGCGTCGTTCATGTCGAAGCTCATGGTCGTCATCCTTTCGTGGTCGCGGGCTGGGGGGAGTTGATCTTGGCCAGCAGACGGCCGAGGTCGGGGGCCTCGGTCACGTCGAGACGGCCGGAGCGGTCCTTGGCGGGGAGGCCGAAGGGATTGCCGGCGCGGCACACCAGGCGGCGGATGTCGGAGCGCTCGGGATCGTGGCGCCAGCCGTCGTCATCGGCGGCGAACAGGCTCATCGAGATGACCTGGTCGACGATACCCGGGAGCTCGCGGCCGGCCTTGCCGCCTTCCATCTGCGGCTGCCAGGTGGTGCGGTTGAACTCGTCGGTGACCTTTTCAAGAATGCCGACGAAGATCACGGTCTTGCCCGGCGCATGCTGCAGATGCTTGAGGAGACCGATGACCTCGCGGGCGAGAAGGCCGTAGGCGCCGCGGGGATCGGGTTTTCCGGTCTTCTCGGAGAACGCCTCCGGCCGGGTCCGCGCCCATGCCATGGCCTGGCGGGTCAGATCGGTGATGCTGTCGACGAAGATGATCTGTTTGCCGGCGATCATCTGGACCAGATCCGGATAGGTCTGGCTGAGATGCTGGTAATGTCCTTCGGAGAAGAACCCGCTGGGATCGGCCGCGGGATTGACGCCGCCGAGCAGACATCCAAGGTCGAGCGCATCGGTGAAGGTGCGCACCGCGATGCTGTCCCCCTGCCAGTCCTGAACCGACTTCATCCCGGCCTCGAGGTCGAGGCAGATGGTGTCGGCGGCGGGCAAGGTCTTCAGCAGCGAGGTCTTGCCGGAGCCCGGCGGGCCGAAGATGGCGAGCGAGGTCTTGTTGTTGGCGGCCGACAGGCGCTCGTCGGCGCTGACGATGCGAAGGCTCATCGCACGTCCTCCGCCAGGGTCAGGACGATGCTCTCCTTGCCGGTCCTGACGGTGCGGGCCGGTTCGAATTTCGATCGGATATGGCTTGGCCAGGCGGCGTATTTGCGCTCCGCCACCTTGATCGAGATCTCGACGTATTCCAGGGGATCGTCGCCCTCGGCGCGGATGCGATCGACCAAAGCGGCGAGGTGGTGCTGATCCCAGTCGATGCGCTTTGGCAGATCGGCCTCGATGCCGACCCCGTCCTCCTCGAAGCGGACGCTGCCGGTGTCCTTGCCGGCCTCGCGGCGGAGTTGCCGGGCGCGGTCGGAGAAGCGGAGCGCGATGGCGCCGTCGAGCCAGTCGGCGACGGTCTTGGCGGCTTTCAGCGCCGTTGCGGCCTCATGCTGCAGGAGGGCCAGGAGATCGGCGGGTAGAGCGGCGATCTCGCCGACCGGCAGCGCGCGAACGCTTTCCAGGGTCGGTCGGTTGGTCGGCGCGGGCATCAGGCGGCCTCCTCGGTGATGAGTGTCGAGACTGAGAGCGGGACGGATCCGATCCACGGCCGGGCGATCGCCAGGTAGCTGAACCGATCGCGGCCGACCCGGCGCTGCAGCAGGTGCACCAGGCCTTGATCGGCCAGCCACATGGCCCGGCGGGCCAGCCGCCCGAGAGCGAGGCGGTCGCGCTCGCCGAGAGTCCTCGCGTGGGGCGAGCGGTCGAGGGCGAGGAAGCCCTGGTGATATTCGAGGGCGTCGCCGGGCTCGGCCTGGCTGAGCCATGCGAGCAGATCGATCTCGGTCTGCAGGCCCGGCAGCAGGGATTGGATGGAAGAAGCGCTCATCGCGGCGCTCTTCCGGCATGCGCCGGCACCGCGTTGGTGGCATTTCGCAGCTGCGCCGCCTCGTAGGCCTCGATGTCAGCCAGCCGATAGACGACGCGGCCACCGATCTTGAGATAGCAGGGTCCGCAACCCGTCCAGCGCCAGCGCTCGAGCGTCCGGTGGTTGAGCGCCCAGCGGCGGGCGAGCTGCTTCGAGCTGAAGTGTTTTAGTTGTTCCATCGACCCGCTCCAGCTCCCATCCGGTGATGGGAGAAGGATCGGTCATCGAGGGGTGGGATGTCGTCGGGACGGGGGGCGGGACAAGGGGTGGGACGGCCTCCTCACCGGATGTTTGCCGCCACCCCTCGGGCTTCACTCCTTGCCTTCGCCACCGGGAAACCGAACCTCCGGAAAAGACGGATCCGCCGCCGCTCCGGCGACAGGAAAAGGATATTGAGCCGATAGCGCCCCTTGCCATCGGCCAGAACCAATCGCCGCCACTCCGGCTTCCGCTTGAACAGGTCGATCAAACGCATCGTCTCGGCATCGGCTTCATCGAGCAGCCGCTTGCCGTCGCACCAGGGATTGTCCGTCTCTCCGGCCGCCTTCAGCAGACGCAGTACCGCCGCTTGTTTGGGCCCGAAGCTGTACCATTCGTTGGCTAGGCGGATCCGGCTGAAATCGTCGCTGTACCAGACGTCGGTCGGCACCGGTTCGCTGACAGTGCTCACCGTCCCGTGATCGCGCTCGAAGCGGTCTCGTTCCTCGCGCGTCACGATCAGATCGTCGCGTCTGACGATCACCGGCGACGCACCGGAAGCGATATGAAGGTAGGTCATCGGCGGCATCGATCGAAAGGCGCGAACCTCTGCGAGCCCGTCGCGGAATATCTCGAGAAGACTCCCCCGCAGAAGCGGCTGGGGGCCGCTCAGGACAGGCAGGTCTTGCAAAGCCGCGGTCTTGCCACCGCCGCCGATCTCCCAGCTGCCCGCTTCCGCCGGCACACCGACGACGAAGACCGAGAGCTGCAGCATCTCGTCGAGCGCGTAGTCCTCGATGTCGCTCAACGGCATCGACCAGCGCTTTGCCACGTCAGCGATCCGAAACCAGCTTTTCTGCGGTAGCGGCATAGCTCTCTCCTTGCGAACCATCACGTCAAACAAACAACAGCAACCAAGATCGAGGGGCTTCGATATCTACTGGACCAGCGCGTAGCGCCGGAGACGCGCTCCGATAAACGCGGTGGAAACCCCGAAGCGCTCCGCCAGGTCGAACAGCAGTTCCTCGACCCGCACGGGATCGCCGGTGGCCCGAAGGACAGGTTGGTCCTCGCCCCGGTCCAGCAGCGGCAGACTGAGCGCGATCGACCGGCGTACCAGCTCGCGGTGCAGCAGCGGTCTCGGCACCAGCAAGGCGCCCATGAACTCGTTGGCTCGAAACTCCCGCCAGTCCCCGCTCGTCCTCGTTGCCAGATGCGCCTCATCCGGCGTCACCATGCAGAACGCAGGCTGACCGGCCGTCCTCAGCATCGACGGGCCGTCGAACAGCGCATGACCGAGTTCGTGGGCCAGGGTCGAGCGCTTGAGATAATCCCGCTCGGCGATCAGCTCGGTGTTCAGGCTGATCAGCACCACACCGGGTAGCGCCGGATCGGCCTCCGTCATCCCCAGCACCTCACGTCCGTCCTTGTCCCGGACCTGGCGATTGAAATCCCAATGGGCGGCGACGGCGATGCCGTTCACCTTCATGCTTCGGGACGCCAGCATCAGGCGATCGACATCGACCGACGGCTTGCCGTAGCGCGGAAGAAACTGTCGGCGCACCTGCTCGGCGATCGTCCAGATCTGCCTCGCGGTCAAAGCCCGCGGCTCCAGGCTGCCCCGGACGCAGGGATATGCCGCCTCGATGGTCATTGTCCGATCCGGATCGATTGCCTGTAATCTCCGAACGCCATTGGCTCACTCCATGGCTTTCCGGCCTCGCGAGGGGGGATGAAAAGGGCCGCTTGCGAAGCATCAATGTTCACTTTATGTTCTCATCGAGGCGCTGTCGAATCGATTCTTTAGAACGAGCCGGTCATGGCCGATCAGATCGTCATCACCGAGAAAACCAGCCAGGCGAAAGACGTCCGCGCCGCCGTCGGTTCCCGCTACGGCGACATCCTTCCTGCCGAAGGACATCTGTTCGACCTGCTCGAACCTGAGGATGTCGTGCCGGCGTGGAAGCGCTGGTCACCGATC
>VGEN01000169.1 GCA_016869285.1 Alphaproteobacteria bacterium
ATCGAAAGTTCGCCCGCCTTCGTGCGCCAGCCAGAGGGCAACGGCGTGGCGGAGAGGATCATCAAGACGCTGAAGGAGCAACTGCTATGGGTCCGGTACTTCCCGACCGTTGAGGCACTTCGCAAGGCGCTCGCCGAGTTCGCCGATCTCTATAACGCCTCGTGGCTGCGGGAGCGCCATGGGCACAAGACGCCCAATCAGATCAGGGCCGAACATAAGGCTCTTGCATCCGAAGCCGCCACGGAATTCAAATTGGCAGCGTAACCGGCGCAGCGAACTGTCTCATAACCGTGCCCCGGTACACGAGCAGGGAGCGCCCGTCGAAAAGACGCGGAGCGGCGGGGACGGCGATGCGGATACGGGCGGTCATGGGGCCTCCGGTCTCGGGCAGGCTCCAGTATCTGCTGAGTTCTCTGCTTGTCGTTTCGCTGCCGGACGAAGTGAGGTGCCGTGCGGTAGCTCGCTGGCGGCATCATGGTGCAGGTCAACTCCGGGGAGGATGCCGATGGCCACCGCAATCGCAGAGAAATCGAGGATCTGGACCGAGCTCGACTTCGACAAGAACGGCAAGCAGACCGGCTACCTGCATCTGCCGCATTCGGTGACGCGCTCGGCCTACGGCACCATCGCCATCCCGCTCGCCATCATCAAGAACGGCAAGGGTCCGTCGACCATGCTGATGGCCGGCAATCACGGCGACGAGTACGAAGGCCAGATCGCCCTCTGCCGCATCATGCGCGAGCTGAAGGCCGAGGAGATCAAAGGCCGGGTCATCATCGTTCCGGCAATCAACCTGCCGGCAGCAATGGCCGGCCTGCGCGTCTCGCCGATCGACGACCTCAACCTCAACCGCTGCTTCCCCGGCAATCCTAACGGGCGGCCTACCGAGCAGATCGCCTATCACATCGAAACCGAGCTTGCGCCGATGGTCGAGGTCTGGGTCGACCTGCATTCGGGCGGCGGCTCGCTCGACTACATGCCCTATGCGCAGGTGATCACCTCCGGCGACGCCAAGCTCGACAAGAAGGCGCTCGACTGCCTCGCCGCCTTCGGCTCGCCCAACAGCGTGATCCAGAAGTTCAACGGCGAGACGACGATGGCAAACAGCGCCGCGCGCCGGAACAAGACCGTCTATTTCGGCACCGAGGCCGGCGGCTGCGCCACCGTCAACATCGATGGCGTCAAGCTCGCCTACGAGGGCACGCTTCGCATCCTCTCTTACCTGGGCCACCTCCCGAAGGATTCGAGGCTGGCGCCGCCCCCGGCACCGAAGACGCGCTGGGTCGAGATCGCATCCCGCGATTACTACGTCTATGCGTCGCAGGCGGGGCTGTTCGAGCCCAAGGTCAAGCTCGGCGACAACGTAAGAAAGGGCCAGCTCTACGGTCTTATCCACTTCGTCGACGACCCGATGCGCGAGCCGGCGGAGGTCTACTTCAAGGCGACCGGCATCCTCTCCTGCAAGCGCCACCCGGGGCGCTGCGAGCGCGGCGACTGCCTCGGCCACCTGGTCAGCGAAGTGAAGAGATAGGCCGCCTTGCCGGTCGCGAGGCCGGCTGCTAGCGTTTTCCCAAAGGCAACGAATTTTCCGAGGGGCAACGACGCAACCTAGCAGAGGGAGACTTCGCCATGGCACGCCTTGGTTTCGTGAGGCCGGCACTCCTGGCCTCGGCCGCATTCTTCGCTTTCAGCGCCGATAGCGCCCAGGCTCAATCCTTCTCCTGCCCGAAGAGGGGAGGCGAGTTCGTCTTCGGCCAGGAGGCCAAGGTGAACAGCCTCGACTCCCACGCCTCCGCGGCGATCTCGACGCGCAACATCGCGATGAACATCTACGAGACGCTGATGACGCGCGATGAGAACTTCAACCCGATCCTCGACCTCGCGACCTCGGTCGACACCGCGGCCGACGGCAAGACCTATACCTTCAAGCTCCGCCAAGGCGTCAAGTTCCACAACGGCAAGCCGATGACCTCGGCCGATGTCGCGGCATCCTATGACCGCTACAAGAAGGTCGGCATCGAGCGCGGCATGCTCGACGTGGTCGAGAAGTGGGAAACGCCGGACCCGTCGACCTTCGTGCTGCGCATGAAGGTGGCGCAGCCGACCTTCCTTGAGAACATGAGCTCGTTCCTGGTGCCGATCGTCATCATCCCGGCCGAGCATGCCGAGAATCCGGCGATGCAGCTCACCCCCATCGGCACCGGCCCGTTCCAGCATGTCGAGTTCGTGCCCGACAGCCATGTCCGCCTCAAGCGCTTCGACGGCTACGCGCCGAATGCGGCGCACAAGGACATCGACGGCTTCGGCGGCTACAAGGTCGCCTGCGTCAACACCGTGACCTTCCGCATCGTCACCGAGCCGGCGGCACGGGTCGCCGGCATCGAGACGGGCGAATTGCATGCGGTCGAGGATGTGCCGGCGAAGTCTCAGGAGACGCTCAAGCGCAACAAGAACGTCGTGCTCAAGGAATGGAAGAACTTCTGGATCCAGCTGGTCGAGGTCAATGCCGGCTTCCCGCCGACCGACAATCTCAAGTTCCGCCAGGCGGCGATCGCCGCGCTCAACATGGAAGAGATCATGGAGGCGGCCTCCGACGGCGCCTACCGGCTCAACATCGGGCTGCAGTATCCGGGTCAGGCGGCCTATAGCGAGGCCGGCAAGGAGACCTATAACCAGAAGAACCCGGCGAAGGCGAAGCAGCTCCTGGCCGAGGCCGGCTACAAGGGCGAGGAGATGATCCTGCTCACCAACAAGGACTACACCAGCATGTACAACGCCTCGCTGGTGGTGGCCGAGCAGCTCAAGGCCGTCGGCATCAACGCCAAGCTCCTGGTTCTCGACTGGCCGGCTTCGGCGCAGATGTTCGAGAAGAGCCAGGCTGGCTGGAACTGGTTCTTCGATGCCTTCGGCAATAACCCGGTGATCGGCCCGATCTCGAGCGTGCGCAAATTCGCCGAGCCGCAGAACGCTTACAAGCCGAAGACGCCGGCCGATGTCGACCGGCCCTTCAACGAGGCCTTCCAGGAGATGGTGAACGGCGCCACGCCAGAGATCCGCCGGGCCGCTTTCGCGCGCGCGCAGCAGCGGTTGCTGGAGCAGGGCTATGTCGTGCCCTTCGGCTCTCTGACCAAGATCCAGGCGGTGCGCTCGAACGTCGAGAACTTCCGACCCTACCGGATCCCGCGCATGTCGAACGTCTATTTCGCAGGATGATGATGGATTGACCGCGGCACGCCCTCACCCTTCGACGAGCTCAGGGTGAGGGCGACTGACAAAGCGAACCTATCGGTCCACCTCATCCTGAGCCTGTCGAAGGGCGAGGTGGATGGTCCCCTGTCTCAACGAGAACGAAGCTCATGATCATCGATTGTCACGCCCATGTGTTTCAGAGCTGGCAGGAGACCAGCGGGCACCCTTCGACCGCGGTTCATCTCAAATACCTGCAGAAGACGGTGACGCGGCCGTCGGCGAGGGCGTTCCGTGCGCGCGACGGTAAGCGGGTCAAGACCGATATGCTCTACAAGCCCGGCGACAACACCTGGGCGGGGCTGACCGACGTCAGTTTCCGCGTCGGCTCGCATGGCCGGCTCTTCTTCACTTATGAGGGCGAGGATTACTACGTCCAGTACATGCCGGTCGGCATGCAGGAGATGGTCTCGTCGCCCGAGTTCATGATTGCGCAAATGATCAACGCCGAGGTCGACCACTGCATCCTGCAGGCCGGCGGCGGCTACGGCGTGATGAATGACTACAACGCTTTCACGCAATCGCAGCACCCGGACCGCTTCTCCGGCCTGATCAACATTGACGAAGGCATCGCCGACCGGCCGGAAATCCTGGCCGAGGTCGACCGCGCGGTTCAGAAGCTGCGCCTCAAAGGCATCCACTACAGCCACGACATGTCGCGGCATGGCTATACGAGAAATCTCGACCATCCGGATTTCGTGCCGTTCTGGGACAAGATCGCCGGCTACAAGCTGCCGGTCTTTCTCGAGCTCTACGCGACGCCGAACTACGACAAGCCGAGCTACCTTGCGAACCTCGACGCCTTCGGACGGCTCGTCCGCCGCTATCGCACGACCAAGTTCCTGATGGTCATGGGCCCCTCGGTCGGCCATCTGGCGCCGAAGGGGAGCTGGGAGTTCCCGGATGAGGTCAAGGCGACGCTCAAGCTCGACAATATCTGGATCGAGGTCATGTTCCCGATCTCCTGGGGCGGGGTGTGGGACTATCCTTATCCGGAGGCGCAGCAGTTGATCCGCGAGATGCGCGATCTGCTTGGCGCCGCCAAGCTCGTCTGGGGCTCCGACATGCCGAATGTCGAGCGCTTCTGCACCTACAAGCAATGCGTCGACTATGTGCGGAAATACTGCAGCTTTCTCAGCGCAGCCGAGAAGGACCAGATCCTCGGGCTCAATGCCGCCGGCCTGATCGGGCTGGAACGTCACACAGCAGTCGCGGCACAGTAACCTCGTGCCCCCTCTCCCTGCGGAGCAGGGGGAGGGATGGGGAGGGGGCTTCTTCAACTCGTACGAGGCCCCCACTTAACCCTCCCCCGCCTTCGGCAGGAGAGGGGATACGAGACGCGTGTTAGTCTCCGCGCTTCTCATTTCTCTGGAACTCTCCGCACATGATCGACCTCTACACCTGGGGCACGCCGAACGGGCGCAAAGTTTCCATCATGCTCGAAGAGATCGGGCTGCCCTACACCGTGCACAAGATCGACATCGGCAAGGGCGATCAGTTCAAGCCCGAGTTCATTGCGATCAACCCGAACTCGAAGATCCCGGCGATCGTCGACTCGGACGGGCCGGACGGAAAGCCGATCTCGGTGTTCGAGTCCGGCGCGATCCTGATCTACCTTGCGGAGAAGACGGGGCGGTTCTTGCCGGCGGCGCCAAGGGCGAGGAGCGAGGTCCTGCAGTGGCTGATGTTCCAGATGGGAGGGGTCGGCCCGATGTTCGGTCAGAACCATCATTTCCGCCGCTTCGCGCCCGAGAAGATTCCCTATGGCATCGAGCGCTACGGCAAGGAGACCGAGCGGCTCTACGGCGTCATGGATGCGCGGCTCGCCAAGGTCTCGCACCTCGCCGGCGACTATTCGATCGCGGACATCGCGACATATCCCTGGGTGTCACGCCACGACTACCAGGAGATCGAGCTCTCGCGATTTTCGAACGTAAAGCGATGGTTCGATGCGCTCTCCGCGCGCCCGGCGGTGCAGAGGGGGATGAAGGTTCCTTAACCTTGGTAGAATGGACAAGGCCGCGAGCGGTGATTACGTTGGCTGCGTCAATCTGAAGATCCTGAACAGCAGGACCAGCAGAACGGGAGAATATGATGCGCTTTTCACTGGCGAAGCTTGCGGCCTTCGTGCTGGCCGCCACATTCATGGCGCTGCCCGCCGCTGCGCAGCCGAAGTCGCTGACCCTTGGCACTGCCTCGGTCGGCGGCGTGTTCTTCGTTTACGGCCAGGTCTGGGCCAACATCGCCGCCGACGCGATCAAGGTGCCGATCTCGACGCGCCAGACCGACGGCCCCAATCACAACATTATCCTGGTCGAGACCAAGCAGGTCGATCTCGGCATGACCACGATGGGCGTGGCGCTACAGGGTTGGAAGGGCGAGGGGGCCTGGACCCAGGGCCGCAAATTCCAGGCGATGCGTGCCATCTTCCCGATGTACGACACGATGTTCCACTTCGTGTCGCTCAAGAAAAGCGGCATCAACTCGGTCGCCCAGCTCGCCGGCAAGAATCTCGGCGTCGGCCCGCGCGCGGGCACGCCCGGCACCTATCTGCCGCTGATGATGGAAACGCTCGGCATCAAGGTCGCGGCAATCCGCAACGGCGGCGGCAGCGACATGACCTCGCAGCTCGGCGACGGCCTCATCGACAGCTTCGGCTTCGCCGCCGGCCTGCCGTTCCCGGCCTTCTCGGAAGCCGAAGCCTCGAACCCGGTCAACTTCTTCACCTTCACCAAGGAGCAGATCGCGACCTTGAAGCAGAAGATGCCGGAACTCTCGGATGCGACCATCCCGAAGGGCACCTACAAGACCCTGACCGAGGACCAGCCGACCCTCGGCGTCTACAACTTCGCGATCGCGCACAAGGACCTGCCGAACGACATCGTCTACGGCATCGTCAAGGCGGTGATGGAGAGCAACCCGCGCATGGTGCAGGGTCACGCCGCCGCCAAGGAGACGCTGCCGGCGAACGTGACCAAGAACACCTTCCTGCCGTTCCATCCGGGCGCGGTGAAGTACTTCGAGGAGAAGGGCTTCAAGATTCCGGCTGAGCTGAAAGGCTGAGTTCAGAAGCGTAAGTCGGTTCGCATGGCCTCGTTTCGCCCCCTCTCCCCCGCGCAGCGCGGGGAGGGTTGGGGCGGGAGCCGAGCGCAGCGAGGGTGGTTGCTGCTGTTATGACGAGGGCGCCAATTCAGCACGCGAGGTCGCGACGGTATCCGGCGGTGTTCCTCGCTTCGCTCGACCCCCGCCCCAACCCTCCCCCGCGCTGCGCGTGGGAGAGGGAGTCCGGGGGGCCAAGGCAATGACCTCAAAGCCGCAGGAAACGCTGTCGGCTAACGCAGCTGAGAAGGCACTCGACATCGAGTATGGCGGGCGCCAACGCCAGATGCCGGGCTGGATCGGCCAGTTCGTCTACTGGCTCGGCGCCGCCTATGTGATCTTCCACCTCGTCGTGCTCAACGTCCATCCGATCGACCCGTGGGTGTTCCGTACGTTCCACGTCTCGGTCGGCTCGGTGATCGGCTTCGCCATCTATGCGGGGCGCCGCGCCGACAGCGACCGCATTCCCTGGTATGATTGGCTGATGATGGCGGCGAGCGTCGCCATCCTCGCCTACATCGCGATCAACCTCGACGACCTTCTGTTCCGCTCCGGCGTGCTGCCGACGATGGGAGACCTGGTGGTCGGCGCCAGCGGCACCTTCATGGTGCTCGAGCTCACCCGACGCGCGGCAGGCGAGGCGCTTCCGATCCTCGCCGGCGTCTTCATCGTCTATGCTTTCGTCGGTCCTTGGATGCCGGGCGTTCTTCACCACAACGGCATCTCGGCCGACGTCTTCTTCAGCTACATCTACTCGATGCAGGGGATCCACGGGATCACCACCGACGTCTCGGCGACCTACATCATCCTGTTCATCGCCTTCGCCAGCTTCCTCAACACCTCGAAGGCCGGCGAGTTCTTCAACGACCTTTCGATCGCGCTCGTCGGCTGGGCGCGGGGTGGCCCGGCCAAGGTCGCCGTGGTCTCCGGTATCCTGTTCGGCACGATCTCGGGCAGCGCCGTCGGCAACGTCGTCGCCTCCGGGATGATTACCATCCCGATGATGCGTCGGGTCGGCTACGATCGTTCGACGGCGGCGGCGATCGAGGCGACGTCGTCGACCGGTGGCCAGATCACGCCGCCGATCATGGGCGCCGGCGCTTTCATCATGGCCGAGATCCTCGGCATTCCCTATACCGACATCGCCATCGCGGCGATCATCCCGACGCTGCTGTTCTATATCGCCTGCTACGTCCATTGCGACCTGCATGCGCGCAAGAACGATCTGCAGGGCATTCCGCGCGGCGAGCTGCCGACCATCCTCTCGGTGATGAAGCGCGGACACTTGCTGCTGCCAATCGTTCTCCTGATCGTGCTGCTGCTCAACGGTTACTCCGTGTTTCGCGCCGGATCGGTCGGCATCATCGCCGCGGTGGTGGCGAGCTGGCTGTCATCCAAGGCCGACCGCATGGGACCGCGCGCCGTCCTCGACACCTTCGCGCTCTCGGCGCGCGAGGCGGTGCAGCTCATGGCGATCTGCGCCTGCGCCGGCATCATTGTCGGCGTCATTGCGCTGACCGGCATCGGCGGGCGCTTCTCGAACATGGTCCTGGCAATCGCCGGCGAGAGCCGGCTGCTTGCGCTCGTCTTCGCCATGCTGATCGCGCTCGTGCTCGGCATGGGCATGCCGACGACGGCTGCGTACGCAGTCGCCGCGTCTGTGGTGGCACCGGGCCTCGCCCAGATGGGCGTGGCGCCGCTGACCGCGCATCTTTTCATCTTCTACTACGCCGTGATCTCGGCAATCACGCCGCCGGTCGCCCTTGCGTCCTTCGCGGCGGCAGGCATGGCCAATGCCGACCCGTGGAAGACCTCGTTCATCGCGCTCAAGCTCGGCCTTGCGACCTTCATCGTGCCCTTCATGTTCTTCTACGGACCCGAGCTTCTGTTCAGAGGAGATTGGCTCCACATCCTCGGCGTCTTCGCCAGCGCCTCGTTCGGCGTCTTCGTCCTCGCTTCTTCCACGGAGGGCTGGTACGCGGGCATGCGCATCGGCTGGCCGGCTCGTGCTCTGCTGTTCGTTGCGGCACTCTGCCTGATCGCGCCGGAGCTCATATCGAGCCTGATCGGCCTCGGCGCAGCGGTTCTGGTTTACGCCTATCAGCGCCTGGCGGCGCGTCGCGCCGTCGCCTGAGGTTTCGGGCGGTCCTTGAGCGGGATCACCAGCTTCAGGCCCGACCAGATCTGGTCGACGGCACAGACCTTGACGTCGACGAGGCCGAGCTTGAGTGCCTGAGCGCGGATCACATCCTCGGTCACATCGGTCGCGACGGCCGACGCCTTTTTCGGCCATGAGATCCAGATCATGCCGTCGGGGGCGATCATCGCCTTGAGGCGCTCCAGCAGCGGGGCGAGCTTGCCTGCCTCGGTGACGAAGGCGTGGACGATGTCGCAGGGAGCTGCCGCCTTCGCCGCGTCGACCGTCCGCTGAATGCCTTCGACGGTGAGCTCTGGCAGCAGATGCTTCGACGCATCGAGCAGCAGCAGGCGCTGACCCGGTTTCAAGCCGAGCTTGGCGGCGAGCGGTTTCCCGGAGTAGCCGGCGGCCATCACCCCCTCCAAAGGCCGAGGACAGGCGGACATGCGACCCTATCCGTGGACGAGCCGGCCGACCAGTCCGACGGGCCCGCCCTTTTCGTTGACAGCCTTGCCGGCCCCGCCTAAGCAGGGCTTCGCATACGCCGTGCGAAAACACCGCTCCCGGCGGAGAGGTGGCCGAGTGGCTGAAGGCGGCGGTTTGCTAAACCGTTGTAGGGCCCTAAAGCTCTACCGTGGGTTCGAATCCCATCCTCTCCGCCAAATAATTCTACGCGGATTCAACTCGCCAGTGCATAGAGATTGGGGCTGTCCCCGATAACTCGGTTATGGAGTTATCATGGGACGGATACGACGGAGCCGATTGGGGGTCTCGAAGCAGGATCGCCTGATCGAACATTTCGTAGCAGGAACGACGGCGCGTACCGCATCGAGTCT
>VGEN01000170.1 GCA_016869285.1 Alphaproteobacteria bacterium
TCTGGGCCGAGGAGGTCGCGAGCCTCGTCGGGCACCATGGCGGTGGCAATCGTCGCCTTGCCATCGATCGCTGCGAGCCGATGGGGACCGAGCGCCTGATGGCGCGCGGCATCCAGCTCTTCGATGCCCAGGAGGCGATCGAGCTGGCCGGGGCGATCAAGTCGCCGGAAGAGATCGCGGCGCTGCAGCTCTCCATGGATGTGTGCGACATCGCCATCGACCGCATCCGCGAGGAGCTCAGGCCCGGTCTCACCGAGAATCAGCTTTGGGCGGTGCTGCACGACACCAACATCGCCCATGACGGCGAGTGGATCGAGTGCCGCCTCTTGTCCTCGGGGCCGCGCACCAATCCCTGGTTCCAGGAATCCGGCAACCGCGTCATCCAGGCCGGCGAGCTCATGTCCTTCGACACCGACATGGTCGGGCCCTGCGGCTATCTGGCCGATATCTCGCGCAGCTATGTCTGCCCGGGCCTTGGCCCGACCGACGAGCAGCGCCGCCTCTATGCCTTGGCCCAGGCGCAGGTGCTGCACAACACGGCGCTCTTGAAGCCGGGTCTGAGCTTCCGCGAATTCTCCGAGCGCTGCTGGCCGGTGCCCGAGGAATATGTGCCCAATCGCTATATGATGATGGTGCACGGGGTCGGCCTGGTCGACGCCTATCCCAGCCTCGCCTATGTCGAGGACTTCCCGGCCTGGGGCTATGACGGGCACTTCGAGGAGAACATGACCGTGTCCGTCGAGAGCTATATCGGCGTCCGCGGCGGTGGCCAGGGTATCAAGCTGGAGCAGCAGGTGTTGATTACCGCTAAGGGCGCGAGACTGTTTTCGCGATCGCCGTTCGAAGACGCGATTCTGCCGTAGGGCGTGTCGTACTCCTTCTCCCGGCGGCGTAGCAGACGGGGGAGGGTGGGGGCCCGAGCGAAGCGAGGCGGACGGCGCAACTGGCTTAGACCGCCCGTCGCTTCGCTCCGGCCCCAACCCTAACCCTCCTCCGCGCTTCGCACGGGAGAGGGGACACAAGCGAGCTCGTGGGTTCTTCGCGAAGCGAAGCCCATCAAATCCTCATCCGCGCACCTGAGGGATCATAGGGCGACGGCGCGATCACCTTCGCCTTCCGCTCCACGCCCACGACATGCGTCTTGAGCTCGGTGCCGACCTCGGCGTGCGCCTTGTCGAGCAGCGCCATGCCGATGCTCTTGCCGACTGTATGGCCGTAAGCGCCGGAGGTGATGTATCCCACCATCTTGTCGCCGCGCCAGACCGGCTCCCAGCTCGACGAATCGGCGTCGACGGCCGCTACCTCCAGCGTCACCAGGCGGCGCTTCGCCGTTCCCTGGTCGCGTTCTTTCAGAGCGGCGTCGCGGCCGATGAAGCCCTTCTTGTCGAAGGCGATCCAGCGGTCGAGGCCGGTTTCGCCCGGCGAATAGACCTGGGTGAATTCGCGGTTCCACAGGCCGAAGGACTTCTCGATGCGCAGGCTCAGCATCGCGTTGAAGCCGATCTCGACCATGCCAAGATCGGCGCCGGCCTTCTTCAGCGTGCGATAGAGCGTCAGATGCTCGGACGCTGGCACGTTGATCTCATATCCCAGCTCGCCATTGACCGAGAGACGGCCGACCTTGGCGCGGCTCAAGCCGACATCGATCTCGCGGCAGGCGAGGAAGCGGAAGCCCTGGTTCGAGACATCGGCGTTCTGCACGACGGCTTCGAGGAGCTGGCGCGAGCGGGGGCCCGAGAGCGAGAAGCCGACCCAGTCGTCGGAGATGTCGCGGAGGTTGACGCCGTCCTCGAGGTGATCGCGGAACCACCGCATATGCCAGGCGCGGAGGTAATAGGAGCCCATGATCCAGAAGGTGCCGTCGCCCCAGTTGAACACCGAGAGGTCGCCGCGCAGCTTTCCCGAAGGCGCCAGCATCGGCGCCAGGGCGCAGCGCCCCGGCGCCGGGATCTTCGAGGCCATGACGCGGTCGAGCCAGGCCAGCGCCTTCGGGCCCGTGACCTCGTAGCGCGAGAAGGCGGAGGTATCGAGCAGGCCGACCGTCTCGCGCGTCTTGCGGCATTCGGCCCCGACGACGTCATGCGCGTTCGAGCGCTTGAGCGTCGGCTTCTCCTCGAAATCCTTCGAAGGGGCGACATAGAGAGGGATCTCGAGGCCCCAGAGCGCGCCCCAGCGCATGCCGTTCTCGGTCATCGCCTCATAGGCGGGCGCCGTCCTCAGCGGCCGCCCGGCCCAGAGCTGCTCATTCGGATAGGTCATGACGAAGCGGCGCGAGTAGAACTGCCCGGTCGTCTGCCGGAGATACTCGCGGTTCGCCGCCCAGCCGCCATAGCGGGCGATGTCCATACCCCAGATGTCGGTCGAGGGCTCGCCATGGATCATCATCTCGGCGAGGCTCAAGCCGACGCCGCCGCCCTGGAGAAAGCCTGCCATGACGCCGCAGGCGGTCCAGTAGTTGCGCACGCCCGGCGCGCGCCCGACCAGCGGATTGCCGTCGGGCGTGAAGGTGAAGGAACCGTTGACCCATCTCTTGATGCCGACCTGCTGCAGGGCCGGGAAGCGCTTGAAGCCGATTTCGAGCTCGGGCGCGATCCGGTCGATGTCCTCCTGGTTCAGCTCGATGCCGAAATCCCAGGGCGCACCCTCCATGCGCCAGTGCTTGAAATTGCGCTCGTAGAGTCCGACCAGCAGGCCCTTGCCCTCCTGGCGCGTATAGGTGAAGCCCTCGAGATCGACGATCAGCGGCAGCTCCTGCTTCATCGCCGCGATCTCGGGGATCGTCTCGGTGACGAGGTAGTGATGCTCCATCGGCGTCACCGGCAGGTCGAGCCCGGCCATGAGCCCTACCTGCTTGGCCCAGAGGCCGCCGCAATTCACCAAATGCTCGCAGCCGATCGTGCCTTTCTCGGTGATCACGTCCCAGCCGTCCGGCTTTGCCTTAAGCTCGAGCACGCGATTGTTCTCGATGATCGTCGCGCCCCGTTTCCTGGCCGCGCCGGCATAGGCATAGGTGGTGCCGTAGGTATCGACATGGCCTTCGCCGACGTCGTAGAGACCGCCGAGCACATCGCTGACATCCATCAACGGGTGCATCGCCTTGATCTCGTCGCGGCCGACGAGGCGGGCGGTGTCGATCCCCATGGTCTGGAAGATGCGATAGGCCGCCTTGAGCCACTCCCAGCGCTCGGGCGCGCTCGCGACATTGATGCCGCCAGTCATATGGAGCCCGACATTCTGGCCGGACTCGGCCTGGATCTCCTTGAACAGCTTGATCGTATAGGCCTGGAGCGCGGCGATGTTCGGATCAGCGTTCAGCGCATGGAAGATGCCGGCGGCATGCCAGCTCGATCCCGAGGTCAGCGTCTTCCGCTCGACCAGCGCGATGTCGGTCCAGCCCAGTTTCGCCAGATGGTACAGCACCGAGCAGCCGACGACGCCGCCGCCGATCACCACAACGCGATAGTACGATTTCATTGAGAGTTCCGAAGCCCCCGAGAGGACCGCACTCTAGCCAAGCTTCCGGCAATCGAACAGCCGGGGACATCCCGCCACGGAACCCTCCCCCGCGCTCGGCGGGAGAGGGCGTCCGAAGGATCGGCGGTCAGGCGGCGCCGAGTTTCTCCATGTGGTGCGCGAACAGCCGGTCCATCTCGCCGTTGACGACGACGAAGTGCCCCCAGAAGTCGAGGAACGCCTTCCACTCCGCGTCGCCGTAGCGCACGGCCCAGGTGTTCGGGCGCTTGTCGATCGGCTGGTTCGGCGCGAACACGGTCGCCCAGTTGGCATTGCGCTTGGCGAACAGGATGACGTCGCTGTCGCCGCTCATCCAGGCATGCGCCCGTTTGGCGCGCACCGGCTCGGCGCCGAGGGTGACCTGGCCGGTCGTGGTGACCATCTTCGCCTTCGGCCACAGGATCGGGATGCGCCCCTCCTCGCTGGCGCCCGCGGTGATCGAGAAGGTCACGCCGGCATCGTTGAAGTCAGCGGCCGACTTGAACTTAGCAGCGTCGTCCTTGTGGATCAGGAGCAGGCTGCCCTTGGAATAGAGCGGACCGACGTAGTTGACGGTCAGCGCGCGCGGGATCGTGTAGGTCAGCGACGAGCCATAGAGATCGTAGTCGCCCTTGCGCAGGCCCACCGTCGCGTTGGCGAAGGTCACTTCCTTGTACTCGGGCTTGATCTCGAGCTCCTTGCACAGGCGGTCGCAGACATCCTTGTAGATGCCGCCGAGGTCGCCGGTCTTGGCGTCCTTGTAGAACCACGGGCCGGTCTGCGAGTAGCCGATCCGGAGCACACCTTCCTTGCGGATCTTGGCGAGCGTCGAATCCTCGCGCACGCCGGTCTCAAGTACCTGGGCCAGCAGCTCGCGCGGTGCTATGGCCGCGCCCACCATGCCCGACGCCGCGCCCAGAGCCGCGGCACCCTTGAGGAAGTCCCGTTTGCTCGTACCGACCTGATCGCTCATGTCGCTCTCCCTGGTTTGGATGTCATCGCGAGGTTGCCAATTGAAGGACGGTTGACCCATCATGACGGATCGAGCGATCCCATCATGCCGTACCGCTGTGTGCAAGGGGACAGGGGGGAGACCCGGACATGGACGCGGTTCCCGCGATACGCGTGGTCGACCTGCGCAAAAGCTTCGGCGCGCTCGAGGTCCTGCGCGGCGTGTCGTTCGATGTTCCTCGCGGCAGTGTCGTCAGCATGATCGGCGCCAGCGGCTCGGGGAAGAGCACGCTGCTGCGCTGTATCAATCGCCTGGAAACCCCGAGCGCGGGCGAGGTCTATATCGACGGTGAACCGATGGGCGGGCGGCTCTCGGACATCAGCCGCATGCGGCGCGATCTCGGCATGGTGTTCCAGCAGTTCAACCTGTGGCCCCATATGACCGTGATCGGCAACGTCATCGAGGCGCCGATACGCGTGCGCGGCATGAGGCGCAAGGAGGCGCTGGCGCTCGCCGAGGAGTGCCTGGCGCGCGTGCACCTGTCGGAAAAGGGCAAGGAGTATCCGGCGCGGCTCTCGGGCGGGCAGATGCAGCGCGTCGCCATTGCACGCGCGCTCGCGATGCAGCCCAAGGCCATGCTGTTCGACGAGCCGACCTCCTCGCTCGATCCGGAGCTGACCGACGAGGTGCTGACGGTAATGCGCGAGCTGGCATCCGACGGCACCACGATGATCGTGGTGACCCACGAGATGGCCTTTGCCCGCGAAGCCTCCGACCGCGTCCTTTTCCTGCACAACGGCCAGATCGAGGAGGAGGGTTTGCCAGACCAGGTCTTCGGCGCGCCCAGATCCGAACGCTGCCGCCAGTTCCTGTCGAAGAAGCTGCAATAGGCCCGACGCTTGTCCGACGCCCTGATCGACGCCCTCAATCCCGCACTGTTCTGGGAGTACCGCCTGGTCCTGCTGCGCGGGCTCGCGTTCAATGCCTATGTCTTCTTCGCCGCGGCGGCGGTGGCGCTGCTCATCGGGCTGGCGGCGGCCCTGCTGCGCGTGAACCGCGCCCGGCCGTTCCGCTGGGTCGGGACGCTTCACGTCGAGGTGTTCCGCAACGCGCCCGACTACATCATGATCGTCTGGGTGCATTTCGTCCTGCCGCTGCTGCTCGGCAAGTTGATCGGTCAGCGCGTCGAGTTCTCGCCCTTCGTGTCGGCGGTGATCGCGCTGGGGTTCGTCTACAGCGGCTACTTCGCCGAGACCTTCCGCGCCGGCATCCAGTCGATCCCCCAGGGGCATCTCGATGCCGCACGCGCCTGCGGCATGGGCGAGACGACGATCCTCGTGCGCATCATCCTGCCGCAGGTGGTCCGCCGCATGCTACCCGAGGCGGTCAATCAGTTCGTCTCGCTGTTCAAGGCGACGACAATCGTCTCGCTGATCGCGGTGCCCGACCTGATGTACCAGGTCTCGATGGTGACGCAGCAGGAGATGCGGCCGCTGCCGCTCTATACCTGGGCGGCGCTGACATACTTCGTCGTCATCTATCTGGTCGCCGGCAGCCTGCGCCGGCTTTCGGAGCATTGGCGGCAGAAGATCTATGCCTGAGGATGCGCGGCCATGAGCAACTGGGAGCGTCTGGTCTGGAACCAGCGCGGGCTTCTCTGGCAGGGGCTGACGGTCACGGTAGAGATCTGCCTCCTCGCCTTTGCGCTCGCGATCGTCGGTGGCCTGGTCCTGTGCCTGGTACGGCTGCATGTCCGGCCGCTGCGCCCGGTCGCCGTGGCGCTGATCGAGTTCTTCCGCGCGACGCCGATCTTCGTGCAGCTCATGTGGGTCAACTATGTCTGGCCCGAGCTGTTCGGCTGGCCCAACAGCTTCTTCACGTCGGGCTGGGTGGCGCTCGGGCTGCAGTCGAGCGGATACCTGGCGGAGACTTTCCGCGCCGGCATCGAGGCCGTGCCGCGCGGCCACCGCGAGGCCGGTTACTCCGTCGGCATGTCCTCGTTCCAGGTCTACCGGCGCATCGTGCTGCCCGAGACACTGCTGACCGTCGCGCCTTCGATCGTCAACCAGTTCACGGTGATCGTGAAGTCCTCGACCCTGGTATCGGTGATCACCGTGCCGGACCTGATGCTCCAGGCGATGAAGCTGGTCAATGTCTGGTACGAGCCGATCGAGGTCCTGACCGCGACGGCCATCATCTACATTGCCCTCGTTTTCCTGGTCTCCAGCGCCGGCAAGGCGCTGGCCGACTTCCACCGCCGCCGCTTCGGCCTCGATTCCGCCTGAGGCGGACGAGTATCTTCATCCCTCCACGACAGCCCGAGGATCGCCTTGTCTTCAACGAAGTTCGCCATGGTCGCCACGACGGGCAACGAGCGCCACCTCCGCACCATGAAGCAGATCGGCGTCGACCATGTCGTTCACTACGCGATGGACGATCTACCGGAGGCGGCGGACGACCTTAAGGCGATCCGTGACCGCTACCGGGAGTTCGATCTTGCCTGGGCGATTGCCGAGTCCGGCCCGGCGATCGACCGCATCGTGCTCGGCAAGAAGGGCTGGCAAGCGCAGACCGAGCGCTACAAGCGCATCCTCCGCATCCTCGGCGACCTCGGGGTCGGCGTGATCGCCTACAACTTCATGCCGCAGGTCAGCGAGGACGCGATGGTCATCCGCACCGACCTCGACGCCAGGGCGCGGGGCGGAGCGAAGACCAGCCGCTTCGCGCTGGCCGATATCGGGCCAAGGACCATGCCGCATGACGAGCAAGCGATCCCGCGCGAGGCGATGTGGCGGAACCTCGAGCGCTTCCTCGAAGCCGTGCTGCCGGTAGCGGAGTCGGCCGGGGTCAAGATGGCGATGCATCCGGACGACCCGCCGATGTCGCCGCTCTGCGGCCTGGAGCGGATCATGGACCGGGTCGAGAGCTTCGAGCGGCTGCTGGCGCTCTCTTCCAGCCCGAGCAATGCGGTCACCTTCTGCGCCGGCTGCTTCGGCGAGCTCGGTGTCGACGTCGTGGCGTTGTTCGAGCGCTTCATCGACCGCGTGCCTTATGTCCATGTGCGCAACATCGAGGGAATACCGGCAGACTTCATCGAGACCTTCCCGGACGAAGGCCGGATCGACCTTCCAGGCCTGGTCGGCGCCTTCGAGCGGCGCGGCTTCGGCGGTTTCGTCCGGCCCGACCACGCACCGCTGCTGGCGACCGACGGTGACGAGATGCCCGCCGGCTACGGCATTCAGGGCCATATCTTCACCATCGGCTACCTGCGCGGCGTCCAGCAGGCGATCGCACGTCGCGCATGAGCGGCGCGGTGACCGCAGCTCCTGAGGGAGACGACGGCTCGCCCGACTGGCGGCGCACCCTCGCGGCGATGGTGGCGGTGCAGCTCGTGATGAGCCTGTCCTTCACCTTCGTCAGCCCGATCCTGCCGCTGTTCCTGCCGGAGGTCGGGATCGCCAACGACCGGCAGCTCTATCTCTGGGCCGGCGCGCTCACGGCCATCACCTCGCTCATGGCGGCGCTGGTCTCGCCCCTGTGGGGCCGCATGGCGGACCGATACGGGCGCAAGCTTATGGTGCTCCGATCTTGCATCGCGATCGCCGTCTGCACGGCGCTGATGGGCATCGCGCAGTCGGTCTGGCACCTTCTGGGTGCGCGGATACTGATGGGAGCCTTCGCCGGTTTCTCCGCCGCTTCGGTGATCTTGATCTCGACCCAGGTGCCGCGCTCGAGGCTCGGCTATGCGCTCGGCCTGATGAGCTCGGGACAGCTGATCGGCTCGCTGCTCGGCCCGGTTCTCGGCGGCGCGCTCGCGGACGTAACCGCCAGCTATCGCATACCCTTCTTCGTCAGCGGCGCGCTCTCGCTCGCGGCCACGCTCCTTTGCTGGCGGTCGGTGCCGGAAACCTTCACGCGCCCGGAGAACAAGCCGAAGACGCCGGTGCTTGCTGCGTTTCGCCAGGTCGGCGGCATCCCGGGCATGATGGTGCTGGTGACCGTGCTGTTCCTCAGCCAGTTCGCGACCCAGGGTGTGCAGCCGATCGTCGCGCTCTATGTGCAGAACATCGTCGGCGACCAGCCGAATCTGGCGACCTTGGGCGGCGTCGCGCTCTCGGTGACGGGCCTGGCCGGCGTCGCCGCCGTGCCGCTGCTCGCCCGCGCCGGCGACCGCTACGGCGAGAAGGCGGTGCTCGTGGTGGCGCTCGTCGGCGCCGCGCTGGCGACCGCACCCCAGGCCTGGGCCGGCTCCTACTGGGGCTTCGTCATCGAGCGCCTTTCCCTCGGCCTCTTCGTCGGCAGCATCGTCCCGATCACCAATGCGCTGATCGCCAAGGTGACGCCGGCCTCCGAGCGCGGCATGACCTTCGGCGTCACCTCATCGGCGTATTTTCTCGGCAACTCGCTAGGCCCGGCCTCGGGCGGCGTGATCGCCGCCTATGCCGGGCTGCCCTGGGTGTTCGTGGTGACGACGGCGATGCTGCTGGCCGGTGCCGCTTGGGTCGCCGCCGCGGTGCCGCGGCACTCTCTCCTTCGTTAGAATTTACTCGCGCCTGGGTTGTGGCGCGGTCTTATGGCAGAAGGGAAGAGGAGGGAGCCACCAAGCGTGCAGCGCGGATCATGGCGCTTGCGGCGGCGTTGAGCGTCGGCGCCTGCGGCCATATCTCGTTCTATGACGATCAGACCGCGAGAAATAAGGAAACCGGGATCAAGTTCTACACGCCGAAACCCTATGTGCTGGTGTCGAGGGTCCAGGCCAAGGACAGCCCGATCAAGGTCGAAGTCGTCT
>VGEN01000171.1 GCA_016869285.1 Alphaproteobacteria bacterium
AAATCCTTTGAAGTCGTCGTGCGCCTTGTCCCAGATCGAATGCAGGCCCATCAGGTCGATATCCGACACGCGCCAGCCGGCGCGGTCTAGGCACAGGCGGACGAACTCTTCGGAGTAACCGTAGTCGTTCTTGACCTTGGTGAAGCGCTCGAGCTCGAGGTTGAGAACGATGCGACCGTCTTCGACCAGCGTCACCGTGGCGTCGTGCCCGGTGTTGATACCCATGACCCGCATGAACCTAGGCAGCCTCTTCTGAGTTTATGAATGAGCCGCGACCGCAGTGCGGGCGCCGCCGCCGCCCAGGGCACGGTTGATCGGCTTCATCTCAGTAAGCCAGCGCCCAGCCGTCGCGGCGCGGGTCGGAACCCGCCATGCGCACGCCGTTGGGCAGGATGCGGATCGCCTCGACGCTGCACGGGCCTTCGAGACCGCCGACCACCTTCACCTTGTGGCCCTTCTGCTTGAGGCCTTCGATCGCCTCCTTGGAGAAGCGGCCTTCGAGCGTGACCGAGTCCTCGCCGGTATGCGGGTAGTTGGCGGCCTGCCCCGGTTGCATGCAGGTCCAGCGCGGCATCTCCAGCGCCTGCTGCGGGTCGTAACCATGCTCCAGCATCGCCACCAATACCTGGAAGTTCACCTGCACCTGGTTGTCGGCGCCGGGCGTGCCGAAGACGCACCACGGCTTGCCGTCCTTCAGCACCATCGGCGAATTCATGGTGTGGCGCACGCGCTTGCCCGGCTTGAGCTGGTTGGGGTGGCCGTCTTCCAGATGCCAATAGGCCATGCGGTTGTTGAGCAGGATGCCGGTGTCGCCGGCGGTCACGCCTGAGCCGAAACCTGAGTTGATCGACTGGATCGCCGAGACCGCGTTCCCCTCCGCATCGACGACGCAGTAATAGGTGGTGTCGCCGCCGGCCGCGGCCGAGAACGGCTCCGGCGCCGAGGCGCGGTTGCGGTCGATCGCCGCGGCGCATTCATCAGCATAGGCATCCGAGAGCAGCTTCTCCAGCGGCACCTTGCCGTGGCGCGGATCGGTGCCGTAGCGCTCGCGGTCGAGGAAGGCGCGCTTGCGGGCCTCGACGAGGATGTGCACGAGCTCGGCCGAGCCCGGCTTCAGGCTCTTCAAGTCGAAGCGCTCGGCGATCTTGAGCTCCTGCAGCATAACGAAGCCGGTCGAGTTCGGCGGCGACTGCGTCACCTCGTAGCCGCGGTACTTGATGCCGACCGGCGGCGTCTCCTCAGCCTGGCAGCCGGCGAGGTCGCGTTCGGTCAGAAGCACGCCCTGCTGCTTGCACGCGGCCGCGAGCCGTCTGGCGAGCTTGCCGCGGTACATCGTCTCGAAGCCGTCGGCGGCGATCTCTTCCAGGGTCCGCGCCAGATCTTCCTGCACGATCAGGCTGCCGACCTCAGGCGATTTGCCGGTCTTCGGATCGAGGAACACCTTCCGGCTGCGCGGATCGGCGGAAAGGATCTTCTCGTACTCGCCGGCGAAATGCGAATAGCCGTGGGTCGCGGCGAAGCCGTTGCGGGCATAGTCGATCGCGGTCGAGAAGAGCTGGGACCAGGGCAGCTTGCCATGGGCCTTGTGGAGCGCGCCGATGCCGGCGACGGTGGCAGGAATCGAGGTTGAGAGCGGCCCGGTCACCGGAATGCCGCCTTCCTTGCGGTAGCGCTCGACGGTGGCCTGCTCCGGCGCGGCGCCGGTGCCGTTGTAGACCGTGGCCTTGCCGGTCTTCGCCAGCCACACATGATAGAAGCCGTCGCCGCCGATCCCCGACATCATCGGCTCGACCACGCCCAGCGCGAAAGAGATCGCGACCGTTGCGTCGATGGCGTTGCCCCCGGCGCGCAGCACATCGAAGCCGGCCTGGGTCGCCAGCGGGTGGTTGGTGGCGACGGCGCCGCGGCGCCCCATGATCAGGGGGCGATGGCTGCGAGGGTCGGGAAGCATGGCGGCCTCTTGGATAGGCGGGCGGGGGAGGTGCGTCACTTTAAACCGGCTTCAGCCGCTTGTCCTTGCCCGCTCTCGCAACCTCTGCCTAGGCTTGCCGGATGCACGTCGCCATCGCCGGATTCATGCTGGAGTCCGTCAGCTTCCTCCCCCAGCCGACGACGCTCGCCGATTTCCAGCGGCGCGAGCTCCACTGCCGCGCCGTGATCGACGGCCATCGCGGCACCAATCAGATCATCGGTGGCTTCGTCGAGGTCTGCGAGGCTGAGGGCATCGAGATGACCGGCATCGTCTCGACCAGCGCCGGCGCCGCCGCCTCGGCGACCGACGAGGCCTTCGATCACTATTGCCGCGTCATCTGCGAGGGCATCGCCCGGGTCAAGGACCGCATCGACGGCGTGCTGCTGGCGCTCCACGGCGCTATGACCACGGTCACGCGCACTGATCCGGACGCCGATGTCGTGCGCGAAGTGCGGCGCGTCGTCGGACCCGAAATGCCGATCGTCGTCGGACTCGACTATCACGGCAACCTGGATGAGGAGATCCTGCGTCACGCCGATGCGCTGTTCGGCTACCACTACTCGCCGCACACCGACATGGGCGAGACCGGTGCGCGCGCGGCACGCTGTCTCGTGCGCTGGCTCAAGACCGGAAAGAAGCCGGCAACCGCGATCGCACGGCCGGGCGTGATGGTGCCGAGCATCTTCAGCGCTACGAACCTGGAGCCGCTGGCCGGGCTCGTGCGCGAGTCGATCGACATGCCCTCGTGCGTGCCAGGCCTGCACGATGTCACCATCTTCGCCGGCTTTTCCTATGCGGATGCGCCCAACACCGGCTTCTCGGTGGTTGCCGTCGCCGACGACAAGGCGATCGCGCAGAAGGCCGTCGACGACCTCTCGCTCAAGATCCACTACGAACGCCACCAGCTCTACAAGCGCGACCTCGTGCTGACCTTGAGCCAAGGCGTCGACGAGGCGCTGCGCCGCTCCAACTCGGCGACCAAGCCGATCGTATTGCTGGAACATGCAGATCGACTGAACGACTCCACGCATGTGCTGAAGGAGCTGATCCGCCGCGGCGTGCGCAAGGCGATGGTGCCCTATCTCTGGGACCCGAAGGCGGCGGCCGAGGCGGTCGCGGCAGGGAAGGGAGCGACGGTCTCGATCAAGGCCGGCGGCTTCTCCTCCGACCGCGCCGGCGGGCCGGCGACGCTCAGCGGCAAGGTGCTTTTCGCCGGCGATCTGACCTACCGCACCACCGGTCCGGTCGGCCGCGGCTCCGAGGTGCGCCTAGGCCCGACGGCGCTGATCGACGCGGGCGGCATCTTCGTCAGCCTCACGACCAACCCGATAACCGCGCTCGATACCGACTGCTTTGCCCAGTTCGGCCTGAAGGCGGAAGATTTCCCGATCATCGTGCTGCGCTCGAAAACGCACTTCCGGGCCGTCTATCAGCCGCTGGCCGAGGACATACTGATCGTCGACACGCCGGACTGGGGCCCTGCCGACCTGACGACGCTGCCCTACAGGCATGTGCCGACCGATCGCGTCTTCCCCTTCGTCGATGCAGGAAGACCGTGATGGTCAAGCGCCTCGCCATCGCGAAGTTTGCGCATGAGAGCAATTCCTTCACGCCGGGCGAGACCGGCGATGCCGAATTCGAGGCCTATGGCTGGTATCGCGGCAACGCGGTGCCCGAGCGTTATGCCGGGACGCGCACCTCGCTCGGCGCCGTCCTCGACTTTCTCAAGGGGCATCCGGAGTGGCAGGGAACCTTCCTGACCTCGGCGGCGGCGAACCCGGCAGGGCCGGTGACCGACGCGACCTTCGAGAAGATCATGGGCGAGATCCTTGGCGGTCTGCGCGGCCAGAGCTGGGATGCGGTCTATCTCTGCCTGCACGGCGCCATGCTGTGCGCCGGCAACCCGAAGGCGGACGAGGAGGTCATTGATCGCGTGCGCAAGGTCGTCGGCAGGACGCCGATCGGCGTCAGCTATGATCTGCACGGCAACCTCGGCGAGGCGCAGATCAAGGTCGCGACAGTCGCCGTCGGCTACAAGACGCATCCTCACGTCGATATGTATGAGACGACTGAGAAGACGCTCAGGCTGCTGACTGCCGCCGTCGACGGAAGGATCCGTCCGATCGGCGCGCTGGCGCGGGTCGAGGCGCTGTTCCCGAGCGTCAACATGCGGACGACCGGCGACGGTCCCATGGCCGAGATGGAGGCGATCGCCGCGGCCGCCGAGAAGAAATACGGCGTGCTCGACGTGACGGTGTTCGGTGGCTTTCCCTATGCCGACACGCCCTACGCCGGCGGCTCGATCATGGTGCATGCCGATGGCGACGCGGCGCTCGCCGAACGCGTTGCGCGCGAGGTCGCGGGCGAGATGCTGAAGCGGGCGCCGCGCTTCCAAATGGAGCTGCCGACGCCGGCCGAGGCGATCCGGAAGGCGCTCGCCTCGCCGCCGGGATGCGCAGTCGTGCTGGAGAACTCGGACAATCCGGGCTCCGGCGGCATCGGCGACACGCCGGGCCTCTTCCGCGCCCTGATCGAGGCGAAGCCGGACGTGCCGACCGCCTTCGCCTTCTTCCGCGACGAGCCGGCGGTCGCCGAGGCGCACAAGGCGGGTATCGGCGCCACTCTCGATATCAAGCTCGGCGGCAAGCTTTCCGACCTGTTCGGCGATCCGGTGCCGGTTCAGGGCAAGGTCGTCATGCTGACCGACGGGCGCTTCAGGAATGTTGGGCCGATGTCGACTCATCTCGAGGTCTCGCTCGGCCGCACTGCGCTGCTCGACGTGCGCGGCATCAAGGTGATCCTGACCGAGCATTGCGTCTCGCCGAACGATCCCGGCTTTCTTCTCATGCACGGCATCGATCCGTCGAAGCTGCGCCTCCTCTGCGTCAAGGCCAAGAACCACATCCGCGCCGGCCTGCTGCCTTACGTGAAGACCATCATCGACTGCGACGCGCCGGGCCCGGCGACGATCGACATGCGGAACTTCACCTTCCGCCATCTGCCTGAAGCGCTCATGCCCAACTGATCGGAGGGATCATGACCTGGAAGACACGCGTACTCGCAGCCGCGCTCGTCATCGGGGCAGCCCCGGCCCTGGCGCAGACGACGCTTCGGATCGTGCCGCATGCGGATCTCTCGACCCTCGATCCGATCCAGACGACGGCGCGGATTACCGTCAACCACGGCAATATGATCTTCGACACGCTCTATGCGTGGGACGAAGAGCTGAACGTCCGCCCGCAGATGGTCGGCGAGTCCAAGCGCTCACCGGATGGGCTGGGCCTCACAATGACGTTGAGGCCGGGGCTCAGGTTCCATGATGGGTCTCCGGTGCGCTCGGCCGACGTCGTCGCCTCGGTCAAGCGCTGGATGGTGCGCGACGTCGCCGGGCGCAAGCTCGCCGAGTTCACCGGCGAGATCAAGGCCGTCGACGACCACACGATCGCGATCATCCTCAAGCAGCCGGCCGGCTGGGTCGAGTTCGCGCTCGGCGCCTCGGCCGGCACCATCCCGATCATCATGCGCGAGAAGGAGGCGGCGACCGACCCGGCCAGGGGCGTGACCGAGATGGTAGGGTCCGGCCCGTTCAAGTTCGTGGCGTCGGAATGGAAGCCCGGCAGCCGCGTCGTCTATGTCAAGAACACCGACTATGTGCCGCGCACCGAGGCGCCGAGCGGGCTTTCCGGCGGCAAGGTCGTCAAGATCGACCGAGCCGAGTGGCATGTGATCCCCGACCCGGCGACGGCTGTCAACGCGCTGATCCAGGGCGAGGTCGATCTGCTCGACACGACGCCGAACGACTTCATTCCCCAGCTCAGCCGCAACAAGGACATCGTCGTCCGCCCGATCGACAAGGGCGGCTACGGCGCGCTGCGCCCGAACTTCCTGCATCCGCCCTTCAACAACGAGAAGGCACGCCAGGCGGTGGCGATGCTGTTCGACCAGAAGGATTTCCTGCGTGCCAGCGTCGGCAATGACGAGAAGTGGTGGCGGACCTGCCACGCCTATTTCTTCTGCGGCACGCCCTTCGGCACCGAAGCCGGAAGCGAGCCCTATCGGACGCCGAACAAGGAGCGGGCGAAGCAGCTTCTCGCCGAAGCTGGCTACAAGGGCGAGAAGATTGTCATTCTAGCGCCGACCAGCAGCCAGGCGATCAACTCGCTGGCCGAGGTGGCGGCTGGCCAGCTCCGCTCGATCGGCGTCAATGTCGACCTCCAGGGCATGGAGTGGAATGCCCTGCTGGCACGCCGGTCCAAGAAGGACCCGCCGGAGCAGGGCGGCTGGCACATCGCGCCGACGACGATCTCCAACGGCCTCGTCTTCCACCCCCTGATCAACTTCGCTTCCGACACCGCCTGCGGCGGGCGCAACTGGCCGGGCTGGCCCTGCGATGAGGAAGCGGAGAAGCTCAAGGTGGCGTTCCTGGCTGCAGTCGACCCGGCCGAGCAGAAGCGCCTGGCCGAGGCGCTGCACAAGCGGCTTTGGGAATTTCTCCCCTACTGGCTCACCGGCCAGTTCCAGTCGCCCTATGCCTGGCGCGCGAACGTCCAGGGCGTGGTCAATGCCAGCGTGATCGTGTTCTGGAATATCACGAAGAGCTGAATCCGTCTTACTCCCTCCCCCGCGCTTCGCACCGGAGAGGGGATAGGAGGCGGTCAGCGCCTGTCCGCCTCGAAGAGGGTCGTAAGCTCGTCCGCGGCATCCTTAGCGCTTTGGATCATCTTGCGCTCGTCCTCGTAGAAGGCATGCGCTTGGGCGAGCGCGCGCTCGTCATGATCAGCGAAGAGATCGAGTGCGCGCCGGATTCGGTCTTGCGGCACGCCGAGCTCGGTCAGCACCATCTCCGAGAGCTTGAGGCTCGAATGGAAGGTCTCGCGTACGATCTGCGTGAGCCCTCGATCCATCAGAAGGTGCACATGACGGCGGTTGCGGGCGCGTGACATCACCTTGAGATGCGGAAAGTGACGCTTCGCGACCTCGGCCAGCTTTAGCGTTTCCTCGGTGTCGTCGACGGCGATGACCAGGACCTTGGCCTCGTCGGCGCCGGCGGCACGCAGCAGCTCGAGGCGCGTGGGATCGCCGAAATAGACGGTGGTGCCGAAACGCCGGAGCACCTGCACCTGGTCAGGATCGTTTTCGAGGGCGGTGAAAGTTATGCCCTGCAGGCGCAACAGGCGCCCGACGATCTGTCCCATGCGGCCGAAGCCGGCAATGATCACCGGTGTTGCATCGGATTCGATGCGGTCGTCCTCGGGCCGGATCGGTTTGGCAATGCGGGATATGAGGAACTTCTCCGAGGCGGCGAAGAGAGGAGAGGTGTCGCCGCCATCGAGATCGCGACCACCACCATGGCACGGTCGGCGACCGTGTCCGCGATGGCGCCGGCGGCGACCGCGACGCCGAAGAGGACGAAGCTGAACTCGCTTCCCTGCGGCAGAGCTGCGGCGAAACGGAGGGCTTTGCGGTTGTCCTGGCCGGCGATGCGGCCGAGCGCGAAGACGATCGCGTATTTGAAGAGGATCAGAGCGATGACACCGAGGACGATCACGCCGGGCTCGGCCAGTGCCAGCGCTAGATTGGCCGACATGCCGACGGACATGAAGAAGAAGCCGAGCAGCAGCCCCTCGAAGGGTTCGATATCGGCCTGCAGCTCGTGGCGATAGGTGGAATCTGCCAGAAGCACACCGGCGAGGAAGGCACCGAGCGAGGTCGAAAGCCCGGCGGTGTGCGCGACCGCCGCGGTTCCGACAACGATTAGCAGCGCCATCGCGGTGAAGACCTCAGGCGTCCTGGCGCCGCCGATCAGCCGGAAGATCGGGCCGACGACGAAGTGGCCGACGACGACGATGGCGACGGCGGCAGCAATGGCGCCGGCGACGTTCTGCCAGGAAACGGCCTCTGCCATCGAGCCGCCGGCGAGCAGCGGCACGGCGGCGACCAGAGGGATGAAGGCAAGGTCCTGGAACAGCAGCACCGAGAAGGCGTCGCGGCCGGCATGCGAGGCAAGCAGGTCGCGCTCGGCCAGCATGGGGAGCACGATTGCGGTCGAGGAGAGCGAGAGGCCGGCGCCGAGCACCAAGGCCGTGGTCCAGTCGGCGCCGAGGAAGCGCACGCCAATGGCGATCGCGATCGCGGTCAGGACCATCTGTCCGGCGCCGAGGCCGAGTATGGCGCGGCGCATGACCCAGAGGCGCTGCGGGCGAAGCTCGAGGCCGATCAGGAACAGGAGCATGATCACGCCGAGCTCGGAGACGCGGGCGATCTGGTCGACATCGGCGACGAGGCCGAGGGCCGAGGGGCCGATCGCGGCGCCGGCGACTAGGTAGCCCAGCACGCTGCCGAAGCCGAAGCGGCGCGACAGCGGCACGAAGAGCACCGAGGCAGCGAGCAGGACGACGAGGGTTTCGAGCATGCCGGGACCCTGGAATAGTCCGGTCGGCCTTGCCGCGCCGGCTGGGGCTTGGACCGGATGTGTGGCGTCTGTAGTCTTTAGCAGATTCGGAATGTCTGGCGGCGCCGGGTCGAGCGCCGCTTGCGGAGGAAGGGTGAAGCGCGGCGAGGACAGCCTGCCCCGTGTGCCGCTGAGGCGGGCGATCCAGTCGCTATGCCGGCTGGTCTACTCCAAGCTGGTGACCTCGCGGAAGCTCAGGGACGACGTCCGTCAGCAGATCGGGCGCGATGTGGCGCTGGTCAAAGCCGTCTCGGGCTCGCTCTCCTGGAACACCAACTCGCTCGGCGGCATCCACGACGTCGAGTTCCTCGAGGCGGTCCGCCGGTTGAGCGGGATCGTGCGCTTGAGCATCGCCGCACCCGAAGCGGCGGCGATGCTGGGCGAGGAAAAGGAGATGATGGACGATCTCAAGGCCATCGACCTGATCCTCAGGGAAACCCAGAAGGCCTTTCCGATGCCCGAGTCGCGCTCTGCCCGCTGGCGGACGTCGGAGAAACCTGAAGAATAGCGAGCTCCGAGGGCCTGGCCGGGTATTTGCAGGACCGGCGGCCTGTGATAGACAGCCGGCACTTGCCGTTGGGGGATCGTCTAACGGTAGGACAGCGGACTCTGACTCCGCCAGTCTAGGTTCGAATCCTAGTCCCCCAGCCA
>VGEN01000172.1 GCA_016869285.1 Alphaproteobacteria bacterium
GTCTATTCCGATTGCTGGAAGGGCTACAACGTGCTCGACGTATCCGACTTCAAGCACTTCCGGATCAATCACTCCGAGCTCTTCGCTGATCGGCAGAATCACATCAACGGCATCGAGAACTTCTGGAACCAGGCCAAGCGCCACATGCGCAAGTTCAACGGTGTCCCGAAGGCCCATTTCGGGCTATTCTTGAAAGAGTGCGAGTGGCGCTTCAACACCAGTGACCCATCCAAGCAACTAACCCAGATCAAACAATGGGTTAAGCGTCATCTCAGGTAGTTATCTGGGACAGCCCCATCGGAATTTATGAGATATACACTATTTCAACGAGAACAAGACGGGCTGCGTCTTTCTCCAAGGCTGCGACGCCTGAACCAACGATCCGCGGTCCTCAAGTCGGTCCGTTCTACCTCCCCGAAACTCAACCCTCAGGTTTCCAACGTCGCCGCAGAGCAAGAAGGCCTCCTTTGAGGGAGGACTTCTTCGTCTCGCGAAGGCGATCCTATCTTCGGCGCCACCAGCCGCCGCGCTTCGGCGTCACGGTGGCGTCGCCACCGATCAGCTGCACCGGCGGATTGGGATCGATGGGCGCAACCGGCTCGGCCGCCGCCGACCGCTCCGGTGCCGCGGCGCGCGGCGAAGACGCCTGCGTCTCAAGCTGCTCGAAGGCGGAGAGCACCTGGTCGGCAACCGAGGTCGGCTGGTAGGCGGGCTGATAGGGCGGCTGGTAAGGCGGCGGCTGGAAGGCCGGGGCAGGCGGCGGCGCAGCATCTGGCGCCGGTGCCTCGGCGGGCGGCGATGCCGCGTCGATCGCCTGGCTGTCGCCGTCCTCGCGACGGCCACGACGACGGCCGCCGCGGCGGCCACGACGACGGCGACGGCCACCCTCGCCGTCTTCGCCCTGCATCGGCGTCGAGCCTTGCGCCGGAGCGCGATCCTCGCTTTCGTCGCGCTCCGCGATCTGGGTATCGCCTTCCTGCTCGGGCGCGAAGGCCGCGGCCTCGGCAGATGATGTCGCGGCCGGCAGCGTGCCCTCGCCGTGCTGCTGCTGGCGATCACCCCCGCGACGACGACGGCGGCGGCGGCGGCGGCGGCCACGCTCCTCGCCCCGATCACCCGGCTGCTGGGCGTGAGGCTGAGCCTCGTCCGGCTGCCGCGACCGCTGGGGCGCCTCGCCCTCGTCGTCCTCCTCATCGCCCGACGGCGGCAATTCAGGCGCTTGAGCCAGCTGCGGGCGCGGCTCCTGCTGTTGCGGCTGGGTCTGGGCATCGCGGATCTTGAGCCGCTCGATGCGATGGTTCGGCGGCACCAGCTGGTCGTCCTGGCCGAGGAAGATCTTCAGGCCGTGGCGAGTCTCGATGTCGGCAAGCGTCGCGCGCTTGTGGTTGAGGATGTAAAGCGCAACGCCGGCCGGCACGTAGACCACGATCTCGGAGGCACGCCGCTTGGCGCCCTCCTCCTCGATCGCGCGCAGGACGTGAAGCGAGGTCGACTCGGTCGAGCGGATGTGCCCGGTCCCTCCGCAATGCGGGCAGAGCGTCGTCGAGGCCTCGACCAGGCTTGGCCGCAAGCGCTGGCGCGACAGCTCAAGCAGGCCGAAGGCGCTGATCCGCCCGATCTGGATGCGGGCGCGATCGTGACGCATCGCATCCTTGAGCCGGCGTTCGACCTGATGGTTGTGGCGGCCGTCCTCCATGTCGATGAAGTCGATGACGATGAGGCCGGCAAGATCTCGCAGGCGCAGCTGGCGGGCGACCTCGTCAGCCGCCTCCAGATTAGTCTTGAGCGCGGTCTCCTCGATGTGACGTTCGCGTGTCGCGCGGCCGGAATTGACATCGATCGCGACCAGAGCCTCGGTCTGGTTGATGACGATGGAGCCGCCGGATCGGAGCGGCACCATCGGCGAGTGCATGGCGTCGAGCTGGGATTCGACCTGGGACTTCTGGAAGAGCGGCAGGCCGTCATCGGCCTTGTACCGTTGCACCCGCTTGGCGTGCGACGGCATCAGCATCTTCATGAAGTCCTTGGCGGCCTTGTACTGCTCCTCGCCTTCGACCAACACCTCCTCGATGTCACGCGCATAGAGATCGCGGATCGATCGCTTGATCAGATCGGCTTCGGCGTGAATCAGGCAAGGCGCGGTCGAGCTCAGCGTCGTCTCGCGGATCGAATCCCAAAGCCGGATCAGATAGTCGCAGTCGCGCTTGATCTCGGCCTTGGTGCGCTCGCTGCCCGCCGTCCTGACGATCAACCCCATGCCTTCCGGCAGCTCGAGCTCGTCGATCATCGACTTGAGGCGCTTGCGGTCCTTGGCGTTGGTGATCTTGCGGCTGACACCGCCGCCACGCGCGGTATTCGGCATCAGCACGCAGTAGCGCCCGGCGAGCGAGAGGTAGGTGGTCAGCGCCGCGCCCTTGGTGCCGCGCTCTTCCTTGACCACCTGTACCAGCAGGATCTGCCGGCGCTTAATGACTTCCTGGATCTTGTAGTTGCGCAGCAGGCGCTGGGACCGCCGCGCGAGCTCCTCGTTGTCGTCGCCGCCGATGGTCTCGACCTGGCTCTCGCCGGCGGTTTCGACCGGCGCCGCTTCGACTGATGCGTCGCTGCCGCCCGGGGCCCCGGAGGCTTCATCGCCCTCCTCAGCCACGCCGGTGTCGTAGAGAATTTCGGGAGCGGTCCCCGACGACTCGGCCATCGCCGGCCCGGAACCCGCTCCGGCCGTCTCCTTGTCCGTCGCTTCGGCAGGCGCGGTGGCGCTCCCCGGAGCCGGCTCGGCGGCTTCGACGGCCGCGACCGCCGCGGGCTCGAGCGGAGCGGCCGGCGCCTCCGCATGCACCGCAGGTTCGTGCGCGCCTTCCTCGCCTGGAAGGGCGACGGACTCCGCCTCCGCGAGCGGCCTGTCGCCATCCGGGCGCGAGCGGCCACGACGGCGGTCGTGCCGGCCGCGCCGGCTGCGGCGATCGTCGCGATCGCGTCGGCCGCCTTCATGACCGTTGCCGGTCGATTCGCCGCGCTCGATCTTCGCCATCTCGGCGAGGAGCCGCTCGCGATCGGCGACGGGGATCTGATAGTAATCGGGATGGATCTCGCTGAAGGCGAGGAAGCCGTGGCGATTGCCGCCATAGTCGACGAAGGCCGCCTGCAGCGACGGCTCGACGCGCGTTACCTTGGCGAGATAGATGTTCCCTTTGAGCTGCTTCTTGGTCGACGTCTCAAAGTCAAAGTCTTCCAGCCTATTGCCGGACAGCACGACGACCCGGGTCTCTTCCGGGTGCGTCGCGTCGATGAGCATGCGTTTGGCCATCAGGCGCGATCTCCGCGCGGCGGAAGCCGAGACGCTCGATTGCCGGGCGCCGGCCAAAGCCGCGGATTAGGTTTTGAGTGTGATTGCGACGCAGATGCCCGGGACGCCCCTCGCGACCATCTGCCTCCACCCGCAGCACGGAGCGCGGGGCTTGGAGACTCGGAAGCTGGGTCGGGCGCTGCATCAAGCGAGAGCTGGTGGCCCCTGCGGGCCTCTTTTTAGGACTATGGTTTCGGCCGGCTCCGGCAGAGGTTCCGCGACGACTTCGCGTCGGCGGTCGGCCGCTGTCTCCGGCTGCCGATACATAGTCCGCTTTTCCACAAGCGACAACGACCTTGTGGCTGCCTTGTCGCGAAGGCCCGCCTCATGGGCCCTTCTCGCCTGGAAACCCTCCATGTATATGGGGTTAAGGCGGCATTGGTTACTAGATGTATACGAATCGGTGGCGGATCTGGGCGTTGGCGGTCGTGTGCGCCTGGTTTGTGGCCGGTCCGGCCGCGGCCCAGATCGTGGTCAGCCGCCTGGGGCTCGTCAGCGGCGCCGAAAGAACGCGGATCACCCTCGATCTGAGCCAGAAGGTCGAACCCCACAGCTTTGTGCTGGCCGATCCCTACCGAGCGGTCCTCGACCTGCCTCAGGTCGCCTTTCGCTGGGCGGAGTCCTTGCCGACCCCGGCCGAAGGCCCCATTGCCGGCTTCCGCCACGGCCTGTTCAAGCCCGGCACCTCGCGCCTGGTCGTCGACCTTCGCCAGCCGATGCGGATCGTTCAGGCCCAGGTCGAGCCCGAGCAGGGCCAGGGATGGCGTCTGGTGCTCGATCTCGCACCGACCACGCGCGAAGCCTTCCTCGCCGCGCTGGCAATGCCGTCAACCGCACCGCCGACCCAGGCCAAGCCGGCCGCGCCACCACAGGACGGTCAAATGCCGCGGCGCTCCGATGGCCGCCGAACGATCATTCTCGATCCGGGCCATGGGGGCATCGATCCAGGCACGATCGGTGTCGGTGGCGTCCGCGAAAAAACACTGACGCTCGATGTCGCTCAAGACCTCAAGCGGGTGCTGGAAGCGAGCGGTCGCTATCACGTCGTCCTCACGCGCCTCGACGACAGCTTCATTCGCTTGCGCGAGCGTATTCAGATCGCCCGCTCGTCGAAGGGCGAGGTCTTCCTGTCGCTGCACGCCGATGCGCTCGGCGACACGAGCTTTCGCGGCATGACCGTCTACACGCTCTCCGACCGGGCCTCCGACGCCGAGGCAGAGGCCCTCGCTCAGCGCGAGAACAAGGCCGACCTGATTGCCGGCGTCGATCTGCGCGACGAGTCCCCCGAAGTCGCCAGCATCCTCATCGATCTGGCGCAGCGCGAGACGATGAACCTCTCGGCTCGCCTTGCCGGGCATCTGGTGCAGGAGCTGTCCCGCGAGGCGCAGTTGCTTAGAAACGGCCACCGCTTCGCCGGCTTCGCCGTGCTGAAAGCGCCGGATGTGCCTTCGGCGCTGATCGAGCTCGGATACCTTTCGAACCGGCTGGACGCCCAGCAGCTTGCTCAGGCCGCATATCGTCGGCGGCTCGGGCAAGCGGTCCTCCGCGCCCTCGACCAGTTCTTCCGGTCTCGCCCCGGCGCCGCGCGAGCCGGCTAGGGACGGAGTTATCCACCGCTGGTGTGGCCGCTCCGCAACGCCTGCGCCCGGCTGCTGCGATCACCGACTAATGCCTTGATCCGGCCGCATTCGGGAACGAACCTCGTAGCTAGGGTTTCTTTCTCCAACATCTCCGGGTGCCGTTCTGGCCATGCGCCTCGTCGCTGCTCTTGCTGCCCTCATGCTTCTTGGGGCGATCGCCGCCATCGGCGGCGGTTTCTATGTCCTTTGGCGTTTCGGCAAAGGCCTGCCCGAATACGCCCAGCTTGCCGACTACGAGCCCGCCGTGGTCACGCGCGTGCATGCCGGCGACGGACGTCTGATGGCGGAGTATGCGACCGAGAAACGCGTCTTCGTTCCGCTCGATGCGATCCCCAGGCGCGTGATCAAGGCCTTCCTCGCGGCCGAGGACAAGAATTTCTACAGCCATCCCGGCATCGACATCTTCGCCATGGCCCGCGCCGCCGTCCAGAATGTGAGCCGCCTCGCCAACAACCCGAACCGGCGACCGATCGGCGCCTCGACCATCACCCAGCAGGTCGCACGCAACTTCCTCCTGACCGACGAGCTCTCGCTCGACCGCAAGATCAAGGAGGCAATCCTTTCCTTCCGCATCGAACAGGTGCTGAGCAAGGACCGTATCCTCGAGCTCTATCTCAACGAGATCAATCTCGGCTTCCGCGCCTACGGTGTCGCCGCGGCGGCGCTCAACTACTTCGACAAATCGCTCGACGACCTCAGCCTCGCCGAGGCCGCCTATCTGGCGGCGCTGCCCAAGGCACCCAACCGCTACAATCCGCTTCGCAATCTCGATGCCGCGCAGGGCCGGCGCGACTGGGTGCTCGATCAGATGGTCGAGGCGGGATATGTGCGCGCCGATGAGGCTGCGCAGGCGAAGGCCGAGCCGCTCCAGGTACGCCGGCGCGACGAGCAGGAGATGGTGCGCGGCGCCGACTACTTCGCTGAGGAGGTCCGGCGGGAACTCGTGGCGAAGTACGGTGAGAAGGTCACCTATGGCGGCGGCCTGTCGGTCCGCACGACGCTCGACCCGCGGCTGCAGGCGATCGCCGATCGTGCGCTCCGGAACGGGCTCATCACCTATGACCGCCGCCATGGCTGGCGCGGTCCCGTCGACCGTATCGGCGTTGGCCCCGGATGGCAGCAACGCCTCGCCCAGATCCCGGCGCCGTCCGGCACCGCCGACTGGCGCATGGCCGTCGTGCTTTCGACCGACCGCGAGGATGCGACCATCGGCTTTGCCGACGGCGAGAAGGGACGCATTCTCTTTGCCGAACTGAGATGGGCGCGAGAGCATCGCGCCGAGCAGCGCCTCGGGCCGGCGGTCGAGCGCGTCGAGCAGGTGGTCAAGGCCGGCGACGTCGTGCTGGTGGAACCGGTCGGCGGCAGCCATTTCGGGCTGCGCCAGGTGCCGGCGGTCAGCGGCGCGCTGGTCGCGCTCGATCCGCATACCGGACGCGTGCTCGCGATGGCGGGCGGCTGGTCCTTCGAGGCGAGCCAATTCAACCGCGCGACCCAGGCGCAGCGCCAACCGGGCTCGGCGTTCAAGCCCTTCGTCTACATGGCGGCGCTGGACAAGGGCTACACGCCCTCGACCATCGTCGTCGACGGCCCGGTCGTCCTGCCCCAGGGACCCGGCCTGCCGAACTGGGCGCCGCGCAACTATTCCGGCGACTCGCTGGGGCCCGTGCCGCTTCGCGTAGGAATCGAGAAGAGCCGCAACCAGATGACGGTACGCATCGGCATGGATGTCGGCATCAACCGGATCGCCGACTATGCGGCCGCCTTCGGCATCACGCCGAACCTGCCGCGCCACATGTCGATGGTCCTCGGCGCCGGCGAGACGACCGTCCTCAAATTCACCGCCGCCTACGGCATGATCGTCAACGGCGGCAAGAAGATCACGCCGACGCTGATCGACCGCATCGACGACCGTAACGGGAAGACGCTTTTCCGCCACGACCAGCGGCCTTGCCAGAGCTGCGGTAACGTCGCCTATCAGAGTCAAGCAGCGCCGATCATCCCCGACCTCCGGCCGCAGATCGAAGATCCGCTGACCGCCTACCAGATGGTCTCGATGCTGCATGGCGTGGTCGAGCGCGGAACCGGCGTCAGCATCCGCGAGCTCGGGCGCCCGCTCGCCGGCAAGACCGGCACCACGACGGACGCCAACGATACTTGGTTCATGGGTTTCTCTCCCGACCTCGCCGTCGGAATCTTCGTCGGCTTCGACCAGCCCAAGACTCTCGGCGATCGCGAGACCGGCTCGTCGGTATGCGTGCCGATCTTCAAGGAGTTCATGGGCGAGGCCCTGAGAGACACGCCGAAGACGCCGTTCCGGATTCCGCAGGGCATTCGTCTCGTGCGCATCAATCCGGAGACCGGGCGCCTCGCCAGGGCCGGCGACAAGACGATCTTGGATGCCTTCCGCCCTGGCAGCGAGCCAACGACCTCCGACGCATCGGACGAAGGCGAAGGCGGAAGCGGCAGCACACCGTTGCCGGCTCGCCCCGCCTCGGGCAGCGGCCTCTATTAGGTTGGCTCAGCGGCCGGTCAAAGCGCCGGCGACACCCTCGGCGACGATCTCCTGGCACCGGCGCGCAAGGTCCTTCCGCGACAGAAACCGATCGGCGCGCAGCGGCGGATGGAAGACGATTTCGACCGTCATCCGTCCGAGTCCCAGGAACGTGAAAAGGTGCGGCGCTAGATCCATATCGCCATACCAGGCGACGAAGGGGCGGAATGCGCGGCCGAGCGGCATGCCGTCGAGGCGCGTGTAGCTGATCGACACCGGCTGGATCGGCAGCCCCTGCGTGGCGTCAAGCGCCGCGAACAGCGCGCTCTTGAACGGCAGCACCCGATTGCCGTCATTGCTGGTGCCCTCCGGAAACAAGATCAGATTGTCGCCGGCCGCGAGGCGCTGCGAGATGTGATCGCGTTCGATCGCAGTCGCGCCGCGACGGCGCTCGACGAAGGCGGTCCGCTGCAGCTTCGCGAGCAGCCCGAAAAAGGGCCATCCGGAAACCTCGCGCTTGGCAACGAAGCAGCCTTCGATCAGCCCGCCAAGTACCGTGATGTCGAGATAGCTCGTGTGGTTGACGACGAAGAGGGTCGGACGATCCCGGCTGGGCTCGCCACGGACTCGGACGTCGAGGCCGATCGGCCGCCACAGGCTCCGGTGATAGAAACGGGGCAGCCTCTCCCTGAGCCGGCCGGGAAGCGAGACCGCGGCGATCTGCATCGGCAGCAGCGCCGCGGTCCAGCCGAGATAGAGGAGAAGCCGGAGCGAGGCGATCCAGTTCGAGCCTATCCGCTTCACGCGTCGGCGGACTCGCGCGCCGAGCGCTCGTAGTGCCGATAGTACTTGGAGGTGACCAGATCGGTCTTCACGATGACGCAAACGTCGGTCGTGTTGAACTGGCGATCGATCACCGCACCATCGCCGACGAAACCGCCGAGGCGGAGGTAGCCCTTGATCAGCGGCGGCATCGCCGCAAGCGCCCGGTGAACGTCGATCTCGTCCTTCGCCATCAGCGCCATCTCGACATGACGGCCGGCAACAGCGCGCGGGCGCAACTCAGGCGGCGCCAGATGGTGGTGATGGAGATGGGAGAGCGGCAGGCTCAGCGCCTCGACGTCGATCCCAGGCAAGCTGGCGCAGCCGAACATCAGCCCGATCTCGTGACGGAAGACATAGGCGGCGATGCCACGCCACAAGAGCTGCATCGCCGTGCGCGTGCGATATCCTTCGGCAACGCAGGAGCGGCCAAGCTCCAGGATCTCGCCGGGATGCGCGAGCAGCGGGGCGATGTCGTACTCGTCGGCGGAGTAGAAGCGGCCGTGCCGTATCGCGGCCGAGCGGCGGAGCAGGCGATAGGTGCCGACGACATCGCTCGATTTTACGTCGATGACCAGCAGATGGTCGCA
>VGEN01000173.1 GCA_016869285.1 Alphaproteobacteria bacterium
CCGACACCCGACAAACCAACCCGCGATGAAAAAGGCGCAACGACAAAGCATGCCATCTGATCGCCTTCCATCGCCGCAATTCAAATCATGCTCGCCCGTGAATAGGCCGGGTTAAGCCGAAGGATCTGGTTGCGCGCGCGAGGACCCTGATCGACGGGCGGCGCGCTGCCGGCTAGACCGTAACCACCGTGAAAAGCCGGGGCTAGAGTTTGATCCGCTCAGGAGGAATCGGCTCTTGCCCCCTCTCCCGGCGGAGCCGGGGGAGGGGGCACGAAGCGATCGCAACTCGACGGATCAGACTCTAGGCCGCGCGCAGGATCGCGCGCAGGCGGGCCTCGGCGCGGGCGCGAGCGGCCTCGGCGAAGCCGTCGAACAGCACCTTGGAGACGGGATCGGCGAGGCTCGGATATTCGGGGTGCCATTGCACGCCGACGGCGAAGCGATGGCCCTCGGCCCGGACCGCCTCGATCAGCCCGTCCGGCGCGGTCGCCTCGACGACGAGGCCCGGCGCCAGCCGGTCGATGCCCTGGCCGTGCAGCGAGTTCACCCGGGCCTCGGCGGTGCCGAGCGCGCGCGCGAGGAAGCCGCCCGGCGTCAGCGTCACCGGATGCGCATGGCCGTAGCGCTCGTGCGAGGGCTTGGTCTTGTCGGAGCGGTGGTCGCGCTTGCCGTCGACCTCATGCACATGCTGATGAAGCGTGCCGCCGAGCGCGACGTTGAGCTCCTGGATGCCGCGGCAGATGGCCAAGACCGCCACGCCCTCCTCGAGGCAGGCGCGGATCAGCGGCAGCGTGGTCGAATCGCGCGCGCGGTCGTGCGGCGTATCGGGGCGGCTCGGCCCGCCGCCGTAGCGATGCGGCTCGACATTGGAGAGGCCGCCGGTGAGCAGGAGACCGTCGAGCCGGCGCGCAAGATCAGGCATGTCCATGCGTTCCGAGCCGAGCGCCGGAACGATCATCGGAAGCCCGCCGGTGCCGTTGACGACGGCGGTCAGGTACTTCTCGGAGACGGTGTGGATGGAGACGCCGTCCTGGATCTTCACGCCGGCGGGGATGCCGATCAGCGGCGTCATCGGAGCCTCGGAGGAGGTGAGGGTGCGCTGAAAAGTGGCATGGCGGAAGGCTTGCGACAAGTCGCCGCCGCCTCGCCGATCTGATAGAACCGAGCGAATTCTCTACGGCCGAATCGCCATGTCGCATCAGATCATGCCGCTGTTTCCGACGCTGGTTTCGCTCGTGACATACGAGCAGGCCGCGGACTTCAATCCTCGCGCCAAGGCGCGGATCGAGGAGATCGAACGCACGGGCGTCGGCGCCCGCAACGCCGAAGGCCAGTGGCAATACGGACCGAAGCTGCACGAAGACCCGGCTTTCCATGGCTTCACCGAGTTCATACTGAGAACGGTCGGCGAGCGGTTCAGCGCGCTCCACTACGAATCGTCGCCGATGGCGATCACGGGCGTCTGGGCGAATGTCAACCAGCCCGGCTATTCGCACCGCATCCACGCGCATTCCAACAACTTCATCTCCGGCGTCTACTACGTGACCGCGCCGGAGAAGGCAGGCGGGATCGTCTTTCACGATCCGCGCAAGCAGCATCAGGTGCTGCTGCCCACGGTGACCAAGCCGACCGAGATGAACTCGACGATGACGCGGCTGCCGTCGGTCGAAGGGCAGGCGATCCTGTTCCCGTCCTGGCTCGAGCACTACACCGAGCGGAACGAGGCGGACGTGCCGCGCATCAGCATCGCCTTCAACCTGATGCTGGTCGGAAACTTCGGTTCACCGGAGACCTTCGCCGCCGGCTACGTCGCACAGCCCTGAGCGCTAATGACGGCCGCTGCCGCCGCGCTCCGGCGGCGTGAAGGTGAACAACCGCGCATCGAGCGTGATGCCGAGCTTGGGGTCTAGCAGCGACACGCGCGTCTCGGTGCCCTGCGGATCGATCACCACCCATTGGCGAAGCTGCAGCGGTCGGTCGTCGAAGGCGAGCGTGACGCGGCCTGCATCCCCGTCCTTCGTGCTGGCGAGCGTGATGCGAAGCACATTCGAGCCGCGCTCGAAGCGCGTCACGGTGATATCGCCGGATAGCCGGATCTGATCGGCGACGAGGACGCCGAGGGGCGTCTGGTCGGCGGTCACGTAGTTCACCTGCTTGAGATCGCGGTCGTAGACCGCGATAGGGCCGCCGGAGCCGACCACCAGAAGGCTGCTCGGCGGCTCGTAGTCGATGCGAATCTTGCCCGGGCGCGACAGCGCGAAGGTGCCCTTGGACTGGCCGCCATCGGGCGCCACCTGCAGGAAGGGCGAGGTCATCGTGCGGATCTCGTTGAGATAGCGCTCGATGCGCTGAATATCGGCGCGGTCCTGCTCGTTGAGCTTGGCGGGGATGGCTGGCCGGGCCATGACGGCGCAAGGCAGGGTTGCGAGCGCCAAGGCCAACGCCAAGCCAGCCGTGAGAAGCGTCGTGCGGATCGTCATGCTCCGATAGATCGCCGGAAATGCGGCGAAATCAAGAGCGTGTGGCTTCGTCAGCGTCCGATGTCGCCGGTTGCGGGCGCAGGGAGAGGGCCCCTGGCCGGGTTGAACCGCGGCCGGCGCCGGTGCATGATTGCCCATCGGGCGGCGCCTTTCCTGAGACATAGGGGCGTCCCGAGCCCCTGGCGCCTGAGCCCGTGCCCCGCGAGGGAGGATCGGCTCATGCATAAAAGCATCGTCCCTGACATCATTGCGACCAAGCAGGTGCTGACGACCTTCGGTGCCGACGTGACCGTCCGCCAGGCCGCGCGCATCATGGCGGAGCGCCATATCGGCGCGGTCCTGATCACCGGCAACGGCAAGCTCGAGGGCATCTTCACCGAGCGCGACATTCTCAACCGCGTCGTCGCGCCGGGGAAAGACCCGGACACGGTGAGGATCGGCGAGGTGATGACGCGCGACCCCGACACCGTGCCCCCGGACGCAACTGCCCTCGACACGCTGATCCGCATGCAGAGCAAGGGCTATCGCCACCTGCCGGTGGTCGACGGCGGTGAGCTCGTCGGCATCATCTCGATCCGCGACCTCTTCAATGCGGTCAAGCGCGAGCTCGAGGAGGACATCCAGGAGCGCGAGGCCTTCATTTTCGGGGCTACCGCGGCAGGATAGGTCACGGTTGTTGACGGGCCCGGGGGAGGGGGTATTTTCCTTCGCAGTTGCGAAATCCTCCCCCGAGGCCGTCATGCCGTTGTCCCAGCCGGCTCCGCGCGAGCCGCTCCATGTCCGTCGCATCGAGTGCCAGGGCTTCCGCCGCGCGGATGGGCTCTGGGACATCGAAGGCCATCTGGTCGACACCAAGACCTATGCCTTCTCCAACCAGGACCGAGGCGAGATCACGCCGGGCATGGCGCTTCACGAGATGTGGATCCGGCTCACGCTCGACGACCGCATGACGGTCAAGGCGGTGGAGGCCGTAACCGATGCCGGCCCGTTTCACATCTGCGGCGACATCGCGCCCGCGTTCAAGAAGCTCGAAGGGCTCACCATCGGTCCGGGCTGGAAGAAGCATGTGAAGGAGCTCCTCGGCGGCACGCAGGGCTGCACGCATATCGTCGAGCTCCTGGACCCTGTCGCCACCACCGCGTTCCAGACCATGTTCTCGCGCCGCGAGCGCGAGCGACGCGCCGAGACGGACGAGGGCAAGCGGAAGACGCGGCCGCGCATCATCGATTCCTGCCACGCGCTCAGCGCCAACGGGCCGGTGGTCAAGCGCGAATGGCCCGACTTCTATACCGGGCGCTGACCGTCAGGCAGGGTCGGGCGGTATTCAAGCACCGCGCGCCCTATGCCGCTTCCTCCGGCGATTTGAGGCTGAGCGCCAGAGCGTGCACGGGCCCCTTCAGCTCCTCGGCGAGAAGCTGGTGCACGCGGCGCTGCCGATCGATGCGGCTCATCCCGGCGAAGGCGGAAGCGACCATGGTGACACGGAAGTGGGTTTCGCCCTCCGGACGCGCGCCGGCGTGACCGGCATGGCGATGCGATTCATCCTCGACGATCAGTCTCGACGGCTGGAGCGCCTCGGTGAGCTTTCGGCGAATGGAGTCGGCGACCGTCATCGGCGCCGACGCATGCGCTCCTCTGCCGCATCTGTCAATCGGTTGCGCCTGTCATCGCCAAATCTCATAATTTCCGGTCGAATGACCCGCGCCCGCCGCCACGCCAGCGCTCTTGCCGAGCCGATCGATCCGAGGCTTCGCGCCTGCGACCAGCCGGGCTGCGTCGGCGAGGGCTTGTTCCGCGCACCGAAGGCGCGCGATCGGCTGACCGACTATTTCTGGTTCTGCCTCGAGCATGTGCGGGCCTACAACGCCGCCTGGGACTACTATCGCGGCATGAGCTCACACGAGATCGAGCGCCAGGTCCGCAACGATACGGTCTGGCAGCGGCCGAGCTGGCCCTTCTCGGCCAATGGCAAGCGCGTGCGTGCCGACGACGTCGTCTTCGAAGACCCGTTCGAGGTCTTCGGCGAGAACGCTCCGGGACCGAAGCCCGACTCGCGCCTGCGTGAGCTGCCGCCGGAGGAGCGCGAGGCTCTGGCGATCCTCGACCTACCGCCCGAGGTCACGCTTGAAGAGCTGAAGACCCGATACAAGATCCTGGTCAAGCGCCACCACCCGGATGCCAATGGCGGCGACCGCCAGGCCGAGGAGCGGCTGAAGGCGATAAACCGGGCCTATTCGACGCTCCGAAAGCGCCTTGCCGCTTGACGGCTGGGCAGCCGGAGCGTTTTCTAGCCGGCCCCCAGACCGGCCCCCGTAAACCCTTGAGGATTCCGATGCCGAACGCTGCCGCCCCGACCTTGGCCACAAGCATGCCCGACATAAAAGTGTCGGTCCGTCAGGTGTTTGGGATCGACACCGACATGCAGGTCCCGGCCTTCTCGAATCCGACCGAGCATGTGCCGACGCTGGACGAGGCCTATCGATTCGACCGCGACACCACGCTCGCCATCCTCGCCGGCTTCGCCCACAACCGCCGCGTCATGATCCAGGGATATCACGGCACGGGCAAATCGACGCATATCGAGCAGGTCGCTTCGCGGCTCAACTGGCCGTGCATCCGCGTCAACCTCGACAGCCACATCAGCCGCATCGACCTGATCGGCAAGGATGCGATCGTGGTCAAGGACGGCAAGCAGGTCACCGCCTTCAAGGAAGGCATCCTGCCCTGGGCGCTGCAGAACCCGACCGCGCTCTGCTTCGATGAGTACGATGCCGGCCGCGCCGACGTCATGTTCGTGATCCAGCGCGTGCTCGAGGTCGAGGGCAAGCTGACCCTGCTCGACCAGAACCGCGTGATCCGCCCGCACCCGGCCTTCCGGCTGTTCGCAACGGCAAACACCGTCGGCCTCGGCGACACAACCGGCCTCTATCACGGCACCCAGCAGATCAACCAGGGCCAGATGGACCGCTGGTCGATCGTCGCCACGCTGAACTACCTGCCGCACGACGCCGAGCTGGACATCGTGCTCGCCAAGGTGCCGGTCTGGAACACGGACGAGGGCAAGAAGACGGTCTCGGCGATGGTGGCGCTTGCCGACCTCACGCGCGCCGGCTTCGTCGCCGGCGACATCTCGACCGTGATGAGCCCGCGTACGGTGATGACCTGGGCCGAGAACGCCCGGATCTTCAACGATATCGGCTTCGCCTTCCGTCTCACCTTCCTCAACAAGTGCGACGAGATGGAACGCACGACGGTCGCCGAGTACTACCAGCGCTGCTTCGGCACCGAGCTGCCGGAGTCGGGCGTGAAAGCGACGCTGGCCTGAAGCCGAGGCGATGAGCCCGAACAACCGCAACGTCGAAGAGGCGGCGGTCGAGACCTTCAAGCAGTCGACCGCCGCGACGCTGCGCGCGATGTCGCATCGCGACGACGTCGAGGTCGCCTTCGGCGCGGAGCCGCCTGGCCTCGCAGGCAATCGCGCACGCGTGCCGCAGCCCGGCCGCTCGCTGACCTCGGGCGAGGTCGCCCATGTGCGCGGCGAGGCGGATTCGATCGCGCTCAAGATCCGCCATCACGATCGCAAGCTCCACGCCAAGCGCATGCCGCATGGGCAGATGGCGCGCTCGATCTACGAGGCGGTCGAGCAGACGCGCTGCGAATCGATCGGCTCCAACCGCATGGCGGGCGTGCAGGAGAACCTGACCGCCGCGCTCGAGCAGCGCTACCGCAAGAAGGGCTTCGAGCGCATCACCGAGCGTTCGGATGCGACGTTGGTCGAGGTCGTGCGTCTGATGACGCGCGAAGCGCTGACCGGCGTTCGGCCGCCGCGTTCCGCACGCCATGTCGTCGATCTGTGGCGGCCTTTCATCGAGTCGCGCTGCGGCGCCGACTTCCGCGAGATGGCGCGCAGCGTCGCCGATCAGGAGAAGTTCCAGCACTGGGTGCGCCAGCTCATCCAGGATCTCGACCTCGAATCCGCCGAGGAGGCGGAACTCGAGGACGATCCGAACGAGGAGGAAGGCGGCGACGATTCCAACAGCGAGGACCCGAATTCCGAGGCGGGTCAGCGCGGCGCCTCGGACTCCGATGCCTCGCAGACCATGGCGCCGGACATGCAGCCCGCCGAGGACGGCGAGGACGGGGCCGAGGAAGCCGAAGGCGAGATGCAGCCCGGCATGGGCGACGAGCAGCCCGGCAATCCCGGCATGCCGCAGATGCATGGCCGCAACGCGCCCGACCACCTTTCGCTCTACAAGCCCTTCACCGCCGAGTTCGACGAGGTGGTGCAGGCCGACGGGCTTTGCGATCCGGACGAGCTGACGCGGCTTCGCCAGCTTCTCGACCAGCAGCTCTCGCATCTGCAGGGCGTGATCGGCAAGCTCGCCAACCGGCTTCAGCGCCGGCTCATGGCCAAGCAGAACCGCTCCTGGCAGTTCGACCTCGAGGAAGGCCTGCTCGATGCCGGGCGGCTGGCGCGCGTCGTCGTCAACCCGATGCACGCGCTCTCCTACAAGGTCGAGCTGGACACCGAGTTCCGCGACACCGTGGTGACGCTGCTGATCGACAATTCGGGCTCGATGCGCGGGCGGCCGATCACCATCGCGGCGATGAGCGCCGACATTCTGGCGCGCACGCTGGAGCGCTGCGGCGTCAAGGTCGAGATCCTGGGCTTCACCACACGGGCGTGGAAGGGCGGCCAGTCGCGCGAGCGCTGGATCGCCTCGGGCAAGCCGCCGAACCCCGGCCGCCTCAACGATCTCCGCCACATCGTCTACAAGGCTGCAGACGCCCCCTGGCGCCGTGCGCGAAAGAGCCTCGGCCTCATGCTGCGCGAAGGCATCCTGAAAGAGAACATCGACGGCGAGGCGCTGCTCTGGGCGCATAACCGCCTGATGCAGCGCACCGAGCAGCGCCGCATCCTGATGGTGATTTCCGACGGCGCCCCGGTCGACGATTCCACGCTCTCGGTCAATCCCGGCAACTACCTCGAGCGCCATCTGCGCGAGGTGATCCAGGAGATCGAGACGCGCTCGCCCGTCGAGCTGGTGGCGATCGGCATCGGCCACGACGTGACGCGCTACTACCGCCGCGCCGTCACCATCGTCGATGCCGAGCAGCTCGGCGGCACCATGATGGAGAAGCTGGCCGAGCTCTTCGACGAGCAGGAACACCACACCCCGCTCGCCGCCAAGCGCGCCTCGCGGCGCAAGGGCGCGGCGAAGCGGTAGGGATAGTACGACAGCTACTCGATCTGGCTGGTTGCAGGCTTAGAGCTGCGGCTCAATGATGTCCTCCTAACGCGCGGGAGGCGCGAGCTTGGACAGTAGTGATCAGGGACATGCAGCTCGAGTTGCGAGCATCCTTCAGCAAGAAGGGTGGACGGTTCGGCATTACATGGGCTTGGGTGGGCAGGCAGCTGAGTTTGATCTCTTGGTCTCCCACGACAGCTCGCGCGACAAGGCTCATTGGATAGGCCTCAACGTCGGATCCGGTGATCCACACGTATTGAGACTAGAACGCCGAGCGCTGAAGAACTGGTCGCAAGGCCTCGTAGACGGGCTTTTTGGCTACGTTAACTTTCTAAGTGACACAGAACTGCAGAAAGATCGCGTGATTCTAGGCTTCGTCCGCGGGTACAACGAAGTCGACACGAACAATCTCTCATTCAACTCACTGCCAGGAGAACTGCTCAAGTTCGCCAATTATGGTGCGAAACCGGATACGCCCGGCCGAAGAGCGAAAGCGTCGAGCGCCCGCGCAGTACATGATGACCTTGCAGCGCTGTCAGACGGTCTCCCGGCCAAGCCTGGTCTCGGCTTCGATCGCATCGCGGCGGCCTTCGTCAGGTTGCTCGACGGCGTCGTCGCCGAGGCGCGCGACCGCGAGGCGCGCGATGACAGTCTGATCACCGTCGGCATCTACGGGCCATGGGGATCGGGCAAGTCGACGCTGTACCGGGGCACGGTTATGAGACAGTTCGCTGCGCCGGTTACGCTGCCAATTTGAACTCCGTGGCGGCTTCGGATGCAAGAGCCTTATGTTCGGCCCTGATCTGATTGGGCGTCTTGTGCCCATGGCGCTCCCGCAGCCACGAGGCGTTATAGAGATCGGCGAACTCGGCGAGCCCCTTGCGAAGTGCCTCAACGGTCGGGAAGTACCGGACCCATAGCAGTTGCTCCTTCAGCGTCTTGATGATCCTCTCCGCCACGCCGTTGCCCTCTGGCTGGCGCACGAAGGCGGGCGAACTTTCGATCCCGAGGAATTCGATCTCGTCCTGGAAGTCATCGGCGAGGTAGTTAG
>VGEN01000174.1 GCA_016869285.1 Alphaproteobacteria bacterium
GACGCGCTCATCTTCTTGCGCCCGACGCTTGGCAAATCGAAGGAGAGTTCTCTATCGTCGGCCATGGCGGGCGTGGCGCCTCCCTGCTCTCGTGAAGGACCGGCTTAGACAACCAAATCCTAAACGAAATCAGTGAGTTATGCTACACCCGCAGCATCGAGACAGCCCCCGTCACGAATAATCCAGGCTAGGGGTCGGGGATGCCCATACCGGCGGTAGCCGCGTGCCGGGAAGATAGGGGAGTGCGATGTCGTCGAGCGAAGCGCCGGACCGCCAGCGCGTGACGCACACCCAGCTGCGCGAGATTCTGGATGCTCATCTCAAGTATACCCTGAGCAAGCCCGGTGGCCGCCGGGCAGCGCTGCAGTTCCATGACCTGAGCGGCCTCATCATGGCCGGCAACAGCCTGAAGGGCGCAGACTTTACCGGCGCCTCCCTGGTCGGCGCCGATCTCTCTCAATGCAATCTCGACGAGGCCGTGTTCTTCGCCGCCGACCTCACCGAGGCCAATCTCGAAGGCAGCCGGCTGGTCGGCGCTGATCTTCGCGGCTGCCGCCTGCGTGGCGCTGTCCTCGTCCGCGCCAACCTGCATCGCGCCGATCTGCGCGAAGGCTCGATCACCAAGCGCGTGAAGGGTGGGAACCTCTCGCGGGTCGTCACCGATCTCGGCGCCGCAGACCTCACCGGCGCCGATGTCAGCGAGGCCTATGCCGCGCAGACCGACTTTACAGATGCGATCATGGTCGGCTGTCAGCTCTCCCGGACCGACCTCCGCAGCGCCAACCTGTCCGGCGTCAATCTGCAGGGCGCCAACCTCGCATCGGCCAACCTCCGCGGTGCCACGCTCAAGGACGCAATCCTGACCGGCGCCAAGTTCGAGAATGCCGACCTCTCGAGCGCGAACATGGCGGGAGCGCTCACCGACAAGCCGCAGGGCCGGACCGTCGCCCAGCTGGCGAAACCGATCCCTGAGATGCTGCGGCTCCACGACCTCTGGGTTCGTACCTCGGGCCGGGAAGGCGAGGTCTGCGATCTTTCCGATGTCGATCTCCGCGGCGGCCCGGCCCTCGACGGCATGCACCTGACCGGGCTGGTCGCTCGCAACACCGTGTTCTACGGCATCTCCATGCGCGGCATCTCGCTACAGGGCGCGCGCCTGCAGGGCGCCGACATGCGCGGCTGCCGAATGGACGGCGCCGACCTCCGGGGCGCCAACCTGACCGGCGCCCGCCTCAACTTCGCCGACCTTCGAGACGCCGACGTGTCGCCGTTGGTCCTGCCGGGCAACCGCCTTTTCCCGTCGATCCTGGACAAGGTGGTGCTGAGGCGTGCCGATCTTCGCGGCGCCAAGCTGACCCGCGCCAAGCTCAGCGGCGCCGACCTCACCGAAGCGCTGCTCCACAACACCGACTTCGAGGGCGCCTTGACCGAAGGCGCGAAGATGCCGGCGGCCAAGCGACGCGCGGCGTGAGATGAGCTATCGCGAGGCGGTGGCCGAGTCGCTGCGCGAACTCGACCTTGCGATCAATGCGACGTGGCGTCTAGGCCAGTACATGGTCGTCGGCTGGAGCCACGAAGGCCAGACGGTCCATCTTTGCGTCGTCCCGACCCAGCGCGTGTTCGAGGCCTCGGTCACAGTGCCTCAGGTCTTCCAGGGTCAGCGGCACATGGCCTCGGAACCCTTCCTCAACCTGTGCACGGACCTGCAGGCGCGTCCAGCCCGGATCCACCTGCCGCTGCCGGTCGGCGACGGCAGGGCAGAACTGCCGCCCGCGGTGATCGACAATCTGATCCGCCGCTACTCGGTGACGCGCACCGGCCACCGGGCGGTGATGCTGTTCGACATCGTCGGCTTCAGCCGCGCTTCCTCGATCGAGCAGGTGGCTCAGCTCAACTCGCTCGAGTACAGCATCAACGGCGCTACCAAGAAGCTGCGCCAAGTCGGCATCGAGGTTGAGCTCGCGCGCTCGACGGTCGGCGACGGTTTCTACGTCTGGAACCGCTCGACCGGGCTCCAGGCCGACATCTCGACCTACATCTCGCTGATCCTGATCCTTGCCGACAATGCTCGGGCGCTTCGCGAGGGGCAGAAGGGCTTCGTGCCCATACTGCGGGCCTGCTTCACCATCGGACCGCACTACTCCTACCATCAGGTCGAAGGTACGAGCCCGCGCGGCTTCGAGTACATCGTCGGCGAGGTAACGATCACGCTCGCCCGCCTGATCTCGAAGACGCTTGCCAACCAAGTGCTGATCGGCGCATTCCGCCGTCCGCTCGACAACGTTCCGGGTCGCGAGATCGACACGCCGATGTTCATGACCCAGGCGGCAGCGGCGATGGCGAGGCTTTCGGGCCTCGAGGTCGGGGACTACCCGCTGACCGAGCTGCGCTCCTACCTCACCGGCGCCGAGCTCAAGGAGGGGCGCTACGGCGTCGAGGGCTTCAAGATCCAGGACAAGCACGGCTATCTGCACGAATGCTTCAATGCCAATGTCGTGCTGGTCGACGAGATGGGGACGCGCACCGAGCTCGGCATCAAGCGTGCCGAGCTTGAGAAGTTCGAGGCTGAGAAGTTCCGTTACGACCTTTCGGCCGAACAGATGGTCAAGATGTTCGCCCAGATGCGAGAGGCGGCGACCGCCGGATGACCGGTGCCGGCGAGTCTACTTGACGACTGTCACCGCCGCCTCGCTCTCGCGCACGACTTCCTGAGCGACCGATCCCAGGACGAGGCGAAGTGCCGCGCCGAGCCCGTGCGTGCCCATGACGATCTGGCCGCAGCCGAGCTTCTTGGCGAAGGCGATGATAGTGGGTGCGGGCTGACCGACGCTGATGTGTTCCACGAACGGCGCACCGGCAGCCTTCAGCAGCTTGCGCGCGCCCTCCAGCGCCTTTTCGGCCTCGTCGCGGTGGTAATCGTCACGCGTCGGCTTGTCGACGAAGGTGGCGACATCCCCTGAAAGCGGCGGCTGTACGTTGAGCAGGTGCAACTCACGAACCTGGCTGAGCTTCCGCATCTCGATCGCATGCTTGACGGCACGCTCAGCCTGAGGCGAGCCGTCGACCGGCACCAGAACCTTCGATAGATCGCCGCTCATTTGCGCCCTCCTTCGGCAAGATCCTCGACCTCGTGCGGTAGTGCCGAGGCTGAGCGCCACGCGATCGTCTTTCCGATCGCGATCACAGCCGTGGCGCCGATCGGTTTCGCCCAGAAGTGCAGCCACTCGGCGTTGGCGTCCACCCAGGACTCGATCGCCGGATCGGTCACCATCACCTCGCCAGCGATCCAGCCGAGCAGCCCGCCTCCGGCGACTACGAGGATCGGATACTTGATCAGTACCTTCAGGATGAGCTGCGAGCCGACGATGATAAGCGGAATCGAGATCGCGAGCCCGACCACCAGCAGCGTGAAGCTGCCGCGGGCCGCAGCAGCGATGGCGATCACGTTGTCTAGGCTCATCACCGCGTCGGCGATGACCACCGTGCGGATCGCTCCCCACAGGCTGCCCGAACCTTCGATGCCGTCACCGTGCTCATCTTCCGGCACGATCAGCTTGACTCCGATCCACAGCAGCAAGACGCCGCCGATCAGCTTGAGCCAAGGGAAGGTCATCAGCTCGACGACAAAGATCGAGAAGATGATGCGGAGAATGATCGCACCGGCCGACCCGGCGACGATCGCCTTGTTGCGGTAACGGTCGGGGAGGTTCCGGCAGGCGAGCGCGATCACCACCGCGTTGTCGCCCGAAAGGATGATGTTGATGCCGATGATCTGGCCGAGAGCGGTCCAGAAGGCAGGATCGAAGGTCATGTCGGCCAGATCGAAGTGGCGAGTCGGCCGGGACTATAAGGGGTGGGTTCCGGGAACCGCTAGCGAAACCGGACAAGCATCCGCGCACGCGTCCCAGATGGGCGCTCGACCTCCTCGAATCCGGCCTTTTGAAAGACCTCGGCGAAGCCGTGAAAGCCGCGGGCCGGATCGGCTCGACCTTCAGCAATGACCGGATAGGCTTCGACAGTCCGCGCGCCCTTCTTCCGAGCATAGGCGACGGCGGCATCGATCAGCGGCCGGCTGAGACCGCTGCGCCGATGATCCCGGTGAATGAACAGGCAGGTGACCGCCCAGAGCCGCGCTTCGCCACTGTCCGGAAACAAGCGCGAGTTCGCGAGCGCGGTGTAGTCCTCGCGCGGTGCCACCGCGCACCAACCGGCCGGCGTACCGTCGACATAGGCGAGCACGCCGAGCGGCACCTCGGCATCGACGAGCTTCTTCAACGCGGCCCGGTTGCCTTTGCTGCGCGCCTTCTGCCATTCCTTGCGCGGGCGGCGGAACCACATGCACCAGCAGCCGGAGTTGGCGCCGTTAGGGCCGAACACGGCCTCCAGATCCTCCCAGCGCCGGGGCGTGATCGGCAGGCAGCGTATCTTCTTCTCGGCCATTTCGGTCCAGATCCCAGGGTTGTAGAGGTTCCATTGACCATGCCAGAGTGCCGCCCCTCCCAGACGAGGCACAAGCGTCAACATGCCCTCCACGCATACATCGACCGGCGTCGCCTGCATCCGCCTGCTCGAGGCCTATGGCGTCGATCTCGCCTTCGGCATCCCCGGCGTGCACACGCTCGAGCTCTATCGCGGCCTGGAGAACAGCAAGATCCGGCACGTCACGCCGCGGCATGAACAAGGCGGCGCTTTCATGGCGGACGGCTACGCGCGCGTCTCCGGCAAACCCGGCGTCTGCTTGTTCACCACCGGCCCCGGCGTCACCAACGCGGCGACGCCGATCGCGCAAGCCTTTTCCGACAGTCAGCCGATGCTGGTGATCTCGTCGGTCGCGGCGCGCGCCGATCTCGGTGCCGGGCGCGGGCGTCTGCACGAGATCACCAACCAGCAGGCAGCGATGGCGCCGCTGACTGCCTTCAGCCAGACCGTTCTCGATCCCGACGAGCTGCCCGATGCGGTCGGCCGGGCCTTCGCCGTGTTCTCGGGCGCGCGGCCGCGGCCGGTCCATATCGAGATCCCGCTCGACGTGCTCGACATGCCGGCCGAGTTCCCGATCAAGGCGCGCGCGCCTGTCGGCTATCCCGCGCCGATCCCGGATGCGATCGAGGCGGCGGCGGCGCTGATTCGCAAGGCCGCGAACCCGTTCGTGATCGTCGGCGGCGGCGCCAACCGCGTCGGTACGCCGATGCTGGAGCTGGTCGAGCTGATCGGCGGGCCGGTCGCGCCGACCAAGGCCGGCAAGGGGACGATCCCCGACACGCATCCGCTCTCGCTCGGCGCCAACCTGATCTACAAGCCCGTCCGCGACCTACTGGCCAAGGCCGATGTTGTCGTCGTGATCGGCTCCGAGCTGGCCGAGACCGATCACTACTCAGGCTATCTGCCGATTGAAGGCAAGCTCATCCGCGTCGATGTCGATGTGCAGCACTTCAACCGCGACTATCCGGCGGACGTCCCGATCCTGGCCGATGCCGGAGGTGCCGTTCGCGCGCTGGTGGCCGCGCTCGAAGCGGAGCCTCCGCCGAGCCGTGTGAGGGCATCCGCCGCCGCCGTCGCCGATGCGCGCAGCCGTCTCGTCGCCGGTCTGCCGCCGCTCCGCCAGACGCACAAGAAGGTGCTCGATGCGCTCCGCGCCGCGATGCCGGCCGACGGCATCGTCGTCACCGACATGACCCAGATCGCCTATGCCGGCAACCAGCTCTACCCCTGCGCGGAGCCGCGCACCTGGTTTCACCCCAACGGCTACGGCACGCTCGGGTTCGGGCTTCCGGCGGCTATCGGCGCCAAGCTCGCCAAGCCGGAGAAGACGGTCGCGGCGCTGGTCGGCGACGGAGGCCTGCTCTTCACCGTGCAGGAGCTGGCAACTGCGGTCGAGCTTGAGATGCCGCTCGCGGTAGTCATGTGGAACAACGACGGCTACGGACAGATTCGCGACGGGCTCGTCCAGCGCGGTGTTGCCGAGATCGGCGTCAATCTGCGCAACCCCGACCACCTGATGCTGGCCCGCGCCTTCGGTTGCGAGGCGGTGCGTCCGACCAGCCTCGACGGCTTCAGAGCTGCGGTCGCAGGATCGGCGAGCCGGAAGACCCCTACTTTCATCGAACTCCGCCAGGACGCTCCCTTCCTTGCCTGATCGCGCCTTGCTAACGCCGTGGCGAGCCTGGCTTGCCTGGACAGCCGCGGCTGTCTTCTTCTTCTATGCCTTCGTGCTGCGCGTCAGTCCGGGCGTCATGGTCGGCGAGCTGATGGCTGAGTTCCAGGTCGGCGGCGCGATCGTCGGCACCCTCTCGTCGCTCTACTTCTTCACCTACGCGCCGCTGCAGCTTCCGGTCGGCATGCTGATGGACAAGTACGGCCCGCGGCTGATGATCTCGATCGCGATCGGGCTGGCAGCGATCGGCAGCGCGATCTTCGCTTTCGCACCGACGCTCGAGATCGCCTATTTCGGGCGCCTGCTCATCGGCTTCGGCTCGGGCTTCAGCTTTGTCGGCGGGCTCACCGTCTCGACCCAGCTCTTTCCTCCGGAGCGCTTCGCGCTGATGGCGGGGCTGGTCCAGGGCATCGGCATCATTGGCGGCATCGCCGGTCAGGCGCCGCTCGGCATGACCGTCGAGCAGATGGGCTGGCGCGGGGCAATGGCCCTCCTCGCCGTCGTCGGCGGCGGGCTCGCGGTTATCGCTTGGCTCACCATCCGCGACCGTATCGGTGTCGCCGGAACGGCCTCGCCGATGGCGGGGCTTCGCACTGTCGCGGCCAATCGCGAGACTTGGTGGTGCGCTATCTTTGGCCTCGCCAAGACGGCACCGATGCTGACCTTCGGCGGCCTGTGGGCGGTGCCCTTCGTGATGACGGTCTACGGCGTCGAGCGTACGACCGCTGCGTCGCTTGCCTCGCTCCTGTTCCTCGGCTGGGGCATCGGTGCGCCGGTGAACGGCTGGATCTCCGACCGGCTCGGCCTTCGCCGCACGCCGATGCTGATCGCGAGCATCGTCGCCACCCTGGCGATGACGATCATCGTCGCCGTCCGCGACCTCTCCTTCGCGACGATTGGTGTGCTCTTCTTCATCAACGGCTTCACGTCTTGCGCAATGATCCTCGCCTTCGCACTGGTGCGCGAGCACAACCCGCCGGGCACGACCGGCGCGGCCTACGGCCTGGTCAACACCTTCGTCGTCGGCTCGGGCGCGATCTTCCAGCCGCTGGTCGGCTGGCTCCTCGATCTCGGTTGGGACGGCACGTTGGCCGGCGGCGCCCGCGTCTATGCCGAGGAGGCGTATCGCGCCGCGCTGTGGATCTTGCCCGCGGTATCGGCGCTCGGCATCGTCTCGGCTCTGCTGATGACCGAGTCGAAGCGCCCCTAGGTCGCCGCGCCGCCGTGTCTACGTCCTCGGCAGGCCGGCGCGCGCGACAAGCTTCACGACCATCGCAGCGTGTCCGGATTGGGCCGGGCGGTCGCCCTGTGAAATAATGGCGTCCCCTCGATGACGACCACGCGTCCCTCCCCGGCAATCGCCGAGCGCCCGTCGCCCGGCCCCTGGACCTTCGCCGGGATCTACACGCTCGAATCCGCCGTGCGCGCGCTCACGGCAACCGTGATCCCGATCCAGGCCTACATCATCCTCGGCGAGGCCCGGCTGGTCAGCATCGTCTACCTCGTGATCTCGATCGCCAGTCTGACCGGCGGTTTCATCATCCCCTTCGCCATCCACCGCTTCGGTCGCGGCAAGGTCTATGGCTTCGGCGCCTCGATCCTGGTCGTCTTCCCGGCGCTGCTCGCGACCGGAACGCTTGAAGGCCAGATCGCCGGCATGGCCGGGCGTGCGCTCGCCTCGGTCTGCACGGTGATCACCTTTCAGCTCTACGTCATGGACTACATCGCCAAGCGCGACCTCGTGCGCTCGGAACCGCTCCGCTTCCAGATGGGCTCGATGATCTGGGCATTCGGACCGGCGCTCGGCGTCTTTCTCTACGAGCGGTTCGGCGCGCTCGAGGCGATGGCGCTACCGGCCTTCTTCGGCGCCATGGTGCTGCTGAACTTCCTCAGGCTCGGCCTCGAGGAGCGGACCAAGGCGAAGCCCCCGGGCAACCCGCTCGCCAATGTCCGGCGCTTCCTGGAGCAGCCGCGGCTCCGGCTCGCCTGGAGCATCGCCTTCTGCCGCTCGATCTGGTGGAGCATGTGCATGGTCTACATGCCGCTCTATCTGCTGCGCTCCGGCGAGCCGCCGCTGGCCGGCGCCATCGCCTCCTCGCTCGCTGTCGGCCTGCTCTTCTTCACCCCCGTCTGGGGGCGCGTCGCCATGCGCTTCGGCGTCCGCCGCAGCCTGACCGTTTGCTTCGTTCTTCTCGGCCTGGCGACGATGGCGGCTGCCGTCGTCGACAATCCCTATCTCGGTGCAGCGCTGATCGTGCTCGGCGGCCTTCCGGCAGGCGGGTTGGACGGCGTCGGCGGCATCCCTTTCCTTCGGGCCGTGCGCTCCTATGAGCGCCCGCAGATGGCCGGGATCTATCGCACCTACATCGACAGCAGCGACCTGATCGGTTCTGCTATCTATGCGATCCTGCTCAGCTTCTTCGATATTCCCGTCGTCTTCGTCGCCGCTGGTTGCTTCGCCTTCATCGGCGTCGCGCTCTGCCGCTATCTCCCTCGCAGCCTCTAGTACCCGCTTTCGCGGAGATCTGATTCATGATTCAACATTGGGATGATAGCCGATGCAGTGGTAGTCCGGCTGACGCCGGAGGAGCGCGCGGTGCTTGAGGCTCGGCTCCGTGCGCCGACGACG
>VGEN01000175.1 GCA_016869285.1 Alphaproteobacteria bacterium
AACGCAGGCTGTCGAGATCGTTGGCATCCTCGTAGCCGCAGGCGATCGCCAGGATGCGGGCGCGCAAGATGCTGGCGAGCGGGTGTATCACGCGCGTGCCGTCGCGCCGATCGGCGATCAGGGCCGCAAGCCTGTCCGCCAGACCGAGACGGCGCTCGGCCTGGGCCAGTACCATCACCCCGCCGTCGGAGCTGATGCGCCCGCCGTCGAACGACGCGCTCATCTTCTTGCGCCCGACGCTTGGCAAATCGAAGGAGAGTTCTCTATCGTCGGCCATGGCGGGCGTGGCGCCTCCCCGCTCTCGTGAAGGACCGGCTTAGACAACCAAATCCTAAACGAAATCAGTGAGTTATGCTACACCCGCAGCATCGAGACAGCCCGCGTCACGAATAATTCGGGTTAAGCACCGAAACCGGCTTCGCGAGCACCTCGTTCGCGCCGGCGTCGCGCGCGGCCATGACGCGCCCATGGTCCGAATAAGCCGTCAGCATGATGAACGGCATGAAGCGGATGCCGTCTGAGTTGTGGTTACGGATCCATTTGAGCAGCTCAAGTCCTGATATCGGCTCCATGCGCCAGTCGGAGATCACGATGTCGATCGCCGGCGTTCCCTGGGTCTGCACGGTGGCGACGGAGTCCAGCAGGTCCATCGACTTTTTCGCTTCGGTGTGGACCGTGATCTTGCCGACGCCGAGCTCCTTCAGGATCGAGCCGAGGAGATCGGCCATCGGCTTCGCGTCATCTACCAGCAGGATCGACAGGGCCTTGAAGTTGTATGTGCTCGCCATCGCTTGCGTCTACCGATCTAGACCCAGAGGATCTGGGCGGAGCGCACGAGTGCCCAGATGCCGAAGGCGAGAATGGCGAAAGACGCGCTGCGATGAATCCAAGACAGCGCCGCCTCTGAGAGCGTGTGCCGGATGGCCGAGACCACGCCGGAAAGCCCGAGCCACCAGGCGGCCGAGCCGAGGAACACGCCGACGACGAGCACCGTTGCCGCTCCCAACCCGGGCGCACCGATACCGATGGCAGCGAAGACCGCAAGAAACGAAAGCACCGTCATCGGATTGGCGATGGTCATCCCGAAGGTCGAGGCGAAGGCTCCGGCGAAGCCGACACCGCCGATGCGACCATCGTCGGCCGGGGGCCGGGAAAACAGACCGCGGCATCCTAGCAGCACAAGCACGACGCCGCCGAAAAGACAGAGGATGCCTTCCCAACGCGCGAGGAACGCCATGACCGAGGCAACCCCGAAGGCGGCGACGGCACCGAAGAGCGTATCGGCGACCGCCGCACCGAGGCCCGAGGCTAGCCCGAGGCCGAAACCGTCGACCAGCGTTCGGCGAATGCAGAGGACGTTGATGGGGCCGACGGGAGCGGCGATGGCGAACCCGCTAAGCGCGCCTTGGATGAGGAGTTCGAAGGGCAACCAAAGCCTCCGCTTCGTCCGGGCGAGCAATATCAGATGGTTCGATACGACGCCAGGATTACCAATCTGTTAGCTCATCGCCCGAGAGCTCCCAGCGCGCCGGTTTGGCGCGGTCCCGGCCGGTTGCGCACCCCCTGACCATATGCTAAACACCGGCTGTCGCGACGCCCTCGAGGTACGCGCGGCGGTGCGGGGGAAATACTCGGATTTTCGGGCCCTCGGGCCCTCGTTCCACTAAGCGGAAGCGGAGATGCGAACCGGTGGCCACGGAGACCACGGGCTTGATCGCCGAGCGTTACGCGTCGGCCCTCTACGAGTTGGCGGACGAGGCCAAGGCGCTCGATCAGGTCGCAGGCGACCTGAGAGCGCTGAAGGCCATGATGGCCTCCTCGCAAGACCTCGTTCGACTGATCCGGAGCCCGGTTCTCGGGCGGTCCGACCAGGCGAAGGCGTCAACCGCGCTGGCCGAGAAGGCCGGCTTCCACGATCTCTCCAAGCGCGTCCTCGGCACGCTGGCCCAGAACCGGCGGCTGTTCGCGCTTTCCTCGGTGATCGACGCGTTCCTGGCCGAGCTCGCGCGCCGTCGCGGTGAGGCGACCGCGGACGTCACCTCTGCTGTTGCTCTCACGCCCGCCCAGACCCAGGCTCTCGAAGAGGCCCTCAGGTCGGTGGTCGGCTCCAAGGTATCCGTCGACCTCAAGGTCGACCGCTCTCTCATCGGCGGCCTTGTCGTCCGGGTGGGCTCGCGCATGATCGATACATCGCTCGCGACCAAGCTCCGTCGCCTGCGTCTTGCCATGAAAGAGGTTGGCTGATGGAACTCCGTGCTGCTGAAATTTCCTCGATCCTGAAGCAGCAGATCGCGAGCTTCGGCACTGAAGCCGAGGTCGCCGAGGTCGGCACCGTGCTCTCGGTCGGCGACGGCATCGCCCGAGTCCACGGCCTCGACAAGGTCCAGGCCGGCGAGATGGTGGAGTTCCCGGGCGGCATCCGCGGCATGGCGCTCAACCTCGAGAGCGACAATGTCGGCGTCGTGATCTTCGGCGAAGACCGCGACATCAAGGAGGGCGACGTCGTCAAGCGCACCTCGACCATCGTCGACTGCCCCGTCGGCAAGGGCCTGCTCGGCCGCGTCGTCGACGCGCTCGGCAACCCGATCGACGGCAAGGGCCCGCTGACCAACGTTGAGCGCACCCGCGTCGAGGTGAAGGCGCCCGGCATCATTCCGCGCAAATCGGTGCATGAGCCGATGCAGACAGGGCTCAAGGCGATCGACAGCCTGGTGCCGGTCGGCCGCGGCCAGCGCGAGCTGATCATCGGCGACCGCCAGACCGGCAAGACCGCGGTGATCGTGGACACGATCATCAACCAGAAGAAGATCAACGCCGGCAACGACGAGTCGAAGAAGCTCTACTGCGTCTATGTCGCCGTCGGCCAGAAGCGCTCGACCGTCGCGCAGATCGTCAAGACCCTGCAGGATTACGGCGCGCTCGAGTACTCGATCGTCGTCTCGGCGACAGCATCGGAGCCGGCGCCGCTGCAGTTCCTCGCGCCCTATACCGCCTGCGCCATGGGCGAGTATTTCCGCGACAACGGCATGCACGCAGTCATCTTCTATGACGACCTGTCCAAGCAGGCCGTTGCCTACCGCCAGATGTCGCTGCTGCTGCGTCGCCCGCCGGGCCGCGAGGCCTATCCGGGCGACGTCTTCTACCTGCATTCGCGCCTGCTCGAGCGTGCCGCCAAGCTGAACGACAAGAATGGCAACGGCTCGCTGACCGCGCTTCCGGTGATCGAGACCCAGGCGGGAGACGTCTCGGCCTACATCCCGACCAACGTCATCTCGATCACCGACGGCCAGATCTTCCTCGAGACCGGCCTCTTCTATCGCGGCATCCGGCCCGCGATTAACGTCGGCCTCTCGGTCAGCCGCGTCGGCTCGGCCGCCCAGATCAAGGCGATGAAGCAGGTTGCGGGCCGCATCAAGCTGGAGCTCGCGCAATACCGCGAGATGGCGGCCTTCGCGCAGTTCGCCTCGGACCTCGACGCCTCGACCCAGCGCCTGCTGGCGCGCGGCGCCAGGCTCACCGAGCTCCTGAAGCAGGGCCAATACCAGCCGATGCCGGTCGAGGAACAGGTCGTCTCGATCTTCGCCGGCGTCCGCGGCTACCTCGACAAGGTCGCGACCACCGACGTCGTCCGCTTCGAGCAGGGCCTCCTGGCCCAGGTCCGCAGCACCGGCGCCGACATCCTCTCGTCGATCCGCGAGAAGCGCGAGATTACGCCGGAGACCGAGGAAAAGCTGAAGACCCTCGTCGAAGCCTACGCCAAGAGCTTCGCCTAAAGCCTCGGCGGATAGAGCTTAGATGCCTAGCCTCAAGGACCTCCGGCTCCGGATCAACAGCGTCAAGTCGACGCAAAAGATCACGGCGGCCATGAAGCTGGTGGCCGGCGCCAAGCTGCGCCGGGCCCAGGAAGCGGCGCTGGCGGCACGCCCCTTCACCGAACGCATGGAGCGCATGGTCGCCTCGATCGGGCGCGGCATGGCCAACAGCGCGGGTGCGCCCAAGCTCCTGGCCGGCACCGGCTCCGACAAGGTGTATCTGCTGGTCGTGGCGACGGCCGACCGCGGCCTTTGCGGCGGCTTCAACTCCTCGATCGTCCGCCAGGCACGACAGATCATCCGCAAGCTCGAATCCGAGGGAAAGACCGTCAAGGTCATGACCGTCGGACGCAAAGGCCGCGACCAGCTCCGCCGCGACTACGGGCGCCTGCTCGGGCAGTCTTTCGAAGACGTCGGCAAGAGGCGGCTCAGCTTCGCCGAAGCCGACACGGTCGCGCGCAAGATCCTCGAGATGTTCGAAGCCGGCGAGTTCGACGTCTGCACGATCGTCTACAACCGCTTCCGCTCGGTCATCTCGCAGGTCGTCACCGCGCAACAGCTGATCCCCGTCGCGCTGCCGCCCTCGACCGAAGCGGCGAAGGCCGGGCAGGCGGTCTACGAGTACGAGCCGGACGAGGAAGAGATCCTAAAGGCGCTCCTGCCGAGGAATCTCGCCGTCCAGGTCTTCCGGGCGCTCTTGGAGAACGCCGCCTCCGAGCAGGGCGCGCGCATGACCGCGATGGACAATGCGACACGCAACGCCGGCGAGATGATCGGCAAGCTGACCATCACCTACAACCGTTCGCGCCAGGCCACCATCACCAAGGAGCTGATCGAAATCATCTCCGGTGCGGAAGCCGTCTAGGCGCATAGCAGAATTCGTCCGAGGAGCAGATACCCATGGCGACGAACACCATCGGCAAGATCAAGCAGATCATCGGCGCGGTCGTCGACGTGCAGTTCGACGGCAAGCTGCCGGCGATCCTGAACGCGCTTCGGGTCGATCATCAGGGCAAGTCCTTGGTGCTCGAAGTTGCTCAGCACCTCGGCGAGAACACCGTGCGTTCGGTCGCCATGGACACGACCGACGGCCTGGTCCGCGGCCAGGAAGCGGTCGACACCGGCGGGCCGATCACGGTGCCGGTTGGACCCGAGACCCTCGGGCGCATCATCAACGTCGTCGGCGAGGCAGTCGACGAACGCGGGGTCGTCAAGACTGCGAAGACCCTGCCGATCCATCGCCCGGCGCCTGAGTTCGTCGAGCAGTCGACCGAGACCGAGGTGCTGGTTACCGGCATCAAGGTCGTCGACCTGCTGGCGCCCTACTCCAAAGGCGGAAAGGTCGGCTTGTTCGGCGGTGCCGGCGTCGGCAAGACCGTGCTGATCATGGAGCTGATCAACAACGTCGCGAAGGCGCATGGCGGCTATTCAGTATTCGCCGGCGTCGGCGAGCGCACGCGCGAGGGCAACGATCTCTATCACGAGATGATCGAGTCGGGCGTCATCAAGCTCGACGGCCCAGGCTCCAAGGTGGCGCTGGTCTATGGCCAGATGAACGAGCCTCCGGGGGCGCGCGCGCGCGTCGGCCTCACCGGCCTGACGCTTGCCGAGTACTTCCGCGACGAAGAGGGCCAGGACGTGCTCCTCTTCATCGACAACATTTTCCGCTTCACCCAGGCAGGCTCCGAGGTGTCGGCGCTGCTCGGCCGTATCCCCTCGGCGGTGGGTTATCAACCGACGCTGTCGACCGACATGGGCACGCTGCAGGAGCGCATCACCACGACCAAGAAGGGCTCGATCACCTCGGTGCAGGCGATCTATGTGCCCGCCGACGACCTGACCGATCCGGCGCCGGCAACGTCCTTCGCGCATCTCGACGCGACGACGGTGCTCTCGCGCCAGATCGCCGAGCTCGGCATCTACCCGGCGGTCGACCCGCTCGACTCGACTTCGCGCATTCTCGATCCGCGCGTTGTCGGTGAGGATCACTACAAGGTCGCCCGAGACGTGCAGCGCGTGCTGCAGACCTACAAGTCGCTGCAGGACATCATCGCGATCCTCGGCATGGACGAGCTCTCGGAAGAGGACAAGCTCACCGTCGCCCGCGCCCGCAAGATCCAGCGCTTCCTCTCGCAGCCCTTCCATGTCGCCGAGGTCTTCACCGGCACGCCGGGCGTGCTGGTCAGCCTCGAGGACACGATCAAGGGCTTCAAGGGTATCGTCGCCGGCCAGTATGACGATCTGCCCGAGGCTGCCTTCTACATGGTCGGCACCATCGACGAGGCCGTGGCCAAGGCGAAGAAGATGGCGGCCGAGGTCGCTTAGGCCATGGCCGAGACAACCGAGTTCGAGCTGGTCACGCCGGAGAAGCTGGTCTTCTCCGAGCGGTCCGAGATGGTGGTGGTGCCGGGGAGCGAAGGCCTGTTCGCGGCGATGCCCCGGCATGCGCCATTCATCTCGACGCTCAAGCCCGGCGTCCTCGAGGTCTATGAAGGCGGCAAGGTCAAGCAGCGCATCTTCGTTGCCGGCGGCTTCGCCGAGGTCACGCCCGAGCGGCTGACGGTGCTCGCCGAGGAGGCGGTGCCCGTCGCCGACCTCGACCGCGGCCAGGTCGAGACACGGCTCAAGGACCTCAAGGACGATCTTGCCGCGGCCAAGTCCGACGCCGAGAAGGCGCAGGTCATGGCAGCGATCGACATCGCCGAGGCCAAGCTCAAGGCCGCCGCCTAACCCCTTCTTCGATCGCGATAGTTTTGGGCGCCGCCTTGTCTCGGCAAGGGCGGCGCCTCATATTTTCGGCCATGGCGCGCTGGAGCCTCGACGACATTCCGTGGGATCGTTTCGATCCCGCCAAGGTCGATCCGGACCTGCTTGCGGTCGCCAAGGCCGCGAGCCTGGTCGAGCGCAACGGCGGCGACTACGCGACGTATCTCTGCAGCGTTTTCGCCGACGATCCCAAGATTCAGGCGGCGGCGCGCGCCTGGGGTGCCGAGGAGGTCCAGCACGGCATGGCGCTCGGCCGCTGGGCCCGGCTCGCCGATCCAGCCTTCGATTTCGACGGCGCCTTCGCCCGTTTCGCCGAAGCGATCAAGCTGCCGCTCGATGCCGCCGAGTCCGTGCGCGGCAGCCGCGCCGGCGAGCTCGTCGCGCGCTGCATGGTCGAGGTCGGCACCAGCTCCTACTACACCGCGCTTGCCGAGCAGTGCCGGGAGCCTGTGCTGCAGGCAATCTGCCGCAAGATCGCCGCCGACGAGCACCGCCACTACAAGCTCTTCTACACCCATCTCGAGCGCTATCTGGCGCGCGAGGGCCTCGGCTTCTGGGGCCGGCTTCGCGTTGCCGCAGGCCGCATCGGCGAGTCCGAGGATGATGAGCTCGCCTTCGCCTATCACGCCGCCAACGAGAACGGCCCCTACGACAGGGCCGCTTCCAACCGCGCCTATGCGCGCCGCGCCTATGGCTGTTATCGCCGCCCGCATGTCGAGCGCGGCCTTGCCATGGCTTTCAAGGCGATCGGGCTCGATCCGCAAGGGCGCCTGCACCGCATCGCTTCCTCGCTCGCCTGGACCTATATTCGTACCCGCGCTCGCCGCCTCGCCCGCGCCGCCTGATCCGGGGGTTTCATGAAGGTCACTGCGCTCGAGACGGTCCAGGTTCCGGACCGTCGCAACCTCCTGTGGGTTCGCGTCCACACCGACGAAGGCCTGATCGGCCTCGGCGAGAGCTTTCGCGGCGCCGACACGGTCGCGGCCTATATCCACGACCAGGTGGCGCCTTATCTGCTCGGCGCCGATCCCCTGGCGATCGAGAAGCATTCGCGCTTCCTGCTGCAGAACTATCTGGGCTACGGCAGCACCTCGGCCGAGGTGCGGGCAGCCTCCGCGATCGACATCGCGCTCTGGGACATCTTCGGCAAGGCGACGGGGAAGCCGATCCACCAGCTTCTCGGCGGCCAGAGCCGCGAGAAGATCCGAGCCTACAACACCTGCGCCGGCTACAGCTACAACGCCAAGGGCGCGACCCGGACCGAGTTCGTGCCCTGGGAGCCGGCGCCGACGCCGTCCGGGCCTTATGACGACCAGATGAACTTCGTGCATCGCCCGGAGGAACTCGCCCAGAGCCTGATCGAGGAAGGCTTTCAGGCGATGAAGATCTGGCCGGTCGACCCTTTCGCCGCGCGCACCAACGGCCTCGACATCGCCGCGGCCGATCTCAAGGTGGCGCTCGAGCCCTTCGAGCGCATCCGCAAGGCCGTCGGCGACAAGATCGAGGTCGCCGCCGAGCTGCATTCGATGTGGGGACTGACCGCCGCGCTCAAGATCGCGCGTGGATTGAAGCCTCTCAACCCGCTGTGGTCCGAAGACCCGATCAAGATGGATGCGATCCCGGCGCTCGCCGAGTATCGCCGGCTCTCAGGCCTTCCCGTCTGCGCCAGCGAGACCCTGGCGACGCGCACGCAGTTCCGCGACCTGCTGGTGAAGGAAGCCGCAGATATCGTGATGCTCGATGTCGGCTGGTGCGGCGGGCTTTCGGAGGCGCGCAAGATCGGCGCGATGGCCGAGGCCTTCTCGAAGCCGATCACGCCGCATGACTGCACCGGCCCGGTCGTGCTGACCGCCTCGGTGCATCTCTCGATGCATCTCTCCAACGCGGTGTTCCAGGAGGTCGTCCGCGCCTATCTCGCGACCTGGTATCGCGACCTCGTCACCGTGCTGCCGAGGCTCGAGAAGGGCTTCGTCTACCCGATGACCGGCCCCGGCCTCGGCACCGAGCTGCAGCCGGACCTGCTCAGGCGCAAGGACGCGACTGTCCGCGTGACGAGGTCCTAGCCCGCCTTATTCACAGCGATCATGAATAGCTGATTTTTCGCGGCAATTGAGAATCGAGGCTGCCACGGTTTCAAAGGCTTGCGATATCAGCCATGTGAGCGCCCACTTGGTTTTCTTGAGAATAGCT
>VGEN01000176.1 GCA_016869285.1 Alphaproteobacteria bacterium
AGCTTGACCCGGCCCGGCACCTTGCGCCGCAGCACGATCAGCTGTTGCCGCAACGCCGTATTCTCGGCCTCAAGTCGCGTCCTAGATTGAACAGCGACGCGACGATAGCGAGGAACAGTCGAAGCAGCCCGGTCATCACGCTCGACGCTAGCGCGATTCAGCCGTGAGTCAACCGGTTGGAATTCTCGGTACACACAGGGCATCCACACCATCAATTCAATCTCTTCGCCCCGCCGCTCGATGCCAAGGCCGCCGAGAAGCTCTTCTCCGAAAACCGGAAGTGGTGAGGCCGGTCCGGCCGGTGCCTTAGCGCAGCACGCCGTGGAAGCGGCCGAGGAAGCTGTCGAGCCGCTCGGACTTCGGGTTCTTCAGGATCTCCGACGGCGGACCCTGCTCGGCGATGCGCCCGCCGTCCATGAAGACGACGCGGGTCGCGATCGAGCTGACGAACAGCATCTCGTGGCTGACCACCAGCATGGTCATGCCGCTCTTCGCCAGGTCCTGCATCACCGTCAGCACCTCGCCCACCAGCTCGGGGTCCAGCGCCGAGGTCACCTCGTCGAATAGCACCAGCCTCGGGTCCATCGAGACCGCGCGCGCGATCGCGACCCGCTGCTGCTGGCCGCCGGAGAGCTGGTAGGGGTAGTGGTCCTTCCGGTCGGAGAGCCCGACGCGCTCGAGCCAGCGGTCGGCGATGGCGCCGGCCTCGGCCTTGCTCTTGTGCCTGACCTTGGTCAGGCCGAGCATGATGTTGGCGCGCGCGGTCAGATGCGGAAACAGGTTGAAGCTCTGAAACACCATGCCGATGTCGGCGCGCTGGCGGACCACGGTCGCTTCCGGCAGCCGCAGCCGCCGGCCGCCCTCCTCGTGATAGCCGATCGGCTCGCCTCCGACGCGGATGGTGCCGGCCTGGTACTCCTCCAGCATGTTGACGCAGCGGAGGAAGGTGGTCTTGCCCGAGCCGCTGGCGCCGATCAGCGCCACCACCTCGCCCTTGGCCACGTCGATGTCGATGCCCTTCAGCACCTCGACGTCGCCGAAGCGCTTGTGGATGTCGCGGGCGCTTAGGACAAGGCTGCCGTCATGTCCGTTCGCCGGTGACGTGGTCGTGCTCATGGGCCGCAAGTCCCTTCCGAGATCAGTAGCGGATATAGGCGAGGCGCCGCTCGACCCGGGCGCCGAGCTGCGAGATGCCGAGGCAGATCACGACGTAGATGACGAGGCAGGCGCCGTAGAACTCCATCGCCATGAAGGAGCGCGACACCGCCTGCTGGGCCGCCAGCAGGAGGTCGACGACGCCGATCAGGGAGAGCAGCGTCGTGCCCTTGACCATCTCGACCGCGGTGTTGATCCAGGGCGGCAGCGCGCGGCGCACCGCCTGGGGCCCGAGCGCATGGACGAGCCGGCCCCAGAATCCGAGGCCGATCGCCTTGGCGGCGTCGGACTGGGCCTGGGGGATCGACTCCAGCGCGCCCCGCACCGTCTCGGCGGAGTGTGCCACGCAGAAGCCGCCGATAGCGAGCACGCCGGCGACGAAGGGCGAGACGTCGATGCCGATGATCGCGGTGCCGTAGAAGACGAAGAAGATCAGAACCAGCACCGGCGTGCCCCGCACGATGTCGACATAGGCCCGCATGACCCAGCGGATGGGCCGGGCGGCGTAGATCAGGCAGAGGCCGCCCAGGATGCCGACGGAAAGGCCGATGGCGATGATCGAGGCCGCCGAGGCGACGGTGATCGCAAGGCCGCTCAAGAGCACGCCGCGGGCGATCCACACCTCGTAGAGGAAATGGCCGGGCTGGAAGAGCGTCATCATGGCGCGCCTCCTAGCGGATCACGGCGTAGCGCCGCTCGACCCGGCGCAGAACGAAGGCGATCAGATAGGAGACGACGAGATAGAGCACGGTGACGCTGGTCCACGCCTCGACCACCTGGAAGGTCTGGACGTTGATCCAGCGGGCGGTGTGCGTCAGCTCGGGCACGGCGATCGCTGACGCCAGCGCCGTGTCCTTGAACAACGAGATCAGGTTGTTGGTGAGCGACGGCAGCACGATCCGGAACATCACCGGCAAGGTCACGAAGAAGAAGCACTGGCGACCGGAGAGCCCGATCGCCATGCCGGACTCGATGTAGCGCGCCGGGATCGAGGCGAGGCCGCCGCGGAACACCTCGGTCATGTAGGCGCCGGCATAGAGCGTCAGGGTCAGCACGAAGGAGCCAATGTTGTCGAGGCCGCGGATGCCGGCCTGCGGCAGGCCGAAATAGACGAAGAAGACCAGCACCAGCAGCGGCGAGTTGCGAATGATCTCGACGTACCAGCGCACCGGCCGATGCAGCGCCTTCAGCTTGGGCGAGGTCAGGACGAGCGCCGAGGCGAGGCCGATCACCGATCCGACGACGAGCGCGAAGGTCGCCATGCTGAGTCCGAGCACCAACCCATAGGCGAGCTTGTCGGTCGCCCGCCAGACGACGTCCCAATTGAAGAAATACTGCACGCCGCCCCCGTCGCCTGAGAGTGTCAGAAGCGCAAGCGCGGCCGCGCCCCGATCAAGGGCGCGGCCGGTTGCCCGGGGTCAGATCTTCAGACCGTACTCGGACGGATATCCGGTCGGCGGGATCGGCAGCTCCTGGCCGAACCAGCGCTTGAACATCGCCTGGTAGTCGTCGAAGTCGATGCCGATGCAGGCTTCCTTGACCATGGTGTTGACGTAGTTAAGCCAGGTCGGATCGCCCTGCCGGACCGCGAAAGCATAGCTGTTGGGCAGCCAGCCGAAGCCCGAATCCTTGTACTTGTCGGGATTCTTCAGCATGTTCCAGCGGATCGTCGAGAGGTCGGATGCCGCCATGTCGGCGCGGCCCGATAGGATCGCCTGGTAGGTCGCATCGACGCTGTCGAACTGCAGGATCTTGATGTCCGGCAGCACCTTACGGGTCATCTCCTCGACGAAGACGTTCTGCATCCAGGCGATGGTCGCGTCCTTGCCGGCCTTCTTGATGTCGGCGTAGGTGTTGAACTTGCTGTTCTTCGGCAGCATCAGGCCGACGCCCTCGCGGTAGTAGGGCAGCGTGAAGTCCACCTGGCGCGCCCGCCCGGCGGTGATTGTCATGAACTGGCAGACGATGTCGATCTTGTTGGTGACCAGGTTTGGGATGCGGGCGTCCGACGCCTGACGCACGAACTCGACCTTGTTCGGGTCGTCGAACAGGCCCTTGGCGAACAGGCGGGCCATGTCGATGTCCATGCCGACCAGCTGGCCCTTCTCATCCTCGAAGTGCCAGGGCGGGTTGGTGGTGCCGGTGCCGACGATCAGCTTACCGCGGCGGAGCACCTCCTGAAGCTTGCCGCCGGCTGCGGCTTGCGCGCGCGCTTCGCGGACCGGCATGGAGGCCATTGCCGCCGCGCCCAAGGCCGCGCCGGCGACGAGAGTGCCGGTCGACCGCCCGATCAAATCCCGGCGCGAGAACGCCTCCGGGTCCTTGCTCATTTCTTCGATGACGCTCATTCGCTTCTCCTGTTGCTCATTCGACGAGTTGATCGACCTGTCGCAGCCGGGCGCACACGGCATCTGGTCGCAAACAGCTATGCTCGCGCACGTCCCTCTTGCGCCTTGCCGGGCTTCCATGCAGTCGAGACATACGGCCCGTTGATCGGGACCTTGGCGGTCTCGCATCCCAGCAACGCGCTTCGCGCTTCCTCCTCCAAGTGCTGACCTACATTCCCCGGATGACCCCGTGGAACGTTACAAACCCTAGCAGTCTGGCCCGTTCCGGGGAAGGCATGGGTGGCCTGTGCGGTTTCCCCTGCCGATTCCGCCGTGCCCAACGTCCGAAACGAGCCTTGATCCATCGATTTGGCTCTTTCTCTCGCCATTCAGACGCACTTTTCCCGTGGTGACGACGCATTCGCCCCGTTCGGTCTTACGCTGGGGCTGGTCGTTGAAGCAGTCCGTCGATCAGCCGCAGGACTTGCGCGAACAGGTCTCTCGGCACCGCAACCTCGGCCATCTGGAACACGGCGTAGCGGGCGTGGCGCACGACCTTGGCGCCGATCTTGATCAGCTTCTCCCGCAGGCTGGTCAGCGACCATTAAGCGACTGCCTCGGGCAAGGCCAGCGTGCGCATGAAGTTGGCGATGTTGTAGGCCAGCGCGTGCAACTGCAGACGCACCGCGTTGGCGGCGAACGAGCAGCACGACAGGCGTGTCCACTTGATCGCGGTCTTGCCTTCCTTGATCCATTGCTCGCAGGTCCCGCGCCTGTTGTAGAAGGCGACGACCCGCTCGGTCGGGCGCGACAGGTTGGTGACGATAAAGCCTTGCGTCCCTCGCCGGCCTTGATGTCCGCCAGCATCACCTTAGCGCCTTCGCGGACGAACCTCCGGGCGATGGCGAGCCCGATGCCGCCGGCGGCGCCGGTGACGACGGCGACCTTGTCCTTGAGCCGCATGCCTCGATCTCACAAAGCGTTTGACTTGCTGCCAACCGCCTTCGATCATGACAAGGCCGGGCGATGCCATGCGCAAACAACGACAAGGCCGCCTGGGGGCAATGGCCACGGTGAGTCTCAGGGATCTCCGCAAGAGCTACGGGCCGCACGAGGTCGTGCACGGCATCGACCTCGACATCGCCGACCGCGAGTTCGTGGTCCTGGTCGGCCCCTCGGGCTGCGGCAAGTCGACGACGCTCCGCATGATCGCCGGCCTCGAGGAGGTGAGCGCGGGCGAGATCAGGATCGGCGACACGGTGGTGAACGAGGTCGAGCCCCGCCACCGCGACATCGCCATGGTGTTCCAGGACTACGCGCTCTATCCGCACATGAGCGTGTTCGAGAACATGGCCTTCGGCCTCGAATACCGCGACGTGCCCAAGGCCGAAATCCGCCGCCGGGATCGAGACCGTGATCTGTGGCCCTGGCGACATCGCCCAGGCGCATCAACCCAACGAGTCCCTCGCCGCCACCCAGCTCGACGCCTGCGAAGTGTTCCTGAGAAGGCTCGCGGACTGGGCCCGAAACAAATGAGCGTCCGCGCGTCTCCAACCAAGTGAGTCCTTACGATGCCTGCAGCCCCGCTGCCCTGCCAACGCCATCTGTTCGACTTGCCGCCGGATATCGCCTATCTGAACTGCGCCACGTTCGGCCCGTTCCTGCGAACGATGCGCGAGGCCGGGATCGACGGCATCGACCGCCGCATGCAGCCCTGGTCGATCGATCGCGAGAGCTTCTATGTCGAAGTCGAGGAGGTGCGAGGTCTCTTCGCACGAATCCTCGACACGGCGGTGGACGACATCGCCCTCGTCCCGTCCTCGAGCTACGCGGTTGCCGTCGCCGCCGCCAACCTGCCGGTGGCGCATCGACAGAACCTCGTCGTTCCTGCCCTCGAACACTCCTCGAATTTCTACGCCTGGCAGCAGCGGGCGGAGGATCGAGGCGCGACGCTGCGAGTCGTTCCGAGACCGGACGACGGCGACTGGACCTCCGCCGTTCTCGCCCATGTCGACGCGGCGACGGCGGTCGTCGCCGTGCCCAATTGCCACTGGTCCGATGGCGGCTTCTTCGATCTCGCCGCGATCGGCGCGGCGTCGCGTCGCGTGGGCGCCGCGCTCGTGGTCGATGCGACGCAGTCGATCGGTGCCCTGCCACTCGACCTCCAGGCCGTGCAACCGGACTTCCTGGTCTGCTCCGGCTACAAATGGCTGCTCTGTCCCTATGGCCTCAGCTTCCTCTATGCGGCACCGCATCGGCAGGACGGCCTCGGCATCGAACTGCACAGCTTCAACCGGGTCGGGGCGCGCGCCCTGCTCGGCGCGACATTCGACCACCTCCGAGAGTTCGAGCCTGGCGCGCGCCGCTACGACATGGGCGAGCGCTCGAACTTCATCGCGCTGCCGATGGCGAAGCTGGCGCTCGGGCAGATCCTCTCCTGGAGCGTGGCCTCGATCGCGGCGACGCTCGCGCCGCTGACCGAGCAGGTCGCGGGTGCGGCCGCCGAACTCGGCCTTCGCCCGCCGCCCAGCGACCGGCGCGTCGGCCACATCATCGGCCTGGCGCATCCCACGCAATGGCCCGCGGACATCGAGGCGAAGCTGCGGAGTGACGGCGTGCATGTCGGCCTGCGCGGCGACCGACTGCGCATCAGCCCGCATCTCTATTCGGGCCAGGCCGACATCGACCGCCTGGTGACCTCCCTGCGGCGGCATGCCTGACCAAGGGAAGCGACACATGTCCGGCGCCCTGCTACCCCGCTTCCCGTTCCAAAGATCCGGCTTCGCGCCGCCGGCCGAGTACGCCGTGTTCAGGGATCGCGCGCCGGTGACGCGCGTGCGGATGGCTGATGGCGCCGCCGCCTGGCTGGTGACGAGCCACGACCTCGTCCGCCAGGTGCTCTCGGATCCCAGGTTCTCGACCAATCCTCTGACGCCCGGATATCCCGCGGTCACGCTCGGACGGGTGGATCTGCTCAAGGCCGAGGTTCCCCAGACCTTCATTCGCCTGGATCCGCCGAAGCACACCGAGGTCAGGCGGATGTTCACGCGCGAGTTCACCTTCGCGCGCGTCAACGAGATGAAGCCGCGCATCGAAGCCGTCGTCGGCCGGCTTCTGGATGCGATCGAACAGCGTGGCGCGCCGGCGGACTTCTTCGGCGATTTCGCCGTGCCCTTCCCGACCACCGTCACGTCCGGCTTCCTCGGCATCCCCGAAGCAGACCACCTGTTCTTCCAGGAACGCAGCCGAACCCGCGTGGCCCTGGATCTGGGGCCCGACGCCCCGATCGAGGCGGCTCGCCAGATGCGCGCGCGGATCGAGGCGATACTCATTGCACGCCTGGCGGCGACGGAGGACCGGGCCGACCTCATCGGCCGGATGCTCGCCGACTACGTGGTGCCGGGCACGATGACCCTCGATGAGGCGGCGGCCACGCTCGAGCTGTTCATGATGGCGGGACACGAGACGACCGCCAACATGCTCACGCTTGGGCTGCTGTCGCTGCTGATCGATCCGCGCGGACTCGGCGCGCTGGCCGAAGGCGAGAGCGCCGTGCGCAACGCCGTCGAGGAGATGCTCCGCTACCACTCGATCGTGCAGTACAACGGCCTGCGCGCCGCTCTCGAGGATGCGGACATCGGCGGCGTCGCGATCCGCAAGGGCGACGGCGTCATCGCCCTGATCAATGCCGCCAACCGCGACCCGGCGATGTTCCCGGACCCGGATCGCTTCGACCCGACGCGCGACGCCACCGGCCATCTGGGCTTCAGCTACGGGCCGCATCAATGCCTGGGCCAGGGCCTTGCAAGGCTGGAGATGCGCGTGGCCTTCGCCGAGCTCGCGCGCCGCATGCCGCGCATGCGCCTCGCCGTCGGTGTCGACGAGCTCGTGTTCCGCTATGGATCGCTCGTCCATGGCGTCGACAGGCTGCCGATCGCCTGGTGACGCCGCGATGCCGCGGATCCTGATCGATCGCACGCGATGCATCGGCGCCGGCCAGTGCGTCGCCAACGCCGCGGACCACTTCACCCAATCCGCCGAGGACGGCCTTTCCGTCGCCCTCGCCCCGGCCACGACGGCAGTCCAGCGCGTCGCCGTCGAGCGCGCGATGGCAGCCTGCCCCGTTCAGGCCATCAGCCTGATCGACGACCCGTGACGATCATGCCCCCGTGCGCCCTCAGGCGCTCTCACGCCGCACGATCGAGAAGCCGACATCCTGGATGCGCTCCAGGCTCGCGTCTCCGGCGATCCGACGCAGCAGCGTCTCCGCGGCGATCCGGCCCATGCGGTAGCGGTCGACCCTCACCGTCGTGATCGCGGGGACGATGAGCGGCGCAAGGTCGAGATCGCCGAAGCCGGCAACCGCCAGATCCTCGGGCACGCGAAGCCCCCGCCGACGGCATTCCTGGATCGTCGCGATCGCGAACGTATCGCTCGCGCAAAAGACGACCTCCGTGTTGGGCGCAATCTCCAGAATTTTACGCAGGCCGCCGGCGGCATAGGACGGGTGCAGCGGGCCGACAACGGCGACCGCCTGCCGCGCGAGTTCGGCCATCGCGGCGCGATAGCCAAGGGTTCGGCGCATCGCACGATCGTTGCCGTGGGAATGAGCGCCCATGAAGGAGATCCGTTCGTAGCCGAGTTCGGCAAGAAACAGCGTCATGCGTCGCGCCGCCTCGTAGTTCGAGACCCCGACGAGACAGTCGATCGGCTCCTTGCCCACGAGTTCGCTGATCTCGACCACGGGAAGCTGTCTCAGCTTCAGTGTCTCGCGCATCGCGTCCGATTCGGGGAAGGCCTGCAGGATGAACCCCGCCGGCTGCCAGCCGAGGATGTTCATGATCTGACGCTCCTCGTTCTCGGCGGACAGATCCCCTGGGCTCACGAGCAGCTGATAGTCGCTCCTCGAGAAGACGTCCGACATTCCCTGGACCTGCTCCGCGATCCCCGAGTTGATGATCGGCGGCGCGACCGTCCCGACGATGCGGCTGCTCGCGCGCGAAAAGCTGCTCGCCAGCCGATTGAGCACGAACCCCATCTCCTGGATCACGCCCAGGACGCGGCTTCGCGTCGCCTCCGACACCATCTCGGGCTTGTTGATGACGCGCGACACGGTGATCGGCGACACGCCGGCGCGACGTGCGATATCCTGGAGATTGAACGTCCCCGCATGTAAGCGCCGGAGCAAAAATCCCTCACTGAAGCGGCCGGATTGTCCGGTTGCGCCGGAGTAAAAATCCGGCAGCAGATAGCTCTTTGCGGTTTTGGCA
>VGEN01000177.1 GCA_016869285.1 Alphaproteobacteria bacterium
TGGAACATGCAGGTCGAGGACGAGGTGCTGCTCCGGCTCGAGCAGGGCGGCAAGGGCAAGGTCGTCATCAACCTGTCGGGCTCGGTCGAGCACATCCAGCTCAACAACACCGATCCGTGGACCGAGGTCGATGGCGAGCGCTCGAGCATCAAGACCAAGCATCCGACCCTGACCGATCCGGACGTTCGCGAGGCTATGGCGCTCCTGGTCGATCGTGATTCGGTGCAGAAGCACATCTACGGCCGGACCGGCGTCGCGACCTCGAACTACCTCAACAACCCGGGCCGATACGCTTCGAAGAACACCAAGGCCGAGTTCAACATCGAGAAGGCGATCGCCATCCTCGACAAGGCCGGATGGAAGCCGGGTTCCGACGGCATCCGCGCCAAGGACGGCAAGAAGCTCAAATACGTCTATCAGACCTCGATCAACCAGCCGCGCCAGAAGACCCAGGCCATCGTCAAGCAGGCCTGCCAGAAGGCCGGCATCGACATCGAGATCAAGTCGGTGACGGCGTCGGTCTACTTCTCTTCCGACATTGCCAACCCCGACACCTACGGGAAGTTCTACACCGACCTGCAGATGTACACGACCGGTCCGTCGGCGCCGGATCCGGGCGTATGGATGCAGTCGTTCCTGTCGAAAGAAATCTGCCAGAAGGAGAACAAGTGGCAGAGCCGGAACATCTACCGCTGGCGCAACAAGGAGTTCGACGATCTCCATGCCGAGGCTGAGTCCGAGCTCGACCCGGTCAAGCGCGCGGCCATGTACATCGCGATGAACGACCTCGTGATCAAGCATCGCGTCGTTCTTCCGATCGTGTACCGGCCCGGCGTCTCGGCCGCCAGTCTCAAGCTGCAACACATCACCCCCAGCGGCTGGGACAGCAACTTCTGGGAACTGCACAACTGGTACAAGGACGCCTAGGCACTCATCCGGCTTGACGTCTGCCCGCGTTCCGGCGCGGCCTTCGGGCCGCGTCCGGGGCGGGGCGGCTTTTCCGGAGGACGCCCTTGTCCCGTACCTACATCTTGCGCCGCGTGCTGATCGCGATTCCGAGCCTGCTCGGCATCAGCTTGGTGCTCTACACCGTGCTGGCGCTGGCGCCCGGCGATCCGTTCGGCGAGCTTGTGACCAATCCCAACGTGCCGCCCGAGGTGCGCATCGCGCTCCGCGAGAAGTTCGGCCTCGATGATCCGGTCTGGATCCGCTACGTCCGCTGGCTGAGCGCCATGCTGCAGGGCGACTGGGGATTCTCCTTCGTCAGCCGCATGGATGTCGACGACCTGATTCTGCAACGGCTGCCGACGACGGTCGCCGTGATCGGCGCCGCGCAGCTGCTCGCCATCACCGTCGCCATCCCGATCGGCGTGCTCGCCGCCACGCGGCCCTACTCGGTGTTCGACCAGATCGCCAACACGCTCGCCTTTGTCGGCTTCTCGCTTCCGACCTTCTTCACCGGCCTGCTGCTGATCCTGATCTTCAGCGTCCAGCTCGACTGGCTGCCCTTCGTCTATCGCTCCGACGTTCAGGCCACCGGCTGGAAGTGGTGGTGGGAGCAATTCCGCCAGTCGATCATGCCGGTGACGGTCCTCGGCCTGTTCCAAGGTGCCGCCCTGGTCCGTTACGTCCGTTCTTCCGTGCTCGACGTGATCAAGCTCGACTACGTCACCACCGCCCGCTCGAAAGGCATCGGCGAACCCAAGGTCATCACCAAGCATGTCGTGCGCAACGCGCTGATCCCGGTGGTAACGCTGGTCGCGCTCCAGCTCCCCGTCGTCTTCGGCGGCGCCATCGTCACCGAGCAGATATTCCGCATCCCGGGGATCGGCTCGCTGCTGATCTCAGCGATTCTCGCCAACGACACGCCTGTCATCATGGGCGTCACCTTCGTCTTCTCCTGTCTTGTCGTCGCCTTCAACCTGATTGCGGACATCGTCTATGGCTGGCTCGACCCCCGCATCGCTTTCCGTTGATTCGGCAACCGGCGCGGCCCTAACCGACCGCCCGGCGCGATCGACGTCGCTCGGCGGTGAGGCCTGGCGCCGCTTCCGCAAGCATCGCCTTGCCGTCGTGAGTATGGTCGTGCTGCTGCTGATCATCGCCGCGATCGGCCTCGGCCCGTTCGTCTGGAAGGTGCCGATCAACGACATCGATTTCGGCGCCAAGCTTCGCGGCCCGTCGCTCACGCACCCCTTCGGGACCGACGACCTCGGTCAGGACGTGCTCGCCCGTATGATCTACGGCGGACGGATCTCGCTCGCGGTGGGATTGGCGGCGATGTTCGTAGCCTTGATCGTGGGCGTCATGATCGGCGCCATCGCCGGCATGGCCAGCGGCCGGGTCGACGCGGCGCTGATGTGGATGACCGATCTGTTCCTGTCGCTGCCGCAGCTGCCGCTGCTGCTGCTCGTGATCTATCTGTTCCGCGATGCGCTTAAAAGCATGTTCGGCGTCGAAATGGGCGTGTTCGTGCTGATCGTGCTGGTGATCGGCGGGCTCCGCTGGATGCCGGTCGCAAGGCTCGTGCGTGCGCAGTTCCTGTCGCTGCGCGAGAAGGAGTTCGTCGAGGCGGCACGCGCGCTCGGCGCCTCGCGCATACGCCTCGTCATCCGCCACATACTGCCCAATGCCATGGGTCCGGTGATCGTCGCCGGCACCATCGATGTCGCCGCGGCGATCATCGCCGAGTCGACGCTCTCTTTCCTCGGCCTTGGCTTTCCCCCCGATGTTCCGACCTGGGGTCGTGTGCTTTTCGATGCCAAGGACTATCTCGACATCGCGCCGCATTGGGCGCTCTTCCCCGGCGCGCTGATCTTCCTCACGGTGCTGTCGATCAACTTCATCGGGGATGGGCTCCGCGACGCGCTCGATCCGCGCCGGGTCCTGTAGATGACGGAAGCGCTTCTCGAAATCCGCGATCTCAGGACCTGGTTCAAGACCGACGACGGCATGGTACGAGCGGTCGACGGCGTCAGCCTGTCGATTGCCCGCGGCGAGACGCTGGCGGTGGTGGGCGAATCCGGATGCGGCAAGACCGTGACCGCCCGCAGCGTGCTCAAGCTGATCGACATGCCGCCCGGCCGCTTCGAGGCGGGCCAGATCGTCTGGCGGGGCCGCGACCTGATCCCGCTCGATACCGACGAGATGGACAAGATCCGCTCGCGCGAGATCGCGATGGTGTTTCAGGAGCCGATGACCTCGCTCAACCCGGTCTATACGGTCGGCGACCAGATCGCCGAGTCGCTGCGGACGCATGAGGGCCTCTCACGCAAGACGGCGATGGACGCTACGGTCGAGATGCTGAAGCTGGTGCAGATCCCGAATGCCGAGCGGCGCGTCGGCGATTACCCGCACCAATTCTCCGGCGGCATGCGCCAGCGCGTGATGATCGCGATGGCTCTGGCCTGCAAGCCCAAGCTGCTGATCGCCGACGAACCGACCACGGCGCTCGACGTCACCATCCAGGCGCAGATCCTGGAGCTTCTGACCGACATGAAGGCGCGCTTCGGCATGGCGATCATGCTGATTACCCATGCCATGGGTGTCGTCGCCGAGAATGCGCAGCGCGTCGTCGTCATGTATGCAGGCAAGGTCGTCGAGGAGGCGCCGGTCGAGGAGCTCTTCGGCAACCCGCGCCATCCCTATACGCAGGGTCTGATCCGATCGATTCCCCGCGTCGACGCCAAGGCGCGCGGCCACAAGAACGGGCGGGCCCGGCTCGAGCAGATTCCCGGAACGGTGCCGAGCCTGCTCAACCCGCCAGCAGGCTGCCGATTCGCCAATCGCTGCCGCTTCGCCAGCGAAGCCTGCCGAACGAACGAACCACCGCTGCGCCAGGTCGCCGCGGACCACAAAGTGGCCTGCATCCTGTGACGACACACCCCCCCCTTCTCGCCGCCCGCGACCTCAAGAAGCACTTCACCATCAAGGGCGGCATCTTTTCGCGCGAGGTCGACCGCGTGCATGCGGTCGACGGCGTCACCTTCGACATCAGCGCGGGCGAGACGCTCGGCCTCGTCGGCGAGTCCGGCTGCGGCAAGTCGACCACGGGGCGCTGCATCCTCCGCCTGATCGAGCCGAGCTCCGGCCAGATCTGGTTCCAGGGCCAGGACGTCACGCGCCTCAACGGCGAGGCGTTGCGCGCCATGCGGCGCGACATGCAGATCATCTTCCAGGACCCCTTCGCTTCGCTCAATCCGCGCCATACCGTCGGCGGCATCATCGGCGAGGCGCTGGTGATCCACGGTCTTGCCAAGAACCGTCATGAGCTCGACGACCGGGTTGCTCACCTGCTCGAGACCGTCGGCCTGCTGCCCGACCATCGTCATCGCTTCCCGCACGAGTTCTCCGGCGGTCAACGTCAGCGCATCGGCATCGCGCGCGCGCTTGCGGTGCAGCCGAAGCTGATCGTCTGCGACGAGCCGGTCTCGGCACTCGACGTCTCGATCCAGGCGCAGGTGATCAACCTGCTCGAGGAGCTGCAGGAGAAATTCAGCCTCACCTATCTCTTCATCGCCCACGATCTCTCCGTGGTCGAGCACATCAGCGACCGTGTCGCGGTGATGTATCTGGGTCGCGTCGTCGAGATCGCGCCGGCGCGCGAGCTCTACGACAACCCGCGCCACCCCTACACCGAGGCTTTGCTCTCGGCCGTGCCGATCCCGGACCCCCGGCTCAAGCGCAAGCGCATCGTGCTGCAGGGCGACGTGCCCAACCCGATCCGTCCGCCCCCGGGCTGCCATTTCCACACCCGCTGCCCGATCGCCGAGCCGCGCTGCTCGCAGGAAGTCCCTCTGCTGGAACGGAGCAGCGAGGGCCATTGGGTTGCCTGCCATCTGAGGCGATAGACGCGCGATGACGGTCGCGCGGCTGTTTGCCCTGCTCCTCCTGCCGGCGCTCGCCCAGGCAGAACCGCTTTGGGTCGGCCGCTTCGCATCGGACGCCGCGGGGATCCCGGAGCCCTGGCGGGTCGAGCAGCTCGACCACAAGGTTCCGCCGACCCGCTATCGCCTGAGGGAGTGGGACGGGATCGGCGCAATCGAGGCACATGCGGTCGGAAGCATGGCGCTGCTTGCCCGGCCGGTGGAGGTCGATCTCGCGCTCACGCCGACCCTCTGCTGGCGCTGGCGCGTCGATGCGCCGCTCGCCTCGGCCGACATGACGCAGAAGTCGGGGGACGACTACGCCGCTCGCGTTTACCTCAGCTTCGACGTACCGCCCGACACTCTGGGGCTCGGCACCCGGATGGCGTTGGGGCTCGCCCGCACGCTGCGTGGCGCCTCCGTCCCCGACGCGGCGATCAACTATATCTGGGACAACCGCCACCCGGTCGGCACCTGGCAGGCCAACGTCTACACCGACCGTGCCCGCATGCTGGTGCTCCGCTCTGGCGCCGCCGACGCCGGCCGCTGGGTCGAGGAGCGACGTGACGTCGCGGCCGACTTTCGGGCCGCCTTCGGCCATGCGCCGCTGCGCCTGACCGGCCTCGCGCTGGCGAGCGACACCGACAATACCGGCGAGGAAGCCCGCGCCGGCTTCGCCGATTTCCGCTTCGTCGGTCCGCGCGAGGCGTGTTGAGCGCGGGGAGCTGGCGACCCCGAAAGGCCTCAAATCTTCGACTAACAGTTCAGGAATTTCCGGCTCGGGATCTAAGGGCTTGATATCTCGAACGCCCGGGGGAACACGAGACGCCCGAATGGGCCGACTTCGGCGGGACTTTCCCTCACGCTAGGCGTCGACCTGTTCCCTTCCTGTTTGGCACCGCCAAGCTCGTCTGCATGGACACGCGCCTTGGGCACTACATCGGACGGCGCTCTATCGCCCGCCATTCTCGGCCCGCTGCTGGTCCCGGGCGATCCCTATCAGATCAATTTCCGGCGCCGGCTCGCGCCGCCCGGTCCGCTGCTTCCGTTCGGCGCCGACATGCAGGGGCGCGACGTGCTCGCGCGGGTTCTGTACGGCGGGCGCTACTCGCTGACGATCGGCGTTGCCGTCGTCGTCGTCACCACGGTCGCCGGCACCCTGCTCGGCGCCGCCGCCGGCTATTTCCGCCGGCTCGACGGCCCGATCATGCGGGCGATGGACGCGCTGATGGCGTTCCCCTCCGTGCTGCTGGCAATCGCCATCGCCGCGGCGCTTGGCCCACGCTCCGAGAACGTGGTCATCGCGCTCACGGTCGCCTATGTCCCGCGCACCGTCCGCATCGTGCGGGCATCGGCGCTGGTCTTACGCGAATCCATGTTCGTGGAGGCGGCGGTGGCCATGGGCGCCGGCGGCGGCCGCATCATCCTGCACCACATCATCCCGAACTGCTTCGGCCCGATCGTGGTGCAGGCGTCCTTCGTCTTCGCCTATGCCGTGCTGTCCGAATCGGTCATGAGCTATCTCGGCGTGGGGCCTCCGCCGCCGGCGCCGACCTGGGGCAACATCATCGCCGAGGGGCGGATCGTGCTGCGCGAGGCGTGGTGGGTGACACTTTGTCCCGGCATCGCGGTGGCGCTGACGGTGCTGGCGCTCAACATGGTCGGCGACGGTCTCCGCGACATACTCGATCCGCGGCTCAGGATCGACGGCTGAGGGTTTTCCGGGACAGCGTTCGGCTTTGGGAATGACGCGACCATCGCCGGTCACGCGTGGCGCAGTGGCTCCGTTCCAACAACAAGGATGGCCAAGTAGTCGGTATAGGCAAAAAGACGGTTGCGCGCCCGACCGGTCAGCTCTTTCAAGACGCCAATCTCGACCATTTTCATTGCTGCGTTGGTGACGGTCGGCACGGAAATATCCAGCTCCTCGGCCGCCTTGGTAATCGACAGATATGGCTTCTTGAGCAGATAGGCGTGAATCTTAAGCGCGCTGTCGGCGCCCTTGCCGAGCGCTCCAATGCGCGCGCGGTCGCGCTCCAGAAGCGCGATGATTTTCCGCGCGTCGGCCGATGCCTGAGCGGCCACTTCCGTTACGCCGTCGAGGAAGAACTCGCACCAGCGCTCCCAGGCGCCCTCAAGGCGGACCTCTTGCAAGAGGTCGTAGTAGAGCTGCCGGTGCTCTTTGAAATGCAGGCTCAGATAGAGGATCGGATGAGCGAGCGCGTTCTCGGCGCACAAGAGTAGCGTGATCAACAAACGCCCGAGACGGCCATTGCCGTCCAGGAACGGGTGGATGGTCTCGAACTGCACATGGACCAGCGCAGCCTTGATAAGGACCGGCAGTTTCTGTGTATCGTCGTGCATGAATTTTTCGAGATCGCTCATGAGGTCGCCGACCATTTCCGGCGGCGGCGGCACAAAGCGGGCCTTGCCCGGCCTGATCCCGCCGACCCAGTTCTGCGAGCGTCGCAACTCTCCGGGCGCCTTGTCGGAACCGCGTCCGCCCCGCAATAGAATTTTTTGCATCTCACGAATCAGGCGGACAGAAAGCGGAAACCCCTTCGTCATCCTCGCGAGGCCGTGGTTGAGGGCGGCAACATAGTTCGAGACTTCCTCAACGTCATCGACAGGCACGCCGGGTCTCTCGTCGTTCTCGAACAGGAGAAGGTCGGAGAGCGAGGACTGCGTGCCCTCGATCTGCGAGGACACCAGCGCTTCCTTGCGCACGTACATGTAAAGAAAGAGGCTGATATCCGGCAGGAGGGTGGCCAGGGCGTCGATGCCTCCCAGGGCCTTCATCGCTTGGTCGAGCGGCTTGTATAGCCGCGCCATCTCAAGCGGTGGTGTTGGCGGAAGAGGCGGGGGCACGAAGGCTCTATAGCCTTCGCCTGCGACGCTGCGGGTAACGTAAGTCCCGAGGCGGGGGGTCTTGCCGGCTTTAGCCACCCGTAGACCTTACCTTTAATATGAATTACCGTTATTAAAGGATAACGCATTAACATTTAACAACCAAGCCCCTTGGTAAGGGGCCACCGAATTGCCGTTTTGACAATGGAAAGGCAGGCGTATCGGCGACATGGGCAGCAGCGCGCGGGAGATTGCGGCCCTGAAGGATCGACTGGTGGCGCTCGACCGAGAGCGGTCGGAGATCGCCGAGCGGTTGGCCATGCTGGAGCAGGCAGCGCTGGCCGAAGGGGCCATACAGCCGAGCCAGGCCCGCGCCGCCGTCACGATGGCGTCTCCGGCGGCCGCGAAGATCGCCTTGTTCCGGAGTCTGTTTCGCGGGCGAGAAGACGTATTCCCACGCTGCTGGGAAAACCGGAGGACCGGGAAAGCAGGCTACGCACCGGTATGCCGGAACGAATGGGTCCGTGGAGTCTGCCGAAAGCCACAGGTCAAGTGCGGCGAATGTCCCAATCAGGCGTTCGTCCCAATCGGCGACGATGTCATCCAGTCGCATCTTGTCGGAGGGGATGCCAACGACTCGGCCGATTTCATCATCGGCGTTTATCCTCTGCTGCGGGACGAGACGTGCTGGTTTCTCGCCGCTGATTTCGACAAGAAGTCCTGGATGCGCGATGTGGCCGCGTTTCGCGATACGGCGCGGGGAAAAGGTGTCCCAATCTCTGTCGAACGCTCGCGCTCCGGCAACGGCGCGCATGCCTGGGTCTTTCTCGCCGAGCCCGTGCCGGCGATAGATGCGAGGCGACTGGGCGCACTTCTCGTCACGGCGAGGTCACGGTCGAGTAGCTCAGCCATTCGGCTTCGCCCTCACAGATCCGGGCAGGCGGCTTTCCCGCACCCGGCTCTTCCCGAGAGTCACCCGCATCGTGCCGCCAAGCGCGTCCAGGGGTGAGTGAT
>VGEN01000178.1 GCA_016869285.1 Alphaproteobacteria bacterium
CGGGGGCGCGAAGCCACCGGGAGGCGGTGCCATGTTCGGGTCACCACCGGGCGGGGGCGCGAAGCCACCGCCCATCGAGTCGGCGGGGGGCGGAGGCAGAGCCTCGCCCATCGGCTCCGGCGGTGCGCCCAGCGCTGCGGCTGGCGGCGGCGGCTCGCCCATCGGCGGCGGCATTCCCACGTCGTCAGCGGGCGGCGGAGCCCCGTCCGTAGGTAAGGGCGCGCCCATGTCGGCCGCTGCGAAGGACGGTCCATCGGGCGGCGGCGGAGCGGCCGCTGCGTCATCCGCTGGCAACGCGCCGGGGTCGCCGCGCAGCGCCGAACCCTCCGGCGGCGCCTCGCCCATGGGCGGCGGTATGTCGTCGTCGGCCAGGGGCGGCATGCCGTCGGCCGCGAGCGGCGTCGGGTTGATCGCGTCGGCCGGCGGCGGGCCGCCAAGGATTGTCTCCCCCAAGGGCCCCTGTCCGGGTATGAAGCCGGAGTTGTCCGGCAGAGCGGAGACCAAGGAGTCCGAACCCTGATCGGCCGGGGGAGCCGCGTCGACCACCACCGCCTGCTCTGCGCCCGGGTACTCTTCCGGTCGCTGCTCGCCCGTACCGCCGACGACCTTGTCGAGGTCGGTGACGCTCAACTCGTCGTCCGGCCGGATCGGGATCTTCTTTCGTACCGCCATGATGAAGCTCCTGTTGTTATGGACGCGATAAAGCTCCTGCTGTTATGGACGCTGCCTGCCGTCTGGGCCGCCGTCGGGACGTCCTTTCTCTAGGCTTGGCGTGTCTTGCGGGGGTTCGCTTGGGCGAAGCTTCTACGGCCGCCCTCGACCTGCCTGCCTCCCATTGGCTAGTGTTTACTTGTTGCCAAAATAATACTCCCGTGAAACCTTGTACGCAAGAATGCCCAAGATATACTTTCTTCGCTGTGACGCGGGTCACAAGGACCGAAGAGAATTCGGAGCGAGGATCGGCAGGAGACCGGGGGCGGGGTCGCCGATGAGCAGGCCCAAGGCGCATCGCGGACGCCTGCACCGGCCGGCCGGCTTGAAGCCGGCGGCGCCGTTACCGCTGCGCCCCTTGCGCGCGGGCTTGCAGCCGTGAGCCGCCAGATCTTCCGCGCAGCCGCCCTCGAGCGGCTGTCCACGCCCGAGCAGCTCGACAAGGCGATGCGCGTCACCGGTCCGACGAGCTGGCTCGCCGTGGGCGCGCTTGTCCTACTCATCGGCGTGGCGCTCGGCTGGAGCGTCATCGGCACGGTGCCGATTAAGGTCCAGGGCCAGGGCATCCTCATCTCGCCCGGCGGCGTGCTGAGCGTGATGTTCGCAAGCCCCGGCCGGGTGGCGGCGATCACGGTCAAGCCGGGTGACCGGGTGCGGAGCGGCCAGGTGGTCGCGCGCCTCGACCAGCCGGAGCTTCGCCAGCAGCTTGCGACGGCCGAGGCCGAGCTGGCCGAGCAGCGAAGCCAGCTTCAGCGGCTGCAGGCGTTCCACCGCCGGAAAGCCTCCGTGCAGTCGGCGGTGCACGCGCAGAAGCGCAGCCATCTCACGCAGACCATCGCGTCTTCCGAAGAGCGCCTGAGGTGGCTCGGGGAGCGTCACTCCTACGAGGGAGAGCTGCTCGCCAAGGGGCTGATCGGGCGCCAGCGCCACATCGACACCAAGATCGAGATGAACACGGTCAAGGACCAGATCGCGCAGTCGCGCAACGGGTTGCGCGAAATCGACCTGGAGGAAGGCACCGCGCGGATCGCCGACGAGCGCGAGGTCCTCGACAACGAGCTCAAGATCAGCGCGCTGTCGAGGAAAGTGGAGAGCCTGCGCGAGCAGTTCGAGCGCCTGACCGACGTGAAAAGCGAGTACGACGGAAGGGTGGTGGAGCTGAAGGTGAACGTCGGCGAGGTGGTGGCTAACGGCGTTTCGCTGTTCAGCCTGCTGCCCGACGACGACGCCGTCCTTGCCGAAGCCGCGGGCGAAGCGGCGCTGATCGCGGTCCTCTACACCGCGCCCACGGAGGGGAAGAAGATCATGCCCGGGATGCCGGTCGAGATTGCGCCCTCGACCGTGAAGCGCGAGGAGTACGGCTTCATGCGCGGACGCGTGCGCCACGTGGCCGAGATCCCGTCCACGTCCGAAGGCATGATGCGCATCCTCAAGAACCAGAAGCTCGTGGAATCGCTCGCGGGAAAGGGCGCGCCGTTCCAGGTGATCGTCGACCTGGTCCCGGACAGGACGACCAGGAGCGGCTTCAAATGGTCGTCCTCGCGCGGGCCCGAAACGGAGATCAACACGGGCACCATTTGCGACGGGGCCATCGCCGTCCGCCAGTTGCGACTCATCAGCCTGGTGATCCCCGCCCTCGAGCAGCTCTTCTCCGGGGCCGGCCGGAGCCCGGGCGCATGACGAGAGTGCTGGCGAGCCTTCTGCCGGCGTCCGTCGCCGCGGGCGGGCGCGTGCGGACGCCGACCGTGCTGCAGATGGAAGCGGTGGAGTGCGGCGCCGCCTGTCTCGCCATGGTCCTCGGCCATTACGGCAGCTTCGTGCCGCTCGAGGACCTGCGCTACGCGTGCGGTATCGCGCGCGACGGGACGAAGGCGTCGAACATCGTCAAGGCGGCGAAGCGCTTGGGCCTCAAGGCCAAGGGCTTCAAGATGGAACCGGAGGGCCTGCGCAAGCTGCCGCTTCCCTTGATCGCCTTCTGGAACTTCAATCACTTCGTGGTCGTGGAGGGGTTCGCCCGCGGCAAGGTCTTTCTCAACGATCCGGCCGCCGGGCCGCGGGCGGTGGACACCGTCGAGTTCGACGAGTGCTTCACCGGCGTCGTGCTCGCCTTCGAGCCGGGGCCGGAGTTCGAGAGAGGCGGCAGCCCGCCGAGTTGGCTGGCCGGATTGCGGCACCGGCTGAAGGGATCGCACGCGGCCTTCCTGTTCATCGTGCTGGCGAGCCTCGCCCTCGTCGTGCCGGGCCTTCTCGTTCCGGCCTTCTCGCGGGTGTTCGTCGATTACTACCTGATCGAAGGACTCGAAAGCTGGCTCGCGCCGCTGTTGCTCGCCATGGTGGCGGTGGCGCTGATCCGCTTCAGCTTGACCTGGCTGCAGCAGCACAACCTTCTGCACCTGCAGACCAAGCTTTCGCTGACCTCGTCGGCGAAGTTCTTCTGGCATGTGCTGCGACTGCCGATGGGCTTCTTCGCCCAGCGCTTCGGCGGCGAGATCGGCTCGCGCGTGCAGATCAACGACCGCGTCGCCGGCCTCGTGGCCGGCGAGCTTTCGATTGCGGTCATCAACATGCTTACCATGGTCATCTACGCCTTCGTCATGGTCCAGTACGACGCAACGCTGACCGCCATCGGCATCGGCTTCGCCGCGATCAACCTGCTGGCCTTCACCCTCGTCTCGCGCCGCATCGCGGATGCCTACCAGCGGCTCCTCCTCGACCAGGGCAAGCTCACCGGCATCGCCATGCAGGGCTTGCAGATCATCGAGAGCTTCAAGGCGAGCGGCTCGGAATCCCTGTTCTTCTCCCGTTGGGCCGGCCATCACGCCAAGGTCGTGAACGCCGAGCAGAGCCTTAGCCGCTATCGCGCGCTGCTCTCGGCGGTGCCGCTCTTTCTCGGCCTGCTGGCGACGACCGTCATCCTTGTCATCGGCGGCCTCCGCGTCATGGACGGCGCCATCACCATCGGCATGCTGATCGCCTTTCAGGCGCTGATGGCGAGCTTCTCGGCGCCGGTCGCCGGCCTCGTGCAACTGGGCTCGCAACTTCAGGAGGCGCGGGGCTGCCTCCTGCGCCTCGACGACGTGCTCGGCCATCGCAGGGCCGCCGAGTTCCGCCCGCCGGCGATCCCGGCGCCGGCCGAACCCGCGCCGCCGCCGGTCGGGGCCGCGGCCCTGCTCAAGCTCGCCGGCGGCCTGCAGGCGAAGGGCCTTTCCTTTGGCTTCATCCCCACCGACCCTCCGCTGATCGACAACTTCGACCTCGACCTCGCTCCCGGCGCCCGCGTCGCCTTCGTCGGCGGATCGGGCAGTGGCAAGTCCACCCTCGGCAAGCTGATCGCCGGGCTCTACGAGCCGTGGGCGGGCGAGATCCTGCTCGACGGTCGTCCGCTCGCCGAGGTGCCGCGCGACGTGCTGCGCAACTCCATCGCGCTGGTGGATCAGGACGTCGCGCTGTTCGAGGGCACGGTGAGCGAAAACATCACGCTCTGGGATTCGACGATCCCCGAGGAACGGATCGTGCAGGCGGCCAAGGACGCCGTCATCCACGACGAGATCGCGGCGCGCCAGGACGGCTATGAGCAGAAGCTCGAGGAGGGCGGGCGTAACCTGAGCGGCGGCCAGCGGCAGCGCCTGGAGATCGCCCGCGCGCTGGCCGCCAACCCGAGCATCCTCGTCCTCGACGAAGCGACGAGCGCACTCGACGCCACCACCGAAAAGGCGGTGGTCGAGAACCTCCGGCGCCGCGGGCTGACCTGCATCATCATCGCCCATCGCCTGAGCACGATCCGCGATTGCGACGAGATCGTCGTTCTCGACATGGGCAAGGTCGTCCAGCGCGGCACCCATGCCGCGCTCAAGGACGTCGACGGTCCCTACAGGCGGCTGATCGAGAGCTGAAGGGATGGGCAGCGGCGGCATCTCGCGGGATCGAAGCAGCGGCGATGCGGCCGGGCCGGCGTCGTTGCCGGTCGCCGCCCAGCCGGCCGCGCCGTCCCCCGCGCCGCTGGCCGCGGGCAGCCCCATTCTCGCGCCTCCGGCGGCCCGGGCCGAGTCGCCGATCCGTCCCGCGGTCGCTCAGGCGGCGATCGGCGCGATCGCGCCGGCCTCGCGCGTCGTGCCCATGAGCGAGCCGCAGCGCGCGCCGGTCGACGTGCTCGGCCGGGCGCGCGCCGACGAAGCGCGCTCGCTCGGCGGAGGCGCTGCGGTGAACCTCGACGATGCAGAACGATGCTGGATCGTGGAGAGCGGAAGCGTCGACATCTTCGCCCTTCGCGGCGGCGAAGATGGAAGGAGCGGCGTGCGCGAGTTCCTGTTCCAGGTACCGAAAGGCGGCGTTTTGTTCGGCGGCGGCGAGCGGAGCGGCGCGGGCATCCGCCTCGTCGCCGTCGGCTGGGAGGACAGCCGGCTCACCCCCGTCGATCTGTCGGCGACCGTAGCGGCCTTCGACGCGGCGTCCGCCAAGCTGCTGGCGCCGGCGCTCGACATCTGGGTCGGCGGGCTCTGCGAAGGCGTGGCGCGGCATATCGCGCTGCGCGTGCCGGCCAAGTCCTGGCTCGGGCCGCAGGACGAGCTGACCGTCGCCGGCGAGGCGCGGCTGGCGGGTCGCAAGGGCGTCGTGTGGGCGCACTTGACGGCGGGCAGGGTCCGTATTGCCGACATCGAGGAAGTGTCGGCCGAGAAGGATGCGATGCTCGTGCCGTTGAGCCCGCACCTCTGGCTGAAGGCGGAAGGCGAGGTGTCGCTGAAGGGCTATTCCACGGCCGCCTTCCTGCAAAGTCCGGGGTGGAGGAAGCGGCTCGAGGCCTTTCACGGGATCGTGCTGGCGTGCCTGGTCTACAATTTCCGCAACCTGCTCGCGAAGGAAGAGGAGCGGCTGAAAGAACGCGCCGTCAAGGGCGAGGGAGAAAAACACGGTGTGCTGTCGCGTTTCGCCTCCCTGCTCGAGGAAAAGGGCATGCGCGACGAGGAGTGGGTGGGGGAGGCGCCGCTCCTGCAAGCCAGCGCGCTGGTGGCGAAGGCGCTGGGCGTCGCGCTGAAGCCGCGCAGCCTGCGCGGCCGCAAGCGGGCCGCCGATCGGCCGCTCGCGATCGAGGACGTGGCCCGGGACAGCCGCCTGCGCGTCCGCCAGGTCGCCTTGCGCGGGCGCTGGTGGCGCGAAGACAACGGCCCGCTGGTCGCCTTCCTCGACGATGGCGCCCGCCCCGTGGCGCTGCTCCAACGATCGCCCCGCCGCTACGCGCTGCACGACCCCGACAGCGGCAAGGTCATGCCCGTCGACGAGGGGGTGGCGGCGGCGCTCTCGCCCATCGCGTACGCGTTCTACCCTCCGTTTCCCGACCGCAAGATCGGCGCCTGGGACCTGCTGGCCTTCGGCCTCAGGCGCTGCAAGCGCGATCTCGGCGCCGTGCTGCTGACGGGGGCGGCGGGCGGGCTTCTCGGCATGGCGACGCCGCTGGCAACGGCGCTCGTCTTCGACGCTGCGATCCCCGGGCATGGCCGGGGCGACCTCTTGCAGATCGGTCTCGCCCTCGCCGTCGCCGCGATCGGGACGGTGGCCTTCAAGATCACCGGCGACATCGCCACGCTGCGCATCGAGGGCCGGGTCGGCGGCCTCGTGCAGGCTGCCGTGCTCGATCGCCTGCTCAGGCTGCCGACCAGCTTCTTCGGCGGCCATTCGTCCGGAGATCTGGCGATGCGCGCGCTCACCGTGGAGACGATCCGCCGCGCGCTCACCGGCATCGTCATCTCGTCGCTGCTCGGCGGCGCGTTCTCCCTGTTCAGCTTCGCGCTTCTCTTCTACTACGAGCCGCGCGCGGCCCTCGTCGCGACCGTGCTGTTCCTCCTGCTCGCCGGCGTCACCGTGCTCGCCGGCTACCGGCAGGTCAAGGCGATCATGGAAGGCGAGACGCTCGCCGGGAACATCTACGGTCTCGTGCCGCAGATCCTCGGCGGCATCGCCAAGCTCCGGCTCGCCGGCGCCGAAGACCGGGCTTTCGTGCGCTGGGGGCGGATTTTCGGCGAGCTGCGCGCGCGCATGGTGCGCTCGCGCAAAGTGCAGAATTTGTTCCAGGCCTTCTCCTCCGGCTACGAGGTGCTGGCGCTTGCCGCGGTGTTCGCCGCCGTCGCGCTGGCGCGCAGCGGAGATCTCTCGACCGGCACCTTCCTCGCTTTCGTCGCCGCCTTCAGCACGTTCCTCAACGCGAGCTTCCAGATGGCGCGGTCGACGATCCAGGTGTTCACCGTCAGGCCGCTGTACAAGCGGGCGACGCCGATCCTGGAGGCGCTGCCGGAGGTCGCGGACGACAAGGAGGACCCGGGCCGCCTCTCGGGCGCGCTCGAGGTGCATCAGCTCGCCTTCCGCTACGGCCGCGAGGGCCCGCGCGTCCTCAACGGGGTGAGCCTGCGCGTCAAGAGCGGCGAGTTCGTCGCCATCGTCGGTCCCTCGGGGTGCGGCAAGTCGACCCTGGTCAAGCTGCTGCTCGGCTTCGAGACGCCGGAGTTCGGCGGCGTCTTCTACGACGGGCAGGACTTGCGCAACCTCGACCCGACCGCGGTCCGCCGGCAGATCGGGGTGGTGCTGCAATCGGGGAAGCTCCTGCCGGGCTCGCTCTACGAGAACATCAAGGGGGCGAGCGGCTGCCCCGTCGAGGAGGCGTGGGAGGCGGCCCAGCTCGCCGGCATCGCCGCCGACATCCGCGGCATGCCGATGGGTATGCACACCGTCGTCACCGACGGCGCCCCCGCCTTCTCCGGCGGCCAGATCCAGCGCATCCTCATCGCCCGGGCCATGGTCGTGAAGCCGAGGCTGCTCATCTTCGACGAGGCCACCAGCGCCCTCGACAACCGGACCCAGGCCGTGGTCACGGAAAGCCTGAGCCGGCTTTCAGTAACGCGCATCGTCATCGCCCACCGCCTCAGTACCGTGATCGACGCCGACCGCATCCTGGTGATGAGTGCGGGCCGGGTGGAGGAAAGCGGCAGCTATGCCGAATTGATGGCCAAGGACGGGCTGTTCGCGGCGCTGGCCAGGCGCCAGATCGCCTGACGCCCGCGCGCGGGCGGCCGGGTTTGGGGGAGATCGGCCATGAGAAAGGTGCTTTACATCCTCGGCCAGTTGAGCGACGAGGACGTGGATTGGCTGGCGATTGCCGGCAGCCGTCAAAAGGTGGCGAAAGGCCGCACGCTGGTCCAGCAGGGCAAGCCCATCGATTCCGTCTATGTGCTGCTCGACGGTCGGATGTCGGTCAGCATCGAGAAGCTGGGCGTGGTCGCCAAGCTCGGCGCGGGCGAGATCATCGGCGAAATGTCGCTCGTCGATTCGCATCCGGCCTCCGCCTCGGTGGCCGCTCTTCAGGATTCGCTCGTCCTCGCCATACTGCAGGCCTCGATCAAGGCCAAGCTCGAAGCCGACATCGGCTTCGCCGCCCGCTTCTACAAGGCGATCGCGACGTTCCTCTCCGACCGCATGCGCGGAACGGTAAGCCGCTTGGGCTACGGAGAGGACGGCGCCTCGCTCGACGACGAGGTCGAACTCGCCGGCGAACTCGACGAGAACGTTCTCGACACCGTGCACCTAGCCGGATCGCGCTTCGACCGCATGCTGAAGAAGCTTCTTGGCACCGGTTGACGCGGGCGACTTGCCGTCAGTGGTGGCGCCGGCCGAGGTCCTTGAGGATTTCGCGGGCGGCGTTGTGGCCGGGGACGCCGCCCACGCCGCCGCCGGGATGAGCCGAGGAGCCGCACTGGTAGAGGCCGGCGATCGGGCTGCGGTAGTCGGCGTAATGCGGCGCCGGCCGCTTAAAGAGGCTCATCAGGAAAACGTGTGGGTGATTTGACGAGGTAGGCATGGCGATGTCAACGCCGGAGTAAAAATGCATCGGCTGGCCGGAGTAAAAATGCATCACGGCTGACGGCAGGAAGGCCCCCCGCGGGGGGCCTTCATGCGCCCTGGTTTATTCCTCGGATGGACTGTCGGGTCG
>VGEN01000179.1 GCA_016869285.1 Alphaproteobacteria bacterium
CCGCCTCGCCGCCCTGCTGCTGGCGCTGCTGCTGCTGCCGCGCGCGGCGCTCGTGCCGGCGCGGGCCGGCGAGGGCGAGTCCGACGAGGAGCGGGCCGAGCGCATCGCGCTGCAGGTCGAGCGGCGAGGAAGCACAAAGCCGCGATTTGTACATATGCCCTCTTATCGGACGTCGCGAGCGTGGCTCGACTCTGCTAACGCGCCCGCACAGTACGGGATCGAACCGGCGACGTCCAGCTTGGGAAGATTGCTGTGGCCAAACGGCGAACGTCGCGAAAAGACTGAAAGATCGTGCGGTTGTGGCGACTCGCGACGTTCCCGAAATGACCCGAAAAAGACCTATCGAACCCGCGAAAACGGGATCTCGTCATTCGCGGGGGAACGGTCGTCGACGGCACGGGTCTCCCGGGCTACGTCGCGGACATCGCGGTGCGCGGCGGGCGCATCGTCAAGATCGGGCGCGTGAACGAGGGCACCACGCGCACGATCGACGCGTCGGGGCTCGCGGTCACGCCGGGCTTCATCGACGTGCACACGCACTACGACGTGCAGCTCGACTGGGATCCGCTCGCGACGCCGTCGTCGTGGCACGGCACGACGAGCGTCATCGCCGGCAACTGCGGCTTCGGCCTCGCGCCGGCGAAGCCCGCCGACGTCGACTGGCTCGCCGGCATGCTGTCGCGCGTCGAGGGCATGTCGCGCAAGGCGCTCGGCGAGGGGCTCAAGTTCATCCTCGGCCACCTGGGGTTGCCGACATCGATCACGCCGCCGCTGCCCGCGCGACCACCGCCCGGGGGCGGCGAGCAGGCGTCAATCGACTGGGCGTGACGCGGGTGGCCGAGGATCCCGCGACGGCTGCCGGCCGGAGGGTCGGGCGGTGGTCGTCCGTCGCGTCGCGGGTTCTGCGGGAGTCGGGGCCCGTGTCGGACGCTGGGCGGGCGACGTCCTGGCCAGATTCTCGTTGACAGCGGCATTGTACGCTGCGTACTTTGCGGGCACCGGGCGGAGGGAGCCAAGCGCGGGATGTCCGATAACGCTGACGTTATGACAAAATCGCGGCTTTGTGCTTCCTGGCCGCGCCCGTCGTCGCCGACGAGCCTCTCACGGAAGAGTGGAGCCGCGCACGTGAAGCCTGCTTGCTCATCGATCTCGAGTTGCGGATGGACTGGAGCCGATTCGCGAACCCGTTTGCGGAGCTGTGGGAGGAGGCCTTGGACGAAACCGACGATCGCGACGACAGTGGCGCGCAAGCGACTCAAACCGGCCCGCGCCTCACGCTTCTTCCCAATTGTAGCGGGGAATCTCTCGATCCCTGAGGGCGCCGTCACGAGGTCTCACGACGTCTCTAGACCCCATCCGTGAAGGCCGCGAGCGCCTTGGGGATGGATCCATGGATCTGGCGGAGGTCACGGTTGCGCGCGGTGGCGCGGGCGGCGGTCTGGACCGCGGCGATCGTCGCGCTGTCAGTCGCCCGACCGCCGGCGCTGCGCGCCGATGATCAGACGGGATGGCTCGAGCAGCAGACGCTGACCGGGAACTGGCGGGGGTACCGCGAGCAGCTCGCCGAGATGGGCATCCTGCCGCACCTGATCTACCGGGGCATGATGTGGTCCAACGTCGACGGCGGCGCCGCCGTCGGCACGGACTTGACCGGCTACCTGGACGTCGGCGTCAAGCTCAGCCTCCACGATCTCGGTGCATGGCCCGGCAGCGCGTTCCGGATCAGCTGGCATTGGTTTCAGGGCCCTTCTCCGACCGTCGATCTGGTCGGCGGCTCGCTGGCGATGGCGTTGAGCGGTTGGGAGGCGTCGAACGCCTTCCGCTTCTACGACATCTACTTCGAGCAATCGCTGGCGGAGAAGCGCTTCCAGATGAAGATCGGGCAGCTCGCCGCGGATACCGACTTCATGGCCTCGACCTACGCCGCGCTCTTCCTCAATGCGGCGTTTGGGGACCTGCCGTCGCAGAACCTGAACATCGACGCCCCCGTCTACCCGCTCGCCGCGCCGGGTGTGTACGCCATGGCCCGCCCGCTCGACTGGTTGACCACCCGTATCGCGGGCTACACCGCCGATCCGGGGCCCGACCGTGCGGGAAACCACGGCTTCGAGTGGAAGATCGGCAATAACGCCGGCTACACGTTCTTCGGCGAGATCGCGGGCTCGCGGGAGGGGGCCGCAGCGGGCACGTACACGCTCGGTGGCGTCTACACGACCGGCGGCTCCGATCAGTTCGGCATCGGTCCCGAGAATCTCGATCACTATGAGGTCTACGCGATGGTGGACCAGACCGTCGTGACCGACGCCAGGAACAATCCCAAGGTGGGAGTCTTCGCACGCATGAGCGGGAGCCCGCAGGACGATCGCAACGTCGTCGGGCTTTACGCCGACGGCGGCGTCGTCGTCTACGGCCCGATCGGCGCCCGGCCGATGGATGCGGCGGGGATTGCGGTCTCGGTGATGCGCTTCACGGACGACTACCGACAGCAGGTACAGGCCACCATGCCGACCCTCGGTAGCGGCGCGGCGGTGCTCGAGCTCACCTACCAACTCCACCTCGCGCCGTGGCTGCTCGTTCAACCCGATGTACAGGTCTTCTTCGACCCGCCGCTGAGCGGCTCGAACGCCGTGACGCTCAACCTGCAGGTCGGCCTGACATTCTGAGACGATCTCCCCAGATCGCCCACCCGCGTCCCAGGCCGTAGCAGAGACCGCTGAAACTGCCGACGAAGAAGCCCACCGGCAGGTTGGTGGTGTAGGACACGGCGATGGCTGCCCAGACGACGACCAAGGCAATGCAGGAGGACATGACCATCGCTGGCAATGGTCGGTCGGTGAAGGCCCGGGCAGCGGCCGCTGGCCCGATCAGCAGACTGAAGATGAGGAAGGCGCCGACGATCGGTACCGCCATCGTGGTCACGAGCGCCAGGATGATCAGGAAGGCCAGGTCCATCCAGCGTGGGCTGATGCCCCGCGCCTCGGCCACGTCCGGCACGACGGACGAGAGGAGCAGCGGCCGGTAGAGCATCAGAATCACCAGGATGCACGCCAGCCCCAGGAGGGCGGTGGGGACGATCTGGTAGCTCGCCACGCCGAGGATATCGCCGAACAGCAGGGCGAAGACCTGCGCCGAGTACTCCTCGCTGCGCGACAGGAACAGGTCGCCCAGTCCGAGCAGCAAGGCGACGGTCAGCGCGGTCGCCACGTCGCTGCGTGAGCGACGGCCCAATGCCGCAATCAGTACCGCGCCGACCAGAGCAAAGACCCCGAGTCCGACCAGCTTGCTGATCCCGAGCAGACTGGCGCCCGCTGCGCCAGCGAACGCTCCGTTGGGGATGGCGTGGGCGGCAAACGCCGCGCCCCGGAGCACCGTGAAGAAGCCGACCACGCCGGAGACAATTGCCACGATGGCCGAGGTCTCGAAGGCGTTGATCATGAACGTCTCGAACATCAGGACGGCTCCAGCGACTTGACCGGTTCCTGATGATGCCCGCGAACCCGGTGTCCCAGGCGGGATGGGAACGACGCCGACACATAGAAGACGAACACGACAGCGACGATGCAAAAGCTCACAGGCCAACCGTTGCCATCGGCCGACCAGGAGGCAGTGTCATAGCTGATGAGGATGCCCAGCCAGGCGGCCGCCACGCCAACGGCCGAGGCCACGGCGATGGCTGTACCGGTCCGTTTGGTCAGCCTCAGCGCCGTTGCCGGAGGACCGACGAGTAGCGCGGTCGACAGGATGGCGCCGATGGTGATGGACGAAAGCGAGACGGCCAGAGCAAGCGCGATCAGGTATCCGATGCCGACAAGACGAATCGGCACACCGCGGACCGCCGCCAGCTCGTAATCGATGGAGGTCAGCAGAAGCGGGCGATAGAGGATGGCGATCAGCGCCATGACGAACGCCCCGAGCACGGCGACGACGGGGATGAGGCTCGGCGCGACCGTGAACAATGAACCGAAGAGAATGCTGACCGTGGCACCGCTCGTGCTCGTGTACGTCGTGGCGAGGAACAGGAAGAGAGCAGAGAACCCCAGCGCGACGCCCAGCACGATGCCGGTCGCAAGGTCCCGACCGCGGGCGCGGCGAATGCCAATCATCTCCATCACGCCAGCTGCTGCTACGTTCAGAGTCACAAACCCGAGCAGGGGTTGCGCCCCAACCAGCACAGCCCCTGAGGCACCGGCCCCGCCGATGTCCGAGAAGGCGTGTCCGGCGAACGACTGGCCGCGAATGACGGTGAAGACGCCCACGACCGCGGAGACCACGGCCGTGATGGCGCTGACGACCAGAGCCGTTTGAACGGGTTGGTTCGAGAAGAACCCTGGCTCGATGATGATCGCCGACAGATCCATGTCAGCCGACCTGCGAGTCGGGTGGCGCTGGCGGCGTACGCGCATTCTTCCCCTCGCCCGCCTCGCCAGCAGCGACCAGGACCCGGCCCGCCGCATGGATGACCTCCACATGATAGCCGTAGAGCTCGCTGAGGGTCTCGGTTCTCACCACCTCAGCCGTCGTGCCGCTGACCGCACGGCCGCGAGCGATGTAGACGATCCGGTCCATGGCATGCAGCAATGGATTCATGTCGTGTGCGGTGAGTACAATCGCGATGCCCTGATCGGTGGCGATGCGGCGCAGCAGCTCGACAACTTCGTGACTGCTGCCGATGTCCAGGTTTGCCAGTGGCTCATCGAGCAGCAGCAAACGCGGTCGGCTGATCAGCGCATGAGCGATCATCACCCGCTGCTGCTCGCCACCGGAGAGGCGGCCGACCCGGCGGTCAGCGAAGCGGGTGGCGTTCACGGCTGCGAGGATCTCGTCGATCAAGTTCCGGCGGCGCGCACTCGGCCGCGTCATGCCATAGCGATGACCGTCGAGCCCGAGACCGATGAGATCCCGAGCCCGCAGCGGCGCGTCAGGCTCCAGGGCAATCTTCTGCGGGACGTAGCCAACGATCGGGTCGCGCCGTGGCCCGGCTGCCCCGCCGATCGACACTGTGCCCGACGTCGGCTTCACCAGGCCGAGAATCGTCTTCAGCAGCGTGGTCTTCCCGGCACCGTTCGAGCCGATCAGGCCAGTGAAACTACCCGGCGCGACAGTGAAGCTGACCCGGTCGAGGATGGTGCGCCCGGCGAGAACCACGCTGGCATCCTTGATGACCAGTACATCTGCGTCCTCCGATGCCCGCGTTTCACCCGTCACAGGGAGCCCTTTGAGGTTCCCGACACGATCGCGTTCTGGAGAGCCTCGGTCTCCGCCAGCATCCAGCGCTGATAGGTGAATCCAGGGCTGGGCATCGTCTCGTACACGCCGACGATCGGTATTCCGCTCTGCTCAGCCGTCTGCATGAAGGAGCGAGTCAGCTCGTCGGTGACCTGATGGTTGTAGACGAAGGCTTTGACGTCCTTCTGGGAGAAGAGCCCGTTCTGGAAGCTGACATCCTGCGGAGTGGGGTCCGTTCCGTTCATGATGTCGGCTTGTAGGTTCCATGGCGTCAGGTTCTTGATGCCCATCGCCTGGAGCAGATAGTCCGCTACGGGCTCCGTGGTCGCCACAGATGCTCCGCTGTGCTGGCTCTTGAACGATGCGATCGCCGACTGCCACGGCTTCAGCGAGGTGAGGAACGTCTGCTCGTTCGCCTTGAAGTGATCAGCCTGCGCTGGCTGAATTCTCGAGAGCGCTTGTACCAGCGCGGCCGCCACAGCGGGCATGGTCGGTGGGTCATACCAAAGATGGGGATTGGGCGTGCTGTCAGGCAGTTTTCGCAGTGCTTGAACGTTCAGCGTGGTGCGGTTCGAGTTGGGTTGGGCATCGGCGATCTTCGTTACCCAGTCGTCATAGCCCAAGCCGTTCATGATCACGACCTGGGCCTGACCGATCCCAGCGGCCACCTGGGGACTGACCTGATACTCGTGCGGATCGGTGTTGGGATTGGCCTCGATCGACGTCACGCTGACGTAATCCCCGCCGATCTGCGACGCGACGTCGCCGTACTGGTTCTCGGCGGCGACGATGGCGATCTTCCCGCTACTCGCCGCCGACGTGCCGCTACTCGACCCCGAAGAACGACACGCCGCCAACCCCAACCCGCCGAACAGGAGCGCCGTCACGGCCATTAGCACACTGAGCGCAGACACTGGACGAACGCGACCTCGAGCACTGAAAGCGGGTGACATCGTGACTCCTTGGCTCATTCCGTACTTTGCGGGCACCGGGCGGAGGGAGCCAAGCGCGGGATGTCCGATAACGCTGACGTTATGACAAAATCGCGGCTTTGTGCTTCCTGGCCGCTCGACCTTCCGCTTAGCCGACCACCGTTGGATTGTCGGTTCCATTCGCTCCTCTTCTGGACCAGGCCCTTATCGCCTGTCCAGTTCTGGAGGGGAACCACGTCAGGCTGGCACAACTTCTCTGCCGTGGTCGGCAATGCTGACGTGAACGTCTGCCATGGTCGGCAATGCTGACGTGAACGTCTGCCATGGTCGGCAATGCTGACGTGAACGTCTGCCATGGTCGGCAATGCTGACGTGAACGTCTGCCATGGTCGGCAATGCTGACGTGATCGAGCTCGCGACGTGCTTCGTGTCGTCGGACGATTTTCCGCAGTCGCCCGTCCATGCCGGCATCTCGAGAGCGGAGGACACCGATCTCACTACATTGCGATCGAACCCGGCGTGAGTCTCCTGGTCTCGTCGCACGACGTTCTCACTCGTATCCGGGCCCCTGATCGCCCAACTCTGGAAGCCGGCGAGACGGACGTGTGGGAACTGCAATCACAGGAGGCCCCGAAGACCCTCCTGAATGGGGGCGTTTGCACACTTTTGGTAGTTCGTACTCGTCTTCGAAGACCTTATTGTAGAGCTCAGTGTAGGCAATGAGCGTTATTGGAGGACCGTCGGAGCCTACATGTAGGCGTACCCCGTCCGCGGCAGTCGCTGATTTGGGACCCTTCCCGCAGATCATATCAAACTTTTGTCGACTGGTTGGGCAGTCGGATGGCCCCCAGACATTGTATATCTTCGCCTGCTCAATTGGACAGGAACAAATTATTTCATTATCTAAAACCGGCCCTACACCAGGGAAATCCTTTCCACTCGTATCCTTAAAACATAGCCCCCCATTGCACTGGGCGTACGATCCCATTCCTTCGCACCGATAGACCGAATGTTTGGATACATCGGGTGGGCTGTAAGTGCTTACCATGTAAGTGCCTTCATCATTACCGAGGGCATTCACGGTGGCTGCATCTCCCGCGGGGGGACCCGGATATTCATGGGCCAGGGCAAGACTATCACCGAACTTTTTTTCACACTTCGTATAGGCCACGCCGTTAAAATTGAATGTCACGGCAACCGCACATAGTGCATAATCCTGATTTTCTAAAGGAATTGTGATGGCGGATAATTTGTCAACGCTATCGTATAAAGCAGTGCCACCATATTGATCATCGGCATGCGCCGCAACGGACACGGTCAGACCGCCAATACAGGCTAATGCATGCACAAATTTCGAGAATTTACACAGCGTGTTCATTTCGCATTCCTCTAAAATAAGTAATGACGTGGCGGGAAGTTGCGGACAGGCTATTAAACGAGCAAATATGTGTCACGCATATGGCCAGCGCCGTGACATACCGCAATGACCATGAGACCAATGCACAATCCAATTACGGCCGTTTACAGAACTTAGGAGTGCTTTTTGTTCCAAATGTCTTATCGTATTCAGCATCCAAAGCGATCGTTACGCTCGGCGGTCCAGTGTTTCCAATGTGAAGAATGGCTCCATCGGCCCTTGTGATCTCCTTGGAACCTTTTCCGCAAATAGCATCATACTCACTTTGAGTAAAACGACAATCAGCCGGCCCCCAGACATGATATTTTGAACTTGAGGTAATCGGGCACGAACAGATGATTTCATCATCAAGGACGGGCCCGACACGAGGGAACTTTGTCCCGCTTGTGTTAGTGAAGCAAATTCCCCCATCACATTGGGCAAATGAACCTGTCGCTTCACAATTATAAACGGCATATAGGTTGGGATCTGGAGGACTATAGGTGCTCACGATGAAACCACCGTTGCCAGCGGCATTTCCAATATTGTTCACCGTTTGCACGTTTCCACCTGGGTAAGAATGCGTCAGACCAAGACTATTTCCGTTTTTTTTGCGACATTTTGCGTAGGTCACTCCATCAAAGTTGAAAGATTCCGCCCCTGCGCATAGGGCATAATTCTGATTCCGGAGCGCCGTATTTGGAGATTTGAGTCTACTTCCTAGACCGCCGCTACGGTTGGCCCCAACTCCAGTGGCAAATGCCAAATCAGACATAACCAGTATGCCGATACAAGAGAAAAGATAACTTATAACTGCAAAATGTTTTAGCTTGGTCATGTTAGAACCCATATTCATCATCGGAACAAAGGTTGTTGATTTGTATCATTATCAATGCCTTTATTCTCAACTTAGGTTGAGTTGAAGGACACATATTACATGAAAGAATTCCCCTTCCTCCCGGTCCGTGCCGGGTCACGCCCCGAATACAACTGGTCAGGGCTTTCGAGGAGCTTCACGTAGGCAATTCCGTGGTTGGCAG
>VGEN01000180.1 GCA_016869285.1 Alphaproteobacteria bacterium
AGCAGAAAGGCCGCCTCCGCCTCGATCCGATCAGACCGCCGGTCGCCGCCCTGAGCCAAGGCCGCCGTGCGGCCGCTGCGACGCCACTCATCCACCCACCGGATCGCGCTCGACACACCGACCCCGAACCGCTCAGCAGCCTGGCGCCGAGACAATCCGTCCTCGACCGCCCGCACCACACGAACACGAAGATCCTCTGATAGGGGAACTCCCATGCCCGCTGGCCTCCTCCTCCAGCACGCATCTTGAATCACATCGCGACAGGATTGGGAATCCCTGACGATTCAGACAGATCGGAAAATGCTCTAGTTGCTCCCTCCCCCGCCGTAGGCGGGGGAGGGTTGGGGTGGGGGCCGAGCGAAGCGAGGTCGGAAGTCAAGACGTTTCGCCGCGTAACAACGACGACTGGCCGTGAGGTCGTGAGGTTCCCTCGCTGCGCTCGGCCCCCACCCCACCCTCCCCCGCGCTCACGCGCGGGAGAGGGGGTACGACACGATTGTCGTTGAATCGACGCTCGCTAGTTCTTCACCACGTTCCAGAACACCGGCGAGCTCGCCTTGAGGAAGCCGTTCAGGTTCTTCCGATAGACCGAAGGCTGGTCGAACTGGCCGGCGAGCACCAGCGGCACCACTTCCCAGAGCCGCCTGTGGAAGGCTTCGAGCGCCGCCTTCTGCGCGCTCGCGTCAGGTGCCCGCGCAAGCGCGTCGCGCAAGCGCTCGGCCTCCTGGTCGCAAGGCCAGCCGGCCCAGTTGCTGGCGTCACAGGCCATGTTGGTCGCGATGTTGGTCAGCGGATGGAAGTTCGTCACGCCGGAGAAGTAGGTCACGACCACGTTCCAGCCGGACGAGCCGGGGCCCGGCTTGCTTTTGTCGGCCTGGCGCGTGAGCACCGTGCCCCAGTCGTTGACCTGGGTCTGCACGTTCATGCCAATAGAGCGCATCGCGTCGGCCGCCATCTGCATCTCGGCATTGATGATGGCGATCTCGGTCGTGCCGAGCAGGACCACCGGCTCGCCCTTATATCCCGACTCGGCCAGAAGCTGCTTCGCCTTGGCGAGGTCGTTCTTGCGATAGGCGTCGGAGCCAACTTCGGTGCCGAAGGGGGCTCCGCACATATAGAATGCGTAGCAGGTGCGCCACCATTTCTGATCGCCGATCGCCGCCTGCATGACCTTGGTCTGGTCGACGGCGAGGGCGAAGGCCTGCCGCGCCCGCGGGTCGTTGAAGGGCGGGTGCAGCGCGTTCGGGCGGAATCCCGCGAAGAACGGGAAAGGCTGCATCTTCTCGACCACAAGATCCTTGTTGGCCGAAACGACCGGGATCAGATCGAGCGGCGGCCCATCCCAGAAATCCATCTCGCCCTTGGCCATCGCCGCCGCCGCGGTCGCCGCATCCGGCATGACGATCCATTCGGTGCGGTCGATCTTGACCACCTTGCCACCGGTATGCCCGTCCGGCGCCTCCGAGCGCGGCACGTAGCCGGCGAAACGCTCATAGACCGCCTTCGAGCCCGGATCCCATTCGGATCGCACGAAACGGAACGGGCCCGAGCCGACGACCTCGGTGATCAGCGTATGCGGATCGGTCTTCGCCTCCTTCTCGCGCATGATCGCCGGTGCCATGCCAGCGATGGCACCCAGGCCCAGCTCGACGAAGCCGAAGGGCTCCTTGAGCTTCATCGTGAAGGTGCGATCGTCGGCTGCCTCCATGCTGGCGACAAAGCTGCGCATCTTGGTGCCGAGCGTGTCGCGCGTCATCCAGCGCTGAAGCGACGGGATCACATCCCGGGTCGTGACCGGCGTGTCGTCATGGAACTTGAGACCGGGCCTGAGCGTGAACCGATGCGTCAGCTTGTCGCTTGAGACCGTATAGGCCTCCACCATCTGCGGCTTGATCTCTAGCTTCGAATCCCACGAGAACAGCGTGTCGTAGACCGCGAGCGCATGCATGCGGATCACGCCATTGGAATTGGCGTGGATGTCGATGGTACGCAGCGCGTTGAGCGGGATGACCTTGATCGTCTTCTTCGCATCCTGCGCCTCGGCCGGTGCCGGGACGCCAATCGTCGCTGCCGCGAGCAGGACAGCCGCAAGCGTGATGAAGGTCCGCATAGGTGAGTCCTCCGAAATGTGTAGGGCAGGAACGACTATAGCACGCGAGATCAGCCGCGGCTCTTGCCGCGCGCGCCCTACCAGAGCCGATCCGAGGCGATTGCCGCTCCTTCCGCCAGAGCATCGAGCTTGGCGTAGACGACATCAGGATCGACGCGGCCGATGCCGGCGAAGGTCGAGAAGCCGCAATCCGTTCCGGCCAGAACGCGTTCGCGCCCGACGAGCCCGGCGAAACGGCAGATGCGCTCGGCCACCAGCTTCGGATGCTCGACATAATTCGTGCAGGAATCGAGAAGCCCCGGCATCAGCACCTTGTCGTCCGGCAGCCTGCGCTCCTGGAACACGGTCCATTCATGCGCATGGCGCGGGTTAGCCGCCTCGAAAGAGAGCGCCTGCGCGCGCGCCTTCAGGGCCGTCGGCAGAATCTTGTCGAGATCGATGTCGCAGTGATGCGGACCTTCGTAGTTGCCCCAGCACACATGCAGGCGCACCGATGACGGCGGGATGTTGCGGAGCGCATGGTTCAGCGCCTCCACATGCGCCTCGATGCGACGCAAAAATACCGCCTCGTCGACCGACTTGAACATCATGTGGCGGCCGACGCCGAGATCGGGAGAGTCGATCTGCAGTACCAGCCCAGACTTATGGATTTCCTCGTACTCGACCTGCATCGCCTCGGCGAGCGCCGCGAGATAGGCATCGTCGCTCGGGTAGTAGTCGTTCGGCTGGAACATGGCGATGACGCCGGGCGAGGCTGCGTTCATGAAGCCTTCGACGACGCCGGCGCCGGCGAGCGCCCTCTTGAGATTGGCGATGTCCTCCCGCACCGGATCGAGGTCCTTGACCCTGATCGGCCCGGTGCAGCGCGGACGGCGGTAGCTCGGGCCGCCGCCTTTCGCGGCACGCTCGCGATAGCCGGGAAAGGCTTCGAGGTCGGCCGGAACGGTGCGCGGGCTGTCGCCCTCGAAACCCGTCAGCCTATCCTTGATGTAGGTGGCATAGCTGATCTTGCTCATCTCGCCGTCGCTGACGACATCGACACGCGCGCCCGCCTAACGCCGCACAACCTCTCCGACGGCGTCTGCGATCGTCTTCTTGTAGGCGGCGTCCTCGCTGCGCGTGCCTGCTTCCTTGCCGAAGACGAGATCGCAGACCGCCTGCGAGCGCGGCAAGCTGCCGACATGGGTGGTGAGGATGCGATCGGTCGAGAGTTTCATGGCGGCAGCCTAGCCGCTTGGAGAAGTTTGAGCCCAGTAAATGTGAGGCCGGAGGTGTTGTTCAGCGGCGCGCACCCTGACAGACTGTTCATACGGAGGCCTAAGCTTCAGCACGGACAGGGTTCATCGCAGCCACCTTCATCCACCGACAGGAGAGCACCATGGCCAAAGGTCTTGGGATCACGCGGACACTTGCGGCAAGCCTGCTGGGAGCGACGATCCTCGCCTCGTCAGCCATGGCGCAGCAGAAGACCCTGGTGGTGGTGCCTCACGCCGAGCCCAAAGTGTTCGACCCGCACCAGTCGGGCGTCAACATCACCACCATGCATTCGGCGATGATCTACGACCAGCTCTTCGGCTGGGACGAGAAGATGATGGCGCAACCGCAGGCGGCCGAGGGCGTCACCGTCTCGGCAGACAAGCTCACCTACACCTTCAAGCTGCGGCCGGGCCAGGTCTTCCATGACGGTACGCCGGTCACGACCAAGGACGTGATCGCGACTCTGAACCGCATGCTGAAGCGCGACACGCAGATTCAGAAGCTGGCCGAGGCCATCGCCAGCATCGAGCGCGCCGATGACCACACCTTCGTCGTCAAGCTGAAGGAGCCCTTCGGCTTCGTCACGCACCTGATCGGCGGCTCGAACAACGTCGCCGGCGGCATCATGCGCGAGAAGGAGGCGATGACCGACCCCTTCACACCGATCAACGAGTATATCGGCTCCGGCCCCTACAAGTTCAGCCGCGCCGATTGGGCGCCGGGCTCGAAGGTCGTCTATCTGAAGCACGACGCCTACAAGCCGCGGCCCGAGCCGGCCTCGGGGATGTCTGGCGGCAAGGTTGCAAGGATCGACCGCGTCGAGTGGCGCATCATTCCGGATTCCTCGGTCGCCATGGCGGCGCTGCGTGCCGGCGAGGTCGACCTCCTCGACGCGCCGCCGATGGACCTGGTCAACACCGTGCTAAACAACCCCGACATCGTCGTCGACTATGTCTAGCCGATCGAGAATTACGGCGTGTACCGTATGAACCACCTGCACCCGCCCTTCAACAATCTGAAGGCGCGGCTGGCGGTGGCATACGCGACCAGCCAGGTCGACTACCTGACCGCGGGTGTCGGCGACAAGCGCTATTGGCGAGAATGCTACGCCTTCTGGATCTGCGGCAGCCCGAACGGCACCGAGGCGGGATCCGAGGGCTTCCGCAAGCCCGACCTCGAGAAGGCACGCCAGCTGGTCAAGGAATCCGGCGTCGCCGACGCGCCGATCGTTATCATCGGCGGCAGTGACGTGCCGATATACAACGCCTGGAGCCTGCTGACCGCGGAAAACCTCAAGAAGATCGGCTTCACCAAAGTCGAGCTGCAGCTGTCGGACTGGGGTAGCGTCGCCGCCCGCCGCGCCAAGAAGGACCCGCCAGCCCAAGGCGGCTGGAACATGTTCCACACCTCCGCCAACGGCGCGCAGCTCACCAGCCCGATGACCAGCCCGTCGACGATCATGACCTGCGACGGCCGGAACTTCGTCGGCTGGCCCTGCGACGAGGTGGTCGAGAAAATGCGCGATCAGTACATCAAGGAGACGGATCCCAAGAAGCAGCAGGAGCTGGTCGAGGCCATGCACAAGCGTCTCTGGGAGGTGATCCCCTATGTGACGCTGGGCCAGTTCAAGCAGCCCTTCCTGTGGCGGAAGAACGTCTCGGGCGTGCTCAAGGCCAACACCCTGGTGTTCTGGAACATCACCAAGAGCTGATGGCTGCGTCATGAAGGGCTACGAGACGCTCGGCATCGCCGCCGGGCCGGCAAGAGTCCGCGCCTTCCTGCGCGGGTCCGGCCCGACGGTGGTGATGCTGTGCGGCATGGGACGGCCGCCGGGCGATCTCGAGGCCTTCGGCAAGACCATCGCCGATGCCGGCTACAAGGTGGCGATCGCCGAATATCGCGGCATCGGCGAGAGCCGCGGGCCAATGGACGGCATCACCTTCCACGACCTCGCCAAGGACGTTGCGGCGATCGTCGACAAGGTGGGCGGCGCCCCGGTGGCGCTGATCGGCCATGCCTTCGGCAACCGCATCGCGCGCACGCTGGCCGCCGACAGGCCGGACCTCGTCTCTTGCGTGGTGATGCTGGGGGCCAGCGGCAAGGTGCAGCCGACGCCGGAGGTGGCAGCCGCGATCAAGGTCGCGCAGTCGATGCATCTTTCTCGGAAAGAGCGCGAGGCAGCCGTACGCAAGGTCTGGTTCGGGCCGGGCCGCGACATCTCGGGCTGGCTCGACGAGAGCTGGTCGCAGCCCTTCATCAAGGCCGCGCTCGGCGCCGCGGAGCGGACGCCGCTGAGCGAGTTCTGGACCGCGGGCAAGGCGCCGATCCTGATCGTCCAGGGCCTGGCCGATGTCTCGGCGCCGCCCGAGAACGGCCGGCTCCTCAAGGAGGAGGTCGGCGACCGCGCCACGCTGGTCGAGCTCGTGGGCATCGGCCATTCGCTCGCGGTCGAGGCGCCCGACGAGGTCGCCAAGCCGGTCCTCGCCTATCTAGCGAAACGGATGAAGCGTTAGCGCGCTACATTTTCGTCACATGCACGCCGGGCACGCGCCCGCCATTCCACTTGCCGCCGAGCGCGCGCTCGATCTGGGCCGCGAGCTGCAGGAGCTGCCCGTCACTGGCCTGGCGCGACAGCGCCTGGATGCCGAGCGGCAGGCCGTTGTCGTGGCTTGCCATCGGCAGCGAGATGCCGGGGATACCGGCCAGGTTGCCGAGCGGCGTATAGGCATAGAGCCCCCACAGCTTCTTGAACCAGTCGCGCGGCCTGTCGGTCGAATTCATCGTAATGAAGTCCATGGTGCCGAGCTTGTGCGTGGTCTGGGTCGAGATCGGCGTCAGGATAACATCCCATTGCTCGAAGAAATCGCCGAATGCGCGTGAGGTCGTATTGAAAACGGCCTGCATCTCGGAGCGTGCCGAATAGGGCAGGTTGATCCCCTCCTCCCAGATCCTGACGTTCATCGGCTCGATCACATCGGCCGTCGGCCGGTTGAGCCCCTTCGCCTTGGTCTTGCTTTCGAGGTTCATGGCGATGTTGGTGATGTAGCAGGTCGTCTGCGCGTCATAGGCGGCGCGGAAGTCGATCGGCAGCGTCTTCCACTCGACGTGATGGCCGAGCCCCTGCAGAAACTTGCCGGCCTTCTCGAGCTCGGCAGCGATGTGCGGGGTCGAGCGGTAGTCGCCCCATTCATGGCTGAGCGCGATCTTGAGCTTCGGCGGGTCCTTCCCGATCATGTCGGTGTAGCAGCCTTCCGGCGTCCAGAACGGCATGAACTCCCCCGGCGCCGGGCCGCGGCAGGCATCGAAGAATGCGGCGTGGTCGCGGACCGTGCGGCTGTGGCAGCCCTGCACCGAGACGACGGCCATCAAGTCCGAACCATCCGGATAGGCCGAGAACACGCCGCGCGAAGGCTTGAGACCGACATTCCCATTGATCCCCGCCGGAATGCGGATCGAGCCGCCGCCGTCGCTGGCATGGGAGAGCGGGATCACGCCGGCGGCGATGATCGCGCCGGTGCCGGCCGAGGAGCCGCCGGTGGTATAGGCGAGGTCCCACGGATTGCGCGAGACATAGACCTTGGGGTTCTCGACCGAGCCGCAGACGCCGAACTCGGGCGTCGTCGTGCGTCCCATGATGTTGAGACCGGCCTTGCGGATCTTGGTGGTGAGAAACGAGTCGGCCGCGGCGACGTTGCCCTGCATGAGCTGGGCGCCCATCTCCTGCTTGCGGCCCTTCAACGTCGGGCCGAGATCCTTCATCAGATAGGGCATCCCGGCGAAGGGGCCGCCGAGATCGGTGCCGTCCTTGGCCGGATCGGCGACGACGTCCTCGAACACCTCGACGACAGCGTGGATCTTAGGGTTGACCATCTCGATGCCGGCGGCGACCTGCTGCGCAAGCTCGCGCGGCGTCACTTCCTTCTTCCGCACCAGCGCGGCGAGGCCGACGGCGTCGTAGGTCGCCCATTTGTCCCAGCTCATCACCGCTGTCATCGGCTCTCTCCTTTTCCGCGCGGCAGCGACTCTGGATGAATTTCAGGCACTTGCCGGCGGATGAATGTCGCAAATCTCCGCGGAATGTCGCTCAAAAATCGGCCAATGTCTTTTGCCCTCTCGCGCCCCGTCATGCCAACCTGGATCTCACGCGATCCGAGCGAGCGGGCATGGCGAAGATCCTGGTCATCGACGACGATAGCGCGATCCGAAGCCTGCTCGGCCTGATGCTCGAGCGCGCCGGCCATGAAGTCAGGCTCTACGCCAATGGCCGGCTGGCCCTGACGAGCATCGATGCGGGCGAGGCCTTCGATCTGGTCGTGACCGACATCCTGATGCCGGAGATGGACGGTATCGAGGTGATCGCGGCGCTCCGGAGCCACGGCAGCGCGCCGCTGATCCTCGCGATCTCCGGCGCCGGCTCGCCGCCCAGTGTCGATCTTCTGAAGGCCGCGACCAATCTCGGTGCCCAGGGGGCCCTGCAGAAGCCCTTCACCGACGAGGTGTTCCTGGGCCTGGTCGAGGACCTCCTGCGGAGACACGCGTCTGCGCGCGTGTGAGCCCTTGGCTAGAGCATTTTCCGATCTGTCTGAATCGTCAGGGATTCCCAATCCTGTCGCGATGTGATTCAAGATGCGTGCTGGAGGAGGAGGCCAGCGGGCATGGGAGTTCCCCTATCAGAGGATCTTCGTGTTCGTGTGGTGCGGGCGGTCGAGGACGGATTGTCTCGGCGCCAGGCTGCTGAGCGGTTCGGGGTCGGTGTGTCGAGCGCGATCCGGTGGGTGGATGAGTGGCGTCGCAGCGGCCGCACGGCGGCCTTGGCTCAGGGCGGCGACCGGCGGTCTGATCGGATCGAGGCGGAGGCGGCCTTTCTGCT
>VGEN01000181.1 GCA_016869285.1 Alphaproteobacteria bacterium
AAATGGCGGACCCGACACGATTCGAACGTGCGACCTTTGCCTTCGGAGGGCAACGCTCTATCCAGCTGAGCTACGGGTCCTAGCCGGGCGGGAACCTACCGCACAGCTTCTCCGCACGCAACGCAGGCGCGCGGCCGGTCTCGGCCCGATCGATCTCGGCACCCGAGGGCACGGGCCGCAGCGGTGCGGCGATGAAGGCGGCGATGTCGTCGATCGGCTGGCGGCCGGCGAGGTCGCGCGTCAGCATGTGATGGCCTTCCGGATAGAGCACGATGCGCCAGGCGCCGACGGGCGCCGCCGGCAGGCTCCGGATCATCCGGCAGGTCGGGCGCTTCGGCACGATGTCGTCGGCATCGCCATAGAGAATGAGCGTCGGCCCGGTCAGCGCCGACGCCGCCGCGAGACCTTCATCCATCAGCTTGACGAGCCCGTCGATCGCATCGACGCGTGTCTCCTTGACGATCAGCGGATCGGTGCCGAGCCGCCGCAGCATCACGTTGTTGTCCGAGGGCGCGATCGGCAGGCCGGCAGCACTCATCCTCCACCCCGGGACGGTTCGGCTGAAGAGCCGGAGCGGCCCGGTCTGCCAGAACGGCATGGTCGAGGCACCCCAGACTGCTGGCGCGATCAGCACGACCCCGTCGACATCGGGACGCGGCATCTTGGCCTGCGCCGCGAGCACCACGGCCCCGCCCATGCTCTCGCCGATCGCGTGGAGCGGAAGGCCGGGATGGCGCGCACGCAGCAGCGTCACGGCATCGCGGTAATCCAAGATCATCTTGTCGCTGCCGTGCCAGTAGCCGCGGCCCGGCGCCTCGCCGAAGCCGCGCTGATCGAGGGCGTAGACGGCGATGCCGCGCTCGGCGAGCTCGGTTCCGACCTCCGAGAAGGCCATGCTGTAGTCATTGAAGCCGTGCAGCGCGATCGCCACGGCCCAGGGGCTACCCGAGGAGGGCAGCCAGCGGCGAAGCGGGAGGCGGCTGCGATCGGTCGCGATCAGGTGATCGTCCTCGAGCCGCGACGCAGGTCCCGCAACGGGTGCACCCGATTGCGGATGGAGCACCGGGGTACAGGCCGCCAGCAGCAGCGCCAGGAGGAGGAGACTCGGTCTCAGTCGGCGGCGTCCGGTTTGCGGGTGAGCTGAAGGAAGATGTCTTCCAGGTCGGACTCGACCGTGGTCAGGTCTTGAATGACGAGCCCGTCGCTTGCGGCGGCCGCGAGGATCGCCGCAACGGGCGTCTGGCTCGGGCGATAGTGGACGGCGACCCGCCGCGGGTTCGCGAGCGCAGCGCCGAGTTGCGCCAGCGCCGGCGGCACAGCGGCGAGATCGCGGTCGATGACGAGCTTCACCGTCTTGGTGTCGAGTCTGGAGACCAGCGCCGTCGTGGTGTCGTTCGCCACCAGCCTGCCCTGATTGATGATCGCGATCCGGTCGCAGAGCTCCTCCGCCTCCTCCAGATAGTGCGTGGTGAGCAGGATGGTCACGCCTTCATCGTTGAGCCGGCGGACATAGGTCCAGAGCTGGCGGCGAAGCTCGACATCGACGCCGGCGGTCGGCTCATCCAGCACCAGCACGGGCGGCGAGTGCACCATGGCCTTGGCGATCAGGAGGCGCCGGCGCATACCGCCCGACATGGCGCGCGCATAGGAGTCGGCCTGCGGCGTCAGCCCGACCGCCTCCAGGATCTCCGTGGTTCGCCTTTCGGATCTCGGTACGCCGTACAAGCCTGCATGCAGGTCGAGAAGCTGCCGCGGCGTGAAAAAGGGATCGAGATTCAGCTCCTGCGGGACCACGCCGATGGCGCCACGCGCGCGCCGGGGGTCCTTGTCGATGTCGATGCCCCAGACCTCGGCATGGCCGGAGGTCTTGAGGACGAGCCCGGCGAGAATATTGATCAGCGTCGACTTCCCGGCGCCGTTGGGGCCGAGGAGGCCGAACAGGCTTCCGCGCGGGATCGCGAGGTCGACCTTGTCGAGCGCCTGCTTCGGCCCGCGCTTGCCGGAAGCTGGGTAGGTCTTGCTCAAGCTCGAGACGGCGACGGCATGCTGTGGCTGGGACATCGGGCGGGTTCAAAAGGTTGCCTGGAGCGCGCCTTCGGCTATCATCCGCCGCTGTTCCGGTCAAACCTCGGAAAGGTCGGGAATGCAACCGCTTGAGACCGTCATCGCCGAAGAGCCCGTCGTCGCCTGCGACGGCGGCGACGGCGCGCTCGGCCATCCGCGGGTCTTCCTCAATATGGGCGACAAGCGCGAGATCGACTGCCCCTATTGCTGCCGGCACTACGTGCTGAAGGAAGGCGCGGCCGCCCACGCCGCGCATTGAGGCGGCCGTCGCCTCAGGCGAGGCGGGCCAGCAGCAAGATCAGCTTTCCGATCAGGGTATCGACCGCATCGGTCAGATCGCCGGCGGCCTCCACATTGCCGGCAACGTCGTCCGCATCTCGAACCTTCTGTCGCAACTCCCGATTGGCCGCCTCGATCTCTTCGATCAGTCGCCGGACGGCGTCCCAGCTCGCCAGCCTCTTAGGGACGATGCGCATGACGGCGGCTTCTGCCTCGGCCAGGACTTTCTGCGCCCTTCCCAGGATTTCGAGCTCGTCCAGCTCCGCGGTCGTCAGCGGCAGCGTGAGGCGGAGATGTCGGAGTTCCCGGGCGCGCTCGCAGAGCGGCTTCGACTTGCTGAGAATCTCGGCGCGCGCCAGGTCCCGCAGGGTCATGATCTGCTCTACCGCCAGCGCAGGTTCTCTCAATGCCGGTTCGGAGACGACCATCTGCCGCACCTCCGCAGAGCCGCACTCATGATCGGCGAGGGGCCGCCGGGCGCATCCTTCATTCGAGGGCGAGGATCGATTTTCGGCGGGCTGTAGCCGCGGTCGGGCGGCTGGCGGTATGGTCGGATCATGACGACCGCCAGCGCCCCCCATCTTTACCTCGTCGACGGCTCCGGCTACATCTTCCGCGCTTTTCATGCGCTGCCGCCGCTGACCGCGCCGGACGGCACGCCCTCGGGTGCGGTGTTCGGCTATTGCCAGATGCTGAACCGGCTGACCCAGGACGTTCATGCGGCCCAGCTCGCCGTGATCTTCGATGCCGGGCGCGTCAGCTTCCGCAACGAGCTCTATGCCGAGTACAAGGCGCACCGGCCCGATCCTCCGCCGGAGCTGATCCCGCAATTCGCCCTGATCCGCGATGCGACGCGCGCCTACAACCTTCCCTGCATCGAGCTTGCGGGCTACGAGGCCGACGACCTGATCGCCGCCTATGCGCATGCCGCCGCCGCCGCCGGCTACAAGGTCACCATCGTCTCCTCCGACAAGGATCTGATGCAGCTCGTCACCGACGGGATCGAGATGTTCGACCCGATCAAGCTGAAGCGCATCGGCCGCGAGGAGGTGATCGAGAAGTTCGGCGTGCCGCCGGAGAAGGTGATCGACGTGCAGGCGCTGATCGGCGATCCGACCGACAACGTGCCGGGCGTTCCCGGCATCGGGGTCAAGACCGCGGCCCAGCTCATCGCCGAGTTCGGCGACCTCGACACGCTGCTGTCACGCCTCGACGAGATCAAGCAGCCGAAGCGCCGCGAGACGCTTGTTGCCAACAAGGAAAGGGCGCTGCTCTCGCGGCGCCTGGTCACGCTCGACCGCAACGCGCCGCTGCCGGCGTCGCTCGATTCCTTCCAGGTCAAGAGGGCCGAGCGCCAGGTGCTGCGCGATTTCTTCCAGAAGATGGGCTTCACGCGCCTCATCCAGCGCCTGGATGCGGCACCCGACGGCGGCGCCGGAGCGCCGGTCGTCACGACGGTTGCGGCAGAGCGGACCGGCACGGCGGAGAAGCGCTACGAGCTGGTGCAGTCGCTCGATGCGCTCAAGGACTGGGTCCGACGCGCGAACCATGCCGGTGTCGTCGCCTTCGACACCGAGGCGACCTCGTCGAACGCCGCGCTGGCCGAACTGGTCGGGGTCGCACTGGCGCTCTCGCCGGGCGAGGCTTGCTACGTGCCGCTCGGCCACCGCAATGGAGGCGGCGGCCTCGATCTCACCGGCAGGCCGTCGCAGATCCCGCTCAAGGACGCGATCGCTGCCCTCAAGCCGATGCTGGAAGATCCTTCCATCCTCAAGATCGGCCACGACATCAAGTTCGACGTGCGCCTGCTGGCGCATCATGGCGTCACCGTCGCCCCGGTCGACGACACGCTGCTGATCTCCTTCGTGCTCGACGCCGGACTGCATAGCCACGGCCAGGCCGAGCTCTCCGAGCGTCACCTCGAGCACAAGACCGTGGCGCTCGACGAGGTCGCCGGCACCGGCAAGTCCCGCGTCGCCTTTGCCGAGGTCGCGCCCGACAAGGCGCTCGCCTACGCGGCCGAGGAGGCCGATGTCTCGCTTCGTCTCCACGCGCAGCTCAAGCCGCGCCTTATCCGCGAGCGCCTGACCACGGTCTACGAGACGGTCGAGCGGCCGCTGGTTCCGGTCCTGGGGGCGATGGAGACGGCGGGGATCAAGGTCGATCCCGACACGCTCCGGCGCCTGAGCAACGAGTTCGGCCGGAGCATGGCGAGCCTGGAGGCCGAGCTCCACAAGCTTGCCGGCCGCGAGTTCAATGTCGGCTCGCCGAAGCAGCTCGGCGAGATCCTGTTCGATGAGCTCAAGCTGCCCGGCGGCAAGAAGGGTAAGACCGGCGCCTATTCGACTCACTCCGACATTCTGGAGGAGCTGGTCGACCAGCACCCGATGCCGCAGAAGATCCTCGACTGGCGGCTGGTCTCGAAGCTCAAATCCACCTATGCCGATACGCTGATCGACCAGATCAATCGCGATACGGGGCGCATCCACACGACTTACGACATGGCGGGGGCGGCAACCGGGCGGCTATCGTCCAACGACCCCAACCTGCAGAACATTCCGGTGCGCTCCGAAGAGGGTAGGCGCATCCGAGCGGCCTTCATCGCCGAGAAGGGCCACAAGCTGCTCTCGGTCGACTATTCGCAGATCGAGCTCCGCCTGGTCGCCGAGATGGCCGAGGTCGAGCCGCTGAAGCAGGCCTTCCGCGACGGCATCGACATCCACGCCCTGACCGCATCGCAGGTCTTCGGCGTGCCTCTCGAGAAGATGGACCCGCTGACCCGCCGCAACGCCAAGGCGATCAATTTCGGCATCATCTACGGCATGTCGGCCTTCGGGCTCGCCAAGCAGATCGGCGTCGCGCAGAGCGAGGCTGCGGCCTTCATCAAGGCCTATTTCGAGCGCTATCCCGGCATCCGCGCCTACATGGACAAGGCCAAGGAGACCGCGCGCAAGCAGGGCCACGTCAAGACGCTGTTCGGTCGGCGCGTGCACATGAAGCACATCGCCGACAAAAACCCGGCGATGCGAAGCTTCGCCGAGCGCCAGGCGATCAACGCGCCGATCCAGGGAACGGCTGCCGACATCATCAAGCGCGCCATGATCCGTGTCCGGCCGGCGCTCGATCACGCGGGCCTCAAGGCGCGCATGCTGCTGCAGGTGCATGACGAGCTTCTGTTCGAGGTTCCCGACGCCGAGATCGAGGCGACCAAGGTCCTGGTCCGCAAGGTGATGGAGGGCGCCATCGCCCCCGCTGTCAGCCTCGGCGTGCCGCTGGTCGCGGAAGCCGGCGTCGGCGCCACCTGGGCGGAGGCGCATTAACGGCATCGACGTCAACCGCCGAATACAACTGCGTGCATGATCCGCCCGGGCAGAAGCGTGAACCCGCCGGCGACGACCAGAGCGCCGACGAAAAGCGCGATCATGGCGAGGCTGTGCCGGCGCACATGATGACGGTGGGCCGCAAGCGCAGAGAGCGGCGCCAAGATCAGCACACTGACGGAAAGGATGTGTATCCAGCTGAAGCCGCCGTCGCCGCGAATCGCGAAGGAGGTGCCGGCGATCAGCAGCATCAGGCCGACCCAGACATAGCCGATGCTCCGGTGCGGGAGCGTGCCCTTCGGCGCGGCGAACTGAACGAGGCCGAGGACGAAAGCCGCCATCGCCCCGAAGGCATGCGTCTGGACGAACCAGGGGGTGGCAAGAAGCAGATCGAGCGACATGGCATCCCTTACGAGCCGGCGACCGGGCCAATCTATATTTACGCTGACAACATCGTTAATATTGACATCGACAACATATGTCAAGAAACTTATCGCACCGTCGATATCGGGAGTCGCAGCGGTGACGGTTGGCAAGAATCGATCGGGACGAGCCGCTGCCGCGCCGCGACGGAAGGTGGCCGTGCGCCGACGATCGGAGCGCTACCACCACGGCTCGCTGCGCAAGGCGTTGCTAGAGGCTGCGGAGCGGATTCTCGAGCGCGACGGCATCGGCGGGCTTACCTTGCGCGCTGCTGCCCGCCAAGCCGGGGTGTCGCATGCGGCCCCGAAGAACCACTTCGGCGACGTCGCTGGACTCCTTAGCGAGCTGGCCGCTGCCGGCTTCGCGCGTTTTGCGGCGGCCATGCGGACGGGCATCCGCGACGACGATCCGCCGGACCGACGCATGGCCGCGATCGGGAGCGGCTACGTTGCATTCGCACGCGCGCATCCAGACCTGTTCCTGCTGATGTTTCGAAGCGAGCGCCTCGACATGAACCGCCCGGCTCTCAGGGTCGCTACCGACGAGGCGGCGCGCGTGCTGTCCGAGGCCGTCGCGGCCCGCCGCGGCGAGGCCGTGGATGCGGTCCTGACCCTGCCTCAGGCGGCCGAGATTGCCGTGGCATGGTCGCTGGTGCACGGATTCGCCATGCTGCTCCTCGACGGGCGCCTGAAGCCGCTATTGTCGCGGCTTCCGGCGGGCGTCGACGCCGACGCCCTTCTCGCCGCGGCCTTCCGTGCCATCAGGCGGACGGCGTGACCGCGGACCCCGCCCGACGATCGCCGCCGCCCGCCGAGGCTTTCATCGCATCCTAGAGCTTGATCCGCTCAGGAGGAATCGGCTCTTGCCCCCTCCCCCGGCTCCGCCGGGAGAGGGGGCACGAAGCGATCGCAACTCGACGGATCAGACTCTAGTCGGCGGCTGCGATCCGTCTCGCATCCCGGTCGCGCAAGAGCCGGGCGAAGCGGTCGGCCGCGATCGGGCGCGACAGCAGGTAGCCCTGCGCCGCGTCGCAGCGCCTGCCGGCAAGAAAGGCGAGCTGCGCCTCGGTCTCCACGCCTTCTGCCACGACCTTGAGATTGAGGCTGTGCGCCATCGACAGGATGGCCGAGACGATCGCCGCGTCATCGGCGTTGCGCGTCACGTCGCTGATGAAGCTGCGGTCGATCTTGAGCGTCTGGATCGGCATGCGCTTGAGCCGGTCAAGCGAGGAGTAGCCGGTGCCGAAGTCGTCGATCGCGAGCTCGATGCCGAGAGCGCGGAGCTGCGTCAGAATTGTGATCGCCTGCTCGGCGTCGTGCATGACAACGCTCTCGGTGAGCTCGAACTCGAGCTGGTCGCCGCTGACGCACGACTCCGTCAGGATTGCGGTGACCGACTCGAGAAAGTCAGGCCGGCGGAACTGGAGGAAGGAGAGGTTGACCGCGATCCGCGGCACCGCATGTCCGGCGGCCTTCCAGGTAACGATCTGGCGGCAGACTTCGCGCAGCACCCACTGGCCGATCGCGACGATCAGGCCGGAGGATTCGGCAGTTGGGATGAAGATAGCGGGCGAGATCGGCCCGAGCTCGGGATCGTTCCAGCGGATGAGGGCCTCGGCGCCGGTCAGCGCGCGCGAGGCGATGTCGACCTGCGGTTGGTAGTGGACCTCGAACTCGCCTTTCTCGAGGGCGCGGCGGAGCCGGAACTCGAACTTGAGGCGCTCGAGCGCCCGCGTCTCCATGCGATCGTCGAAGAAGCGGAAGGCTGAGGTGCGCTGCTCCTTGGCGTGGCGCATCGCGGTAGCGGCATTGCGCGCCAGCGCCTCGGCGTCACCGCCGTCGCCCGGATACAATGCAAGGGGCTGTCCCAGATAACTACCTGAGATGACGCTTAACCCATTGTTTGATCTGGGTTAGTTGCTTGGATGGGTCACTGGTGTTGAAGCGCCACTCGCACTCTTTCAAGAATAGCCCGAAATGGGCCTTCGGGACACCGTTGAACTTGCGCATGTGGCGCTTGGCCTGGTTCCAGAAGTTCTCGATGCCGTTGATGTGATTCTGCCGATCAGCGAAGAGCTCGGAGTGATTGATCCGGAAGTGCTTGAAGTCGGATACGTCGAGCACGTTGTAGCCCT
>VGEN01000182.1 GCA_016869285.1 Alphaproteobacteria bacterium
GCGCGCTGGCGCCGCCGTGGCCTCCGTCACACCCGGTTCCAGCCCATTATTTCCGTCCATGCTCTACCTCCGTCTTTACGATCGGTAGCGCAGTGCGCTGTCTCAGGAAACCGTGCCCCACCCCACCTCCGCCACGACGGCGTCGTCCAGGTGATTGATCCCCTGTCGGCCAATCCCGAGGTGCGGCGCGACCAGGAGGCGGTCTTCGCGCGCCTGGCCGCAGAGAATCCGGGAAGGCTCGTCCTTCATCGTGCCCGCAGCCTGCCATTGCTCGACGAGATCGGCGCCTTTGATGCCATCCTCATCGACGGCGACCACAACTGGTACACGGTCATCGAGGAGCTGCGCGCTGTCGAGCGCATGGCCCGCCGCCACGGCATCGTGCCCTTCATCGCGATCGACGACATCGGCTGGCCGCACGGTCGGCGCGACTGCTACTTCGCGCCCGAGACGATTCCGCCGGCTTTTCTGCATCCGCATCGCCGTGGCTGCCTGATTCCCGGCCAGCCCGGAATTTCGGAGAGCGGCCCCTTCGGAAACTTCTCTCACGCCGAGCACGAGGGCGGGCCGCGCAACGGCGTGCGCACTGCGGTCGAGGATTTCCTCAGGGAGACGACGCTCGATCTCGTCTGCCGCCAAGTGCCGCTGCGGTCCGGAACCGCGGTGCTGATCCCAAGGGATGACGGCCCGTCAGGCGCGGCGATCCGTCATTGGCTTGACGCCTGGCAATTCGGCGAGACCCAGATGGCGGCGCTCTGGGAGGCCAGCGCCGAGCACATCGCGCTCATCAACATGATTGGTCCATTGACGAGCGAGGTCGCGGCGCTGAGGCGCCAGGTGGCGGCCGACGCCACGCCGAGACCATGAGCCGCGGCCGCCGGACGAAGGCGCAGCCGGATCTGTTCGGCGCCGCGGACACGGCAGCCGGACGCCGCGCGATCGATGGGCTGCGCGTGCTCAAGGGCTTCGCGCTGTCAGAGGCCGGGGATCTCCTCGCGGCGATCGGCGCGGTCGCTGAGAAAGCGCCCTTCCGGCGCATGGTCACGCCCGGCGGCTTCCGCATGTCGGTCGCCATGACCAATTTCGGCTGCGCCGGCTGGGTCGCCGACCGCACCGGCTATCGCTACCAGGAGACCGATCCCGAGAGCGGACGCCGATGGCCGCCGATGCCGCGCCTCTTCGCCGATCTCGCGGCGCGGGCCGCCGCCGCCGCCGGATTCACCGCCTTCGCTCCCGATGCCTGCCTGGTCAACCGCTACGAGCCCGGCACTCGGCTGACGCTGCACCAGGACCGCAACGAGCGAGGCTTCGACCAGCCGATCGTCTCGGTCTCGCTTGGGCTTCCCGCGATTTTTCTCTTCGGCGGCAAGGAACGCAGCGATCGCCCGCACCGCGTGCCGCTCACCCATGGCGACGTTGTCGTCTGGGGCGGCCCGTCGCGCCTCAATTTCCACGGCATCGCCGAACTCGCCGAAGGCGAGCACCCGGCGACCGGGCGGCTCCGCTACAACCTGACGCTCAGGAAAGCACTGTAGCGCCTCAAGAGATGAACGGCGCCGGTACCGGCGGCTGGCCGAGAGCGTTGCGCAGCACGGCCCAGTGCTGGGTCTCGGCACCCAGGATCGAGGCTGCGGCCTTGGCAAGATCGCGATTCTGGAACACCGGCACGGTCGAGAGTTAGGCGCTGGCCGCGCCCTTCTCGAGCTCGGCGGCGAAGCTGAGCACCGCCGCCTGATCGGTCAGGCGGTCGGTGCGGAAGCCGTAGTCCTTGACGTCCTTCGCCGCAACCGGCCGTCCGCCGAGGCTGCGGATCGTCCGGTCGAGCAGCGCCGCATGCTCGCGGTGATCCTTCTGGAAGGCGAGCGCCACCTGCGCCACGGCGGGCTGCAGCAGCTTTGAATCGGCGCCGAGCTGATAGGCCGCGATCGCCTCGTATTCGAGGCCGAGCGCGATGTTCAGGAGATCGACATCGCTCTGCCGCGGCGGAGCGTTCGCGGTCTCGCTCGTGGCACAGCCAGCGAGCATAGCGAATGCCGCCGCCGACAGCGTCCCACGCCTGGTCAGGCGCGGATGGGTGATCAGGGTCATTGGTTCCTCCAGCCCCCGTTGACGAAGGTACGGTCCACTACGCAGCCTGCTCCTCGCGCGGATCACCGCCGAGGCTGCGAATCATCGCCTTCAGCGCCTCGGTCACCTGATCGAGCCGGGCCGCATCCGTGCCGCGCGAGACCAGGCTGACGCCGAAGCCGCCGGCACGGAAATAGGGATAGCTGCCGATCTCGATATCCGGGAAGCGCGCCTGGATCTCGCCGAGATCCTTGGCCAGGGTTCCCTCGCCGAGGCTGCAGATGACGGCGCGGCTCAAGACCGGCGGCCCGTGGCGGAGCCGGCCCTTGATGCCGTCGAACATCGCGCGCATGACCAAAGGCACGCCGGCGAGCACGAAGACGTTCTCGATCTGGAATCCCGGCGCGCGGCTGACCGGGTTGTCGACTAGCGTCGCGCCTTCCGGCACATGCGCCATCCTCAAACGCGCCTCGTTGAGCGCGCCCGGCGGATAATGCGCCTGCAGCACGCGGACCGCCTCCGGATGGAGGATCAGCTTGCGACCGAAGGCCTTTCCGACGACCTCGGAGGTGATGTCGTCATGGGTCGGGCCGATCCCGCCGGTGGTGAAGACATAGGTGTGGCGGGCTCGAAGCTCGTTGACGGTGGCGATGATGGCCGCTTCATCATCCCGGATGGCACGCGCCTCGACCAGCCGGACGCCGATTTCCCCTAGGCCGGTGGCGATATGGGTGAGGTTTGCGTCCTGGACGCGGCCGGAGAGGATCTCGTTGCCGATGATAATGACGGCGGCGGTCAGGGCTGGTTCGGTCATGCGTCGGCTTTTCGGGAAGGTCCGCCATCTTAGCCGAGCCCCGCCTCTCAGGCATCTCGGAGCCGCCCCCTTGTCCCCGGCCCCCTTCCTGCCCACTTTCAGGCCGGAATCCCGGTCCTGTGCTATACTCTTGGGGCTCATAGAGAAGCGGGCCGGCGCCTGCCGGCGGTTGATGGAAAAGGCTGATGTATCAGAAGCAGAGCGACGGTACGCGGCGGCGGGATGAGGAAGCCGCCCGTATCCACGGACCGGAAGACTTCAAGGGCATGCGCAAGGCCGGGCGCCTGGCCGCTGAGACGCTCGACTACCTCACCCCGCATGTCCGCCCGGGCGTCTCCACGGGCGAGCTCGACCGGCTCTGCGAGGCCTTTATCCGCGACCGCGGCGCGGTCCCGGCGCCGTTGGGATATAAGGGCTTTCCCAAGTCGATCTGCACCTCGGTCAACCATGTCGTCTGTCACGGCATTCCCGACGACCGCAAGGTCCTGGTCGAGGGCGACACGCTCAACATCGACGTGACCGTGATCCTCGACGGCTGGCACGGCGACACCTCGCGCATGTTCGCGGTCGGTCAGGTCGGCGTGAAGGCGCGGAAGCTGATCGAGGTCACCTACGTGGCGATGATGCGCGGTATCGGCGCGGTGAAGCCGGGGGCCACGCTCGGCGACATCGGCCACGCCATCCAGGACTTTGCCGAAGCCAACCGCTTCTCGGTGGTCCGTGACTTTTGTGGCCACGGTCTCGGGCGAATCTTCCATGAGCCCCCGAGCGTGCTTCACTATGGCCGCGCCGGTGAGGGCCTGGTGCTGAAGGAAGGCATGTTCTTCACGATCGAGCCGATGATCAACGCCGGCCGTTACGAGGTGAAGGTGCTCGCCGACGGCTGGACCGCGGTCACGCGCGACAAGAGCCTGTCGGCACAGTTCGAGCACTCGGTCGGCGTCACCGCGACCGGTGCTGAGATCTTCACCACCTCGCCCGGGGGCCTCGACCAGCCGCCCTATGACCGAGCCGCCTGATCCGGATCGACCCGAGCCGGCACCCGATCACCTAGGTCACCGCCAGCGCCTGCGCGACCGCTTCCTTAGCGTCGGCGGGGAGAAGATGCCCGACTACGAGCTGCTCGAGCTCGTGCTGATGATGGCGATCCCGCGAGTCGACGTGAAGCCGCTGGCCAAGAAGCTGATCCGGGAATTCGGCAGCTTCGCCGGCGTCATCTCCGCCCCGGCCGAGGCGCTGATGCGGGTCAAGGGCGTGAAGGAGACCACACTCGCCGCGCTCAAGGTGGTCGAAGCTGGAGCTGTTCGCCTCGCCAAGGCCGAGGTGTCCGAGAAGCCGCTGATCGGCTCCTGGAACGCGCTCCTCGACTATTGCCGGGCAATCATGGCACGGAGCCAGATCGAGCAGTTCCGCGTGCTGTTCCTCGACCGGAAGAATCGGCTGATCGCCGACGAGGTGCAGCAGACCGGCACCGTCGACCACACGCCGGTCTATCCGCGCGAGATCCTCAAGCGCGCGCTCGAGCATGGTGCCAGCGCGCTGATCCTGGTCCACAACCACCCTTCCGGCGACCCGACCCCGAGCCGCGCCGATATCGAGATCACCAGGGAAGTGCAGAAGGCGGCGCAGGCGCTGGGCGTCCAGGTCCACGATCATCTGATTATCGGGCGATCCGGACATACGAGCTTCAAGAGCCAGGGGCTGCTGTGAGGCGTCCCGCAACCCGGCTCGCGGCAAGTCGCTGACTAGGGCTTCCTCAGCAACGTCTCGACGGCGGCGTGAACCGCGTCGACCGGGATCGCTTCCATCGCCGTGCCGCCGAAGTCGCGCGCCAGTACGGTGATCAGGATCGGCGTCTGCGGCGGCGCTTTCTCCATCACCGTCGGCCCCCAGAGCGAGACCAGCGGTGCGCCGCCCGCCGCCACCAGGTGACCGCCGCCGCTGTCGTTGGACACGGCCGCGGCCATGCGGGCAGCGAGCGCGATGGTGAGCAACGGCCCGGCGCCCCGTGCGGATTCCTCCTGCAGCGGAAAGCGCGCTTCCGGCAGTGCGGCACGCAGCTCCGCGTACCAAGCGCCCTCGTCGGGTCCGAGTATGACGGCCGGTACGCGACCGGCTTTCGCCTGACGCCGGCCGATCTCGACGAACCGCTCGCGCGGCCAGCATTTGTGCCGCCCGCCGGCGCCCGGCACGAGACCGACATAGACAGCTCCGTCCGGCAGCAGCGCCGCGGCCCGCGCATAGGATTCGCGATCGTAGAGCGGAGCGATGCGCTCCTCGACCCTGGCACCGCTTGCCACCTCGATCAGGTCGAGGATCTGGCGGATCATGGTGGCCGGCTTCCGGTAGCCGCGCGGCGGGCGCACGCTCGAGAAGGCGAAATTCGCCGCGCCGGAAATGAACCTGCCGCAACGCAGGCGGCGCAAGATCAGGGTGGTCGGCACCCGGCGCTGGGTATCGATGACGAGATCGAACCGCCGACAGGGTAGCGGCCGACGCAGAAGCTCCATCCACCGGATGCCGATGCCGGCATCCTCGATCACCTCGTCGATCAACCCCTCGACCAGAGGCGCAAGCGGGCCGCTGAACACAGTCTAGCCCTTGCCGGCCAGCCAGGTGATGCGTGCCTTGGGATAGGTCTCGCGCAAGGCCCGCACGAACGGCATCTTCATCAGCGCATCGCCCATAAGGTCGAGGCCGACATAGACAAGGATGCTGCTCGGAGGATTCGCTGCCGCGGCTGCCGGCATTGGGCTCCCTGGCATGGCGGCCGACCCGGGGGAGCCGACAAGACGACGGAGGCACAGGATACGCCTTGCGTGCCCAATGGTCGAGTAGCGCAAGGCCCCCGAGGACTGAAGCGACAGCCGGATGACCCGCCGAGCGGGCGAGGTCGGCCCGCCCCGATGTGCCGGGCATTACGAAGCCCGGAAGCCAGGGCCGCCGTGAGAGGCGGTTCCGGATGCGCATGAGACGGATCGCGGGCTTGCCCTGCGGTGGCTTTCGCGCCAAACAACTGAAGCCTCGGTCCTGGACAAGACGTCGGTGCCGCACCTGATCCTCTTTTTCGGCTTCTGCCTGCTCGGACTTCTGGTGAGCTGTGTTCTCTAGGGTCCTCCTGGCGTTCGCGCTGACGCTCGCGGCGTGCCAGCCGCTGCCGCGCCCCTTCGAGGATCAGGATAAGGAGGCGAACGACCTCCTGAGGCTTGCGAACCGCGCCGGCGTCGTCGTGCTGCCGATCGAGGGTACACCCAGCCCCGCCGCCTTCGCCGAGGCGATCGCAGCCGAGCTTCGCAAGCTTGAGATACCGGCAACGACGCGCGCGGGTGCCGGCGAGGCGCTCCGGCTTGGCGGCAGGGCCGACATCGCGCCGCGAGATGGCGGTCGCGACGAGCTCGAGATCGGCTGGCGGCTGGCGCGCTCGAACGGCGCGGTCGTTGCCGGCCGCACCGGAAGCTGGCTGGTCCCGCGCACGCCCTGGGCGCAGGCGACACCGGCGGCTATGGCCGCGGTTGCGCAGCTGGCAGCACCCGATCTCGCGGAGCTGGTCGAGGGCGACCGGCCGGTCACGCGTTCCGGTCCCTCGCTGGTGGTCTGGGCCGTCGACGGCGCTCCGGGAGACGGCCCGGTGACGCTGAAGGCAGCGCTCGAGCGAGCGCTGCGGCGGGCCGGCTACCGCGTGCTACCGGAGCTCAAGGAGGACTCCCTCGTGGTGTCTGGCGCCGTCCGCATCGGCCCGGCGGGCGCCGGGCGCGAACGCGTCACCATCGGCTGGTCGGTGCTCGATCCCGACGGGACTGAGCTCGGCCAGGTCGACCAGGAGAACGTGATCGCCGCGGGGCTTCTCGACGGGCCATGGGGAGAGATTGCCCGGCAGATTGCCGCGGGAGCGCTCGAAGGCATCTCCGAGGTGGTCGAGCAGGTGAAGAAGAAGGCAGCGGGCTGATCTTTCGTGCGCGAGACCGTACTATCGGCGACGATCCTCGCGCTTGCGCTGACCGGCGATGCGTTGCTCTACGTCGTGCTGCCGGTGCATGCCGCCGAGTTCGGCGTCGATATCGCGCTCATCGGCATCCTGCTCTCGGCCAACCGGATCGTGCGCATCTTCGGCTACGGCGCCGTGGTCGCAGTCGGCGAGCGCCTCGGTGCCCGCCGCCTGAGCCTGCTCGCTGCCGCTTCAGCCGCCGCGACGACCTTCGCCTACGGCTTCGGCTCGGGCTTCGTCGAGCTGCTGGCCGGGCGCGTCGGCTGGGGCCTTTCCTTTGCCGCGCTCAACCTCACCTCTCTCGTCTACGCCGCCTCGGTGAAGGAGGGCGTCGGCAAGAGCGTCGGGCTCGCCAGCGCCATCCGCCAATCGGGTCCGACGATTGCGCTTGCGGCCGGCGCAGCGCTGGTCCCGCTCGCCGGGCCGCAGGGGATCTTCGTCGTTCTCGGGATCCTGACGCTGCTCGCGGTGCCGCTGGCGGCCGCCCTGCCGCGAGCCGAGGCGCGGGCCGTTGCCCAGCCGCGCTCGCTCTTTCCGAAGCCGGGACGCCTCGACCTCCTCTACTTCGTGATTACGCTGTCGGTGGACGGCATCTTCACCATCACCCTGGCGCTTCTCCTTAGGGATCTGGTCTCGGTCGAGTCGGCCGTCCTTTCCGCCGGTCTCGTGCTCGCGCTCAAGGGCCTGGTGCAGGTGACGCTGTCGCCCGTCGGCGGCACGCTCGCCGATCGCTTCGGCGCTCAGCGGCTGATGGGCCTGTCTCTGGCGCTGCTCGTCGCCAGCCTCGTTCTGGTGGCGCTCGCCGCCGATCGCTGGCCGGTCCTGCTGATTCTGGGCATGGCCGGCGTCACCACGACACGGGCCGTTCTGCAGGTCCTAATCCTGGCGGTCGCAGCCCGGCGCCACCCCGAGGACGCCATGCGCAGCTTCTCGGTCCTGGCGACCTGGGGCGATATCGGCTCGGCGGTCGGCCCGCTTCTAGCTGGTTTCCTATTTCTTAACGTCTCTGCGTTAGGTCTTTACCTTGGCATGGCCGCCACTATCGCAGCGGCCGCGCTGTTCGACCGCCTAAGCAGGCGCAAGGATTGACGCCGGCTCCCTCGTTCACGAGACTGCCCTTCGCCGACGTTCCGAACTCCGGTTGCCGACAAATGTGCGGGCTTCTAGCCCGGCCTATTCACGGGCGAGCATGATTTGAATTGCGGCGATGGAAGGCGATCAGATGGCATGCTTTGTCGTTGCGCCTTTTTCATCGCGGGTTGGTTTGTCGGGTGTCGGGTTATTGGTT
>VGEN01000183.1 GCA_016869285.1 Alphaproteobacteria bacterium
GCGAAGCTGAAGGAGAAGAGCCTGAAGAGCCGGATCCATCGCAAGGCGCACCGCAACCGGCCGCTGAGCGAGCGGGAGAAACAGGGCAACCGGACGCGCTCGAAGGTGCGGGCCCGGGTCGAGCATGACTTTGGCGCCCAGAGCAACGACATGGGCGGGCCGCTGGTGCGGGCCATCGGGCTGGTGCGGGTGAAGGCCCGCGTCGGGCTCAAGAATCTGGCCGACAATATACGCCGGCTGGTGCAGTTGGAGCGCATGGCGCCGGCGTCGGCACGAGGGTGATCCGGGGAGGAGTCCGCCCGGTTCTGGAAAAACAGGCCCCGGCCGGGTGAAAAACTGCCGGGAAACTGGGGATATAGGCAGGCAAAGGCGCTATGATGCACCTCAATACCGGCAATACCGGCCACTCAAGGCCGTAAGCGGCATTATTCGAGGTGCCCTCACGCCTTATCGAGCCAGGCGGTGCGGACGTAGGTGCGGATGTTCGCGGCAAGCGCGACATAGCCCTTCACGTAGCTCCACCACGCTTCCCAGCGCAGCGGGTACTGGTAGATGTCGAGCACATAGGCGTTGTCGGCGATGCGCTTCTGGATCGCCATGTAGGCTTCGGCCCGCTTTTTCACGTCGTGGATCGTGCGCGCGTCGACGATCATCTTGTCGAGCTCGGTATCGGTCATGCCGAGCGACTTGCCCGAGGCGCTGGTCGAGAGGATGCGAGAGAGGATCGAGTCCGGGTCCGGGTTCCAGGCCTGCGCGACCGAGAGCAGCGTCGGAAACTCGCCTTTGAGCCACATCGAGATCAGGGGCGCGGTCTCCATCGGCTTGATCGCGACCTTGATGCCGGCCGCCGCCCATTGCTGCTGCAGGATCTGCGCGCAGCTGACGTCGAGCGGGTTGGCAGCGACGACGATATAGTCGCCGAGATCGATGCCGTTGGCGTGCCCGGCATCGGCCAGCAGCTTCTTGGCCGCCGCGATGTCGGTCTTGTAGTAGGGCATCTCGCTGGCGCCGTCATAGCCGCCGACATGGCTCTCCGGCACCATAGCCGCGACCTTGCCGGAGCCGCCGAGCACGGTCTCGAGCGCGGCCTTGCGGTCGGTGGCAAGGCTGAGCGCGCGGCGCACGCGCACGTCGTTGAGCGGGGCGGCCTTGAGGTTCATCCACACCGGGAAGGTGCGGGTGGTCTTGCCCGGCGCGTTCACGAGGTCGGGTGCGCCGCGCACGATCTGAGCCGAGACCTTGGGGTCCTTGAACCAGGTCATGTCGATCGCCTTCGAGCGCAACGCCGAGGTGATCGAGGCCTGGTCCTTGAAGAAGCGGAAGACGACCTGGTCGAGATAGGGTTGCGGCTTCTCGTAGTAGTCGGCAAAGGCCTTCAGCGTGCATTGCTGGTTCGGCTCGTAGGAGACGAAGCTAAATGGGCCGGTGCCGACCGGCTTGGTCGCCAGGTCGGAAACGCCCTTCGGCACGATGACGCCCATCGGGTTAGTTGAGATATAGGCGAGGAACGGCGCGCTCGGCGCGTTCAGCTCGAACTTGACCGTCATCGGGTCGATCACGGTGACCGCCTTGATCACCGAGTAGATGGTCAGGTTCGGGCTAGCGTTCGCCGGGTTCTGGATGCGCTCAAAGGTCCACTTCACGTCCTCAGCCGAGAAGGGCTGGCCATTGTGGAACTTCACGCCGCTGCGGAGGTGGAAGATGTAGGTGGTGTCGTTCGGCTGCTCGAAGCGGGTGGCGAGGTCCGGCTCCGGCTTCATCTCGGCGCTCCAGCGCAGCAGGCCGGAGTAGAGCAGCGCGGTGAAGTCCCAGGAGGAGAAGGCGGTCAGCGTCACGGGGTCGAAGCCGATCGGATCGGCATCGGCGCCGATGGTCAGCGTGCCGCCCCGCTTCGGCGTGCCCTGCGCGAAGGCGACCGGGCTGACGGCCATGGCGCCGCCGGCGAGCAGCATCTGCAGTAGCGAGCGGCGCTCGAAGGCGTGCTGAAGAATGGGGTCGAAGGTCTTGCTGTCGGCCACGGGGGACTCCTCTGATCCGGGATAAGGCTACTCTAACCGGCGTGGCCGCCGCCGCAACCCCGAGGACGCGTGGGACGAAATCCGAATTTCGTGTCCGGGCCGTAGCGCTAGGAACGCCGCGCCAGCCTACGGCAATCTGCGGGCCTCCCAAGGGGTTCGGAAATGATCCGCATCGTCACCGCCGGTTTCCTGCACGAGTCGAACACATTCTCCATAGTTCCCGCCAGCCTGGAAAGGTTCCGCCGCGCCGGCATCCTCGAGGGCGAGGCGATCCGCAAGGAGTACGCCGAGTCGAAGGCGACGCTCGCCGGCTTCTTCGCCGTCGCCGATGCCGATCCCGAGGTCGAGCTGGTGCCGCTGTTCTTCGCGCGGGTGACGCCGATGGGGGCGATCACCGACGAAGCCATCCGCTACTTCATCGACCGCATCATCTCGGGCATTCGCGACAACGGCCCCTGGGATGCCGTGCTGCTGCCGCAGCACGGGGCCGCGGTCTCGGAGACCTGGCCGGATGCGGATGGCGAGCTGATCCGCCGCGTGCGCGAGGCCGTCGGCCCCAAGGTTCCGATCGGCGTCGCCCTCGACATGCACGCGAACGTCTCGCGCCAGATGATCGAGAACGCCGACATCACCACGGTCTACCAGACCAACCCGCATATCGACACCAAGGAGCAGGCGGAGCTCTGCGCCAGGCTGATACTCGACATGGTACGCGGGAAGATCCGGCCGACGACGGCGCTGGAGACGCCGCCGCTTCTGGTCAACATCCTAAACCAGGGCACCAGCGATCGGCCGATGTCGGACCTGATCCGGATCGCCGACGAGCAGCGCCGGCGTCCCGGCGTGCTCTCGGTCAGCGTGGTCGAGGGCTATCCCTATGCCGACGTCGAAGAGATGGGCATGTCCTTCATCGCCGTCACCGACAACGACCAGAAGCTCGCCGACGAGATCGCCAAGACGCTGTCGGATGCCGCCTGGTCGATGCGGGCGGCACTCAACACCGGCGGCACGCCGGTCGACGAGGCGCTGATCCGCGCGCGCGCCGCGAACGTCAACCCGGTCGTGCTGTTCGATGTCGGCGACAATGTCGGCGGCGGCAGCCCGGCCGACTCGACGCTGGTCCTGCATGCGGCGCGGCGTCTCAAGGTTCCGGGCGTGCTGCAGACGCTCTGCGATGCCGAGGGGGTGAAAGCCTGCCAGACGGCCGGGATCGGCGGGCGTGTCGAGCTTGCCGTCGGCGGCAAGATCGACGGCCGTCACGGTAAGCCGCTGCCGATCAAGGGTGTCGTCGCCGGCCTGTCGGACGGCCGCTACGAAGAGACCGGCCCGGTCCATGGCGGCTTCCGCTTCTTCAACGATGGGCCGAGCGCGGCGATCAAGTGCGACGACGGCTGGACGATCGTGCTGACCTCGCGCGGTGTCGGCTCCTCCAGCCTGCAGCAGTTCCGCACGCTCGGCATCGAGCCAAAGGACCAGAAGGTCGTCATCGCCAAGGGCGTGCATTCGCCGCGCCCGGCGATGGAGCCGATCGCCAAGGAGATGATCTGGGTGGCGACGCCGGGCGTCACCACGGCGGACCTCACGACCTTCACCTACAAGCACCGCCGCCGACCGCTCTATCCGCTGGAGAAGGAGCCGGGCTGGTAACGCGCTCCTGTGTTCTGCCGCGCGGCGATCTGGGCTAGAGTGCGCGAATGTCGAGCAAGACGAAGCCGGTGGTCGGCATCATCGGCAACTCCCAGATCATCAACGACCGCTTCAACGTCCAGGTCGTCGGCCAGCGCAACCTGCGCGCCATCGCCGAGGTCGCTGAAGCGCTGCCGCTGATGTTTCCGGCGATGCCGGACGTCACCGACGTCGATGCGCTGCTCGGTGCCGTCGACGGCATCCTGCTGACCGGCGCGCGCGCCAATGTCCATCCGACCTGCTTCGGCGTCGAGCCCAACCCCAAGCACGAGCCCTACGACCAGGACCGCGACGCGGTGGCGCTGGCGCTGACCCGCGCCGCGGTCAATCGCGGCGTGCCGCTCTTCGGCATCTGCCGTGGCTTCCAGGAGATGAACGTCGCCTTCGGCGGCTCGCTCCACCCCGAGATCCGCGAGCTGCCGGGACGCATGAACCATCGCATGCCGCGTCTCGAGAACGGCGAGGTGCATCCCGACCCCGAGGTCGTCTTTGCCGACCGCCACGATGTCAAGCTGGTTTCGGGCGGCGTCTTCGCGCGTCTGCTTTGCTGCGAGACGATCCGCGTCAACTCCCTGCACGGCCAAGGGATCGAGGAGAAGGGTGGGCGCGTGGTGATCGAGGGTGTCGCCGAGGACGGAACGATCGAGGCGATCCGGATCGCTGACGCGCCCTCCTTCGCGCTCGGCGTCCAGTGGCACGCCGAATACGACCCGCAGAAGAATCCGATCAATCAGACTCTGTTCAAGGCTTTCGGAGCGGCATTGCGGGAACGCCAGCGCGCCGCCTGAGCGACGCGCCGGCAGTTCGCTACTTTCCTTGCAGGCTGACGAGCTCGGCCAGCACCTCGCCCGGCACCGGCAGCTGGCCGGGCGGGTAGGTGTGAAAGCCGCGCACGACGCCTTGCGGATCGATGATCGTCACCGAACGTGCCGGGTAGCCGCCTTCGGCATTGAAGATGCCGAGACCCTGGCTCGTTTTTCCTTGCGGGTAGTAGTCGGACAGCAGCGGATAGCCGATGCCGCCAAGCGATGCCGCCCACACCTTCAACGAATGAACCGTATCGCACGACAGGCCCAAGACCTGGGCACCACGCTCTTCGAATTGCTTCAACGCACGGTTGAAAGTAGAGGTCTGGTTGGTTCAGCCACCTGTGAAGGCGAAGGGGTAGGCCGAGATCACGACCCATTTCGAGCCGCGGAAGTCGCTTGAGGCGACCTCCTTGCCGTCATGGGACTTTAGCTTGAAGTCCGGCGCGGGCTTGCCGATGTCCGCCATGTCTAGTCTCCGGCGAGGGGGATGGGCGCCTCGACGATAGCCGAACTCTTTCCCCGGCTGCAAATCAGGAGAGGTCGATCGCGTATTTCTTGAGATCCTCGAGCGCGCAATAGGCGAGCGCGCCTTCATGGGTGGCGCGGAGCACGACGCGCGGGGCCATGCCGGCCTCCAGTGCCTGCTGCCATCGCGGCGCGCAGAGGCACCAGCGGTCGCCGGGCTTCAGGCCCGGAAACCCGTACTCCGGAAACGGCGTCGAGAGATCGTTGCCGGCGCGCTTGGAGTAGCTAAGGAACTGCTCGGTGGTGACGCAGCAGACCGTGTGGCTGCCGACATCCTCGGGCGAGGTGTCGCAGCAGCCGTTGCGGAAAAAGCCGGTCATGGGCGCGAGCGAGCAGTCTTCGAGCTTGCCGCCGAGCGCGTTCTTCGAGGGCGCGCGCCGTCTGCGTCCGCCGCCCCAGCCCTGGTCATCGAGAGGCATTCTTCCTCCGCTGTCGTGCATCACCGTCGTCGAATCGAGCATATCACCGCGCGCCATCGTACCCCCTCCCCCGCTTCGCGGGAGAGGGATACGAGTCACTTCGCCGCGACCAGCGCGTCGCGCGGGCGCGTCCCGGCTTCGTCGGGCGGCACATAGACCGGCGCGTGCAGCGGCGGCAGCGGGATACGGCCGCCGATGATGTCGGCGGCTTTCTCGGCGATCATGATGACCGGCGCGTTGAGATTGCCCGAGACGATGTCCGGAATGATCGAGGCGTCGACCACGCGCAGACCTTCAAGCCCGCGGACGCTCAGGTTGCCGTCGACCACCGCCATCGCATCCGAGCCCATCTTGCAGGTGCCGCAGGGGTGATAGGCGCTGTCGGCCTTGGCGCGCACGAACGCGTCGATCTCGGCATTGCTCTGACAGCCGCGGCCCGGCTGCATCTCCTCGCCGCGATAGGGGGCGAAGGCCGGTTGCGCGAAGATGTCACTCGCGCGCTTGACCGCATCGCGCATCTCGATCCGGTCCTGCTCGGTCGCGAGGTAGTTCGGCTGCAGGAGGGGATGATCGGTCGGTCGGCCCGAGCGCAACCGGATCTCGCCGACCGAGGTGGCGCGCATCGGCCCGACATGGGCCTGGAAGGCATGGCGGTCGCCCGGCTTGCGGCCATGGTCGTTGACGACCGAGGGCAGGAAGTGGAACTGCAGATCGGGATGCGCGACCGACGGATCGCGGCGGATGAAGGCGCCGGCCTCCAGATGCGCCGAGGCTCCCCAGCCGGTCCGGCGCAGGAACCACTCGATGCCGACCTTGAGCTTCACCAGCGGATTCTCGACCGCGTAGAGTGTGATCGGCTGGGTACAGGCGTATTGAACATAGAGTTCCAGATGGTCCCGCAGATTCCGGCCGACGCCGGGCAGGTCGTGGACCACGGCGATGCCGCGCTCGCGTAAGTGATCGGCCGGGCCGACGCCGGAGAGCATCAGGAGCTGCGGCGAGTTGATCGCGCCGCCGGAGAGGATGACCTCGCGCCGCGCCCGCGCTTCGACCGATCGGCCGCCGCTTCGATAGGCGACGCCAACCGCGCGGCTTCCCTCGAAGATCACGCGTTCGGCCAGCGCCTTCGTCGCGACCGTGAGATTGCGCCGCGCCCGTGCCGGCTTGAGATAGGCGCTCGCCGCCGACCAGCGCCTCCCCTGATGGATGGTCATGTCCATCCGCCCGAAGCCTTCCTGCTGGAAGCCGTTCATGTCCTCTGTGAACGGATATCCCGCCTGCTGGCCTGCCTCGATGAAGGCGTCGAACAGCGGGTTCTCAGTCGATCCGGTCGAGACATGCAGCGGGCCCGTAGCCCCGCGATAGAGGTCGCCGCCCTTGGCGCGGGTCTCGGCCCTCTTGAAGTAGGGGAGGACGTTCGCATAGGCCCAGGACTCCAGCCCCGGCCGCTTCGCCCAGCGGTCGTAGTCCCAGGCATGGCCGCGCACATAGACCATGGCGTTGAGCGAGGAGGAGCCGCCGAGCACGCGACCGCGCGGCCAGTAGAGCCGCCGCCGGTTCATATGCGCCTGAGGCTCGGTCTCGTAGTGCCAGTTGAAGCGCGTGCCGGCGAGATTGTAGGTAAGCGCCGCCGGCATATGGATCGTCCAGCTTCGATCGGCGGGGCCGGCTTCGAGCAGCAGCACGCTGACATCGGCGTCTTCGCTCAAGCGATTGGCGAGCACGCAGCCCGCCGAGCCGGCGCCGACGACGACATAGTCGTAGTCGCGTGCAGCGCTCATTGCCGCTTCATCGCGGCGCCGTCGCCAAGCTCACGGTCGAGGAAGCGCTGCGCGATCGCGAGCGCCTCGTCGATGTTGCGCTCCCCGGAGAGCGCGGCGTTGAGCCAGAGCCCGTCGATCAGCGCCGCAAGTCCCGTCGCCGCCTGTGCCGCCGCTTCGGGAGCGAGCACGGCGGAGAAGGCGTGACGCAGGTTGGAAAGCAGGCGGCGGTGATTGATCCGCTGCAGCCGCGCCAGCTTGGGCGCGTGCCGCGCCTCCGACCAGAAGGCGAGCCAGGCCGCGACCACCGGCGGATCGAACTGGCTCGGCGCGAAATTGCCTTCGACGATCGCCTCGAGCCGCGCGCGCGGCGTCGTCGCCTTGGCCAGCCGCCCGGCCACCTCGCGCCGGAGCTCGGCCAGCAGGTCGCGCATCGAGGCTTCGAGCAGCTCGTCCTTGCCGCCGAAGTAATGATGGATGATCCCCGACGACACCCCGGCGGCGCGGCTGATGCGCTGCACCGTCGCCTCGCCATAGCCGTAGCGCCCGATCGAGGCGATCGCCGCATCGATCAGCTGCCGCCGACGGATCGCCTCCATGCCGAGCTTGGGCAAGGCGCTGGTTCTCCCTGGGACACCAGCCAGTATAAAGAGTTTTTATTGGACGGCCAATTAAGAAAAATTTTTAGAGATAACAAAAGGCTATCAGACTCCTGAGCCCCCCGCTGACAGGTCTGTCAGCTAGGAGCCTGTCCAAGTAGCTCCGGCGCGAGGCGCTTGTGTGAGGGGCAGGCCGCTCAGGCCGCCCTGTGGAGCTTTGAGAGGTTGTGAGCGGTGCAGATGAGGGCCCATTCGGCCTTCACTTTCT
>VGEN01000184.1 GCA_016869285.1 Alphaproteobacteria bacterium
CTGACCGGCGCGCTGCTCGACCGGCTGACCCACCACGTCCACATCCTGGAGATGAACGGCGACAGCTACCGGCTCAAGCAGAGCAGGCGCCGCCAGCGCGCCAAACGGGCCACCGACCTACCCGACAGTCCATCCGAGGAATAAACCAGGCTATAGGTCGATTTTCCCCGACGGTAGCAAACCTCTGTCGGATCGGAAATGCGATCCGGCAGAGCGAGGATCAGTCGGCATTCCGGCGCCCCGCCACGGACTCGGCGACGATGCAGAGGATCTCGAACATGACGGTGGCGCCGACGAGCGCGGTGTTGCCGGTTTGGTCGAAGGGCGGTGCTACCTCGACCACATCGCCGCCGATCAGGTTGAGACCCTGCAATCCGCGGATCATCATCAGGGCTTCGAGCGTCGAGAAGCCGCCGACCTCGGGCGTGCCGGTTCCGGGCGCATAGACCGGATCGAGCCCGTCGACATCGAAGCTGACATAGGCCGGACCGTCGCCGACGACGCGGCGCGCTTCGGCGATCACGCCCTTGGGCCCGAGCTCGTAGAACTCCTCCATGTAGATCACGCGCATGCCGGTCTCGTGGCTGAATTTCCACTGATCGGGATCGTTCAGAGATCCCCGGATGCCGATCTGGATCGTGCGCTTGGGATCGAGCAGCCCTTCCTCGACGGCGCGGCGAAACGGCGCTCCATGATGGAAGCGCGAGCCCAGATAGTCGTCGCCGGTGTCGCAATGCGCGTCGAAATGCACCATGCCGACCGGGGGATGCCTGGCGATGCCGCGGAAGATCGGCAGCGTGATCGAATGGTCGCCGCCGCAGGAGACCGGAACGATGCCGGCCTGATGGAGCCGCGCGTAGAAGGCAGCGATCTCGTCCAGGCTGCCGAGGAGGTTGTAGGGGCTCCGCACCCAGGCATCGCCGAGATCGGCCACCTGGCAGAGGTCATAGGGAGCGACCCCGGTCGACTGGTTCATCTTCCTTATGAAGCTCGACATGTTGCGGACTTCGCGCGGGCCGTGGCGGGCGCCGGTGCGGTTGGTGACGCCGCCGTCGAAGGGCACGCCGACCAGGCCGATATCGACGCCGCGCCAATCCTCGGAGAAGGGCGCGCGCATGAAGGTCGGCACGCCGGTATAGCGGGGGCGGACCTGCGGATCGGCGAACGGATCGTTCATGGCGAACCCCTGCGGCTCAGTCGAGGACGACGCGTGGGCCTTCCACATGGGCCCGGCGACCCTCGGTGAGAAGGGCGAAGGCGTCGGACGGCATCTTTAGCATCGCTAAGTCGCCATAGCCCATCTCGCGCGCAACCAGCGCCCCCAGCGCCAGAATCGCATCGGTGTCGCGCAGCAGAATCGCGGACGGGGCGATTCCTGCGTGAATCAGCTCGAGCAGCACCGCCGATGAAGAACTCGATCCGCGCAGCTCGGCGATGGCGACGACGCGGCCGGTCAGGCACGCGCCGTGGCGCGGGTGACGCGGATCGGAGATCAGTGCCGTCTTCGGATCGACGCCGCCCCAGAAGCTGATCGCGTCGTCGACGCGGAGGATGGTGCCGGCGCCTTTGCCGGCGATCAGAGTCTCGCCCGTGAGCTCGGTCATCGCCAGAGCGCCTCGGCGCGCGTCAGCCGGCCCTCGACGGCGGTGGCGACGCAGTCCGCGAGGCTGCCATAGACCACGTCGTAGCCAAGATTCGCCGGGCCGTAATGCGCGAACTTGCCGGAATTGGTCATCAGCGTGCCGCCGGTATCGGGGAGGATCGGCGTCACCACGACGCAGGTATCGGCGACGATGACGGCGCCCGCCGCTTCGAGATCGGAAAGGTTGCTCCGCTCGACGAGGTCGCGGCGCGTGCAGACATAGACTGGCATGCGAAAGCGCCGGCCGGCGGCGAGGCGCCGGAGCTCGGCGATCTCGGCCTCGCTGAAATGCGGGCTGCCCAGCGCGATACAGTCGACGGCGCCGTCTGTGGCTGTCGAGAGGCGATCGCGCGCGGCGCGGATCATCTCCGGCGTGAGCCGGATCGTGCGCGTCGATCCGCTCTGCGTCGCGGCCGCCAGCGTCGGCGCTTCGGGCGTCGAGCCGACGACGTGGAAAAGGCCGACGGCGCCGGCCGAGGCCGCGGCGGCGCCGAGCGCCTTCAGGCGGTCCTCGCTCTGCCGTGGCGGGAGCCCGTCGATCGCGGCGATCTCGGAGCCGATCTCGGCGCCGAGCCAGGTCCCGAGCACCGGATAGAAGACATCCGCATCGCGCAGCGCCGGGGACAGCGCCGAGGCATCGACAACGACGGTCGCGCGCCGGTTCTCCGGCCGGTGCAACCCGTAGTCGGGCGCGCGGCCGACCAGGGCGCACGCGATGTCGAGGAAATCGCCGTAGCGATTGGTGCGCGCGCCGAGCACCGAGTTGCAGAAGGCGACGGCGTTGGACTCGCCCCAGGCGACATCGGTGCCGGCGGCGGGGCGGTGTCCCGCCTGATAAGGCGCGCAGGTCCAGGTCGGCCGGCAGCCGAGCCGTTCATAGGCCTGCATCATGCGCCCAGCCATCTCGCGGTGATGCGCATTGCCCTTGACCCGGTCGGGATGGAGCAGGTCGAGCGCGCCGACATTGAGCGTGGTCGGGACCGCAACACGCCCACCGTCCTTCGCCAGGCGCTCGGCGAAGTGCGTGCCGGAATCGCCGTGATAGAGGCAGCCATCGACATGCGCGGAGGCCACGTTCAACAGGCGAGGGGCGCCGAGCAGGCGGCCGGTTTCGGCGACCAGCCGCATCGCCATTGCCTTCGCCGAACCTTCCGAGCCCTCGGCGATACGCCGCTCGTCATCCGTGAGGTGCATGGCTCATGCTAGCATCGGAAGGCTATCGACGGAGGATCCATTCATACAGCAATCCTCATCGCCGCGATGCTCCTCTCGTCGCTGGCTGCCGCAGCGCCGGTCAAGGTGGAGACCCAGACCTATCCGGTGCCGAGTGGATCGGCGCCGCATGACGTGGCTATCGATCCGGCGCCCGGCGGCGCCGTCTGGATCGCCCAGCAGCGTGCGGGCGCGCTCGGCCGCCTCGATCCGAAGACCGGCAAGGTCGACCATATCGCGCTCGGGCCCGGATCGGCGCCGCACGGGGTCATCGTCGGTCCCGACGGTGCGCCTTGGCTCACCGATGGCGGGCAGAACGCGATCGTGCGCGTCGATCCGAAGACGGAGACGGTCAAGCTCTGGAAGCTGCCGGAGGAGGTTGGGTACGCCAACCTCAACACCGCCGCCTTCGATGCCAAGGGGCGGATCTGGTTCACGGGACAGAACGGCGTCTATGGAAGACTCGATCCGGCAAGCGGCGACATGACGGTCTGGCAGGCACCGAAGGGTCGCGGGCCCTACGGCATCGCCGCGACGCCGAAGGGGCGCATCTTCTATGACTCGCTCGCCGGCAGCCATCTGGCCGAGGTCGATCTCGAAAGCGGCAACGCCAAGGTGATCGAGCCGCCGACGAAGGACCAAGGCGCGCGCCGTGTCTGGTCGGATTCCAAAGGCCGCCTCTACATCAGCGAATGGAATTCGGGTCAGCTCAGCCGCTACGACTCCGAGGGCGGGGAATGGAAGGTATGGAAGCTGCCCGGAGCGCGGCCGCGCGCCTATGCCGTCTATGTCGACGAGCGGGACGCGGCCTGGGTCAGCGATTGGGGCGCGAATGCGATGGTCCGTTTCGATCCTGAGACGGAGACCTTCCAGACCTTCCCGATCCGCGAGCCCAATTCGAACGTCCGCCAGATCCTCGGCCGCAAGGGCGAGGTATGGACGCCGGAGTCGGGCGTCGACCGCATCACCGTCTATCGCTTCCAGTGAGGCGGACGCATCGGCTGCCCACCCGCGTAAGTCTCGTGCAGGGAGCACTTTGCAATGCAGCTGTTCGAACGTGAAAAGGCGTCATGGCTGATGAAGCAGCAAGGCATCGACCTTGTTCTGGCCTCATCGAAGCATGGCGTCGGCTACCTCTCGGACTACTGGCATCCGGTCAGCGACGACTACTACGTTTTGTGGGCGGTGGACGCGACGCACAAGACGTTCGTCGGTCTGCCGGCCGATCCCTCTTCGGAGCCCTTCATCGTCGCCGGCGCCTCGGAGGCGACGACGCTGTCGATCATGGGGAGCTGGATCCAGGACCGCCGCTTCTGGGGCCCCGGCTACTACGTGCAGAGGTGGGAAAATCCGGTCGACCCGAATCCGCCGGTGGGCGATCCCATGGAGGTTGTTGCCGGGGCCATCAAGGACCGTGGTCTCCAGAATGGCTGTGTTGCGATCGAGCGGCGGTTCCTCGGGGTCAGGTACGTCGATCAGCTGAAGGCGCACCTCCCGGGGATAAAGCTGGTCGATGCGGAGACGGTGCTGTGGAAACTGCGGATGGTGAAGAGCAAGGAGGAGCAGCGGCGCTTGCGCGAGTCCTGCAGACGGACCGGCGACGCCTGGCTTTCGACGGTGCGCGAGGCCAAGGCCGGTATGACGCAGAGCGAAATGCAGCGCGTCTTTGTCAAGCACTGCATGGACCAAGGCCTGGAGTATGAACGGGCCTATGTGATCTTCGGCCCGGCCGGGCTGAAGCTCGCAAACGGATCTCCGGCCGCCGGGGATATCCGGTTGAAGCCGGGCATGTTCATTCGGATCGACGCCCAGGCGAAATTCAGCAGCTACGTGAGCAACCTCTCCAGGGTCACCGCTTTCGGCGAGGTTCCCGACGATATGGCGGAGGCGCATCGGCTGGAGAAGCAGCTGACCCTCGATCTCATGCCCGAGCTCAAGCCCGGTGTTGCGGTTGCGGATATAAGGCGCAAGGAACTGGCGCTGTACGACAAGATCGGACACCGGCCATTGGTCCCGTACACCGGCCACGGGGTTGGCCGCGTCGTTCACGAACCTCCGTACATGGCGCTCAATGACGACACGGTGCTGGAAGAAGGCATGTCCGTCACCTTGGAGCCGCACATCCTCTACTCGAACAAGGGAGATATTTTCGTCGGCATGGAGGATCACTTCCTGATCACGGCCGACGGAGCCGAGTGGCTGACGCAATCGGCGCCGATGGATCTGTACGTCTGAAACATGTCTCCGATGCGGATGTAACGGCCGCGCCCGGGTCAGCCGGAACGTGCGGGTATTCGGCCTCGGATCCAGCCTGTTCAGGCTGCGCATGTCGGTGCAAAGGATAACCGAGCACGCGCAGGCAGCGTTCGCTGCATGGGATGCTCCTTGACGTGATGACAGCCCCACTGGTTTGACTGCTTGAGATGGGGGGGCTGCCTGGACATGCGCACGGGGCGGACGCCGCGCGGTCGAGTGCCGCGGGCTTCCGCGGAGTGACGCCTCCGTCTGGAATGACAAGTGAGGGCTCTGCTCGCCGCGCTGCTGATCCTCTCGACCGCCGCGGCCATGGCCCAGGACCTTCGGCGCGGCGAGCGCGTCTTTACGCGCTGCATCGCCTGCCACAGCCTGGAGGAGCGCGGGCCGACGCCGGGTCCGAGCCTGATCGGCATCGTCGGGCGCAAGGCCGCGGCGCTGCCGGACTTCGAATACTCGCCGGTGCTGCTCGAGGCCGGGCGCAGGGGGCTCGTCTGGACCGAAGAGGCGCTCGACCGCTACCTCACCGACACCGAAGCATTCCTGCCGGGATCGGTGATGGGATATCTGAGCCTGCCGAACGCCGACGACCGCCGCGCGCTGATCGATCTCCTGAAGACCGCCCGTTGACCCTGGCGCGGCGCTCCGGCTAGACCGGCGCAAGAGCTTCAAGAAAGAAGATCCGTGACCGAGACTTCCGACATCCGCTTCGCCGTCGAGGGCGGCATCGCTTTCGTCACGCTGGCGCGGCCGAGAGCGTTGAACGCGCTGACGCTCGAGATGATCCGCGCCTTCTACGCCCGCCTCGTGCCGTGGTCGAAGGATCCGGCGATCCGCGCCTTGGTGATCGAGGGCGAGGGCGATCGCGCCTTCTGCGCCGGCGGCGATGTCCGCGCCGTCTACGATTCCGTGAAGGCGAGCCCGAGCGATCTCAATCGCGTCTTCTTCTGGGAGGAGTACAAGCTCAACCGGCTGATCCACCGGCTGGGCAAGCCCTATGTCGCTCTAGTCGACGGGATCACCTTCGGCGGCGGCCTTGGCCTCTCGGTCCACGGCACGCATCGGATCGCGACCGAGCGCACGCTCGCAGGCATGCCGGAGACCGGCATCGGCCTCTTCCCCGATATCGGCGCGACCTGGTTTCTCAACCGCTGCCCAGGGAAGATGGGACTCTACTTGGCGCTGACCGGTGCGCGGGTGCGCGCCGCCGATGCGCTCTATGTCGGTTTCGCCACGCATTACGCGCCGAGCGCTTCGCTCGATGGGCTCAAGCGCGATCTCGTCGCTGGAACCGACGTCGATGCGGCGATCCGCAAGATCGCAGCCGATCCCGGACCGGCACCGCTGTCCGAGCATCGGGCGGCAGTCGATCGGCTGTTCTCCGGCAATTCGGTCGAGGAGATCCTGACCGCGCTCGCGGCAGACGGGTCGGACTGGGCCCAGGCGACGCTCAAGGATCTCCGCACCAAGTCGCCGACGAGCATGAAAGTCACCTTCGAGCAGCTCCGCCGCGGCGCCGGCCTCGCGATCGAGGAGGTGCTGATCATGGAGTTCCGCATGACCCAGACCTTCATGGCCGGGCATGACTTCTTCGAGGGCATCCGCGCGCTGCTGGTCGACAAGGACCAGTCGCCGAAATGGCAGCCGCCGACGCTGGCCGAGGTGACGCCGGCGGAGGTCGGGCGCTACTTTCAGCCGCTCGGCGCGAACGATCTCAGATTCGACTAGGGGAGGCGGACATGGCTCGCATCGGCTTCATCGGGCTCGGCAACATGGGCGGGCCGATGGCCCGCAACCTGGTCAAAGCCGGCCACGAGGTCGTCGGCTTCGATCTGGTAAAGACCAATATCGGCGCAGCCGCCGGCGTGAGGCCGGCGGCCTCCGCCGCCGATGCCGCCTCCGGCGCCGATGCGGTGGTGACCATGCTGCCGGCCGGCGCGCATGTGCGCGAGGTCCTGACGGGCAAGGGCGGCGTGCTCGCGGCGATGAAGCCGGGCGCGCTGCTGATCGACTCCTCGACCATCGACGTCGCGACCGCGCGCGACATGGAGGCGGCGGCGAGAGCCAAGGGCGTCCTGCTTCTCGATGCACCGGTCTCGGGCGGTGTCGGCGGCGCCGAGGCCGGAACGCTGACCTTCATGGTCGGCGGATCGGAGGAGGCCTTCGCCAAGGCCAGGCCCATTCTCGACAACATGGGCAAGACCATCGTCCATGCCGGTGGGCCGGGGAACGGCCAGGCGGCCAAGATCTGCAACAACATGATTCTCGGCATCTCGATGATCGCGACCTCCGAGGCCTTTGCGTTGGCGGCGCGACTCGGCCTCGATGCACAGAAGCTCTTCGACATCAGCTCCAAGTCTTCCGGCCAGTGCTGGTCGATGACGAGCTACTGCCCGGTGCCCGGCCCGGTGCCGACCTCGCCCGCCAACCGCAACTACAAGGCGGGATTCACGGCGGCGATGATGCTGAAAGATCTGAAGCTTGCGCAGGAGGCGGCGGCTACGGCCGGGGCGCTGACCCCGCTGGGGGCGGAGGCGGCGCAGGTCTACGGCCTATTCTGCGCTCAGGCCGGCAATGCCGCGCTCGACTTCTCGGGCGTCATCGGCTTGTTTCAGGAGAGAAATCCGGCCTAGCGCCCCCATCGTCGGTGGCTTATTGTAATAGGGGCTGTCCCAGATAACTACCTGAGATGACGCTTAACCCATTGTTTGATCTGGGTTAGTTGCTTGGATGGGTCACTGGTGTTGAAGCGCCACTCGCACTCTTTCAAGAATAGCCCGAAATGGGCCTTCGGGACACCGTTGAACTTGCGCATGTGGCGCTTGGCCTGGTTCCAGAAGTTCTCGATGCCGTTGATGTGATTCTGCCGATCAGCGAAGAGCTCGGAGTGATTGATCCGGAAGTGCTTGAAGTCGGATACGTCGAGCACGTTGTAGCCCTTCCAGCAATCGGAATAGAC
>VGEN01000185.1 GCA_016869285.1 Alphaproteobacteria bacterium
GCCGCCGTTTGCCCGGATGCCGCTCTCATCCGCTTGCTCGCCGGCGCGCTTCGACCCGCCGCTCCATGACCGACGGGGCCGATGCCCCGAAAACACCCGTTCCCTCAATCCCAAACCAATAACCCGACACCCGACAAACCAACCCGCGATGAAAAAGGCGCAACGACAAAGCATGCCATCTGATCGCCTTCCATCGCCGCAATTCAAATCATGCTCGCCCGTGAATAGGCCGGGCTAACCCTCGAAAAGCGACTACTTGGACAGGCTCCTAGGCGCAGGGGACTGAAGATGGCACGCACCGGCCGACCGCGCGGACGTCCGCCGCGCGCAGGCAGCGACGGCAAGGGTCACCCGATCGACATCCATGTCGGCCATCGCGTGCGTCTCAGGCGGACGCAGCTGGGCTGGAGCCAGGAGCGGCTTGCTCAGGCGCTCGGTCTCACTTTCCAGCAGGTGCAGAAATACGAGCGCGGCGCAAACCGCATCGGTGCGAGTCGCCTCTTCGACCTGAGCCGCGTGCTCGATGTGCCGGTGTCCTTCTTCTTCGACGACTTGCGGGGCGAGACGCCGCAGCCCGCCATACCCGCCGTCGGTGCCGCCGAAGCGCCGGCGGAGTACGAGGCCGATCCGTTGGGCCTGAGCGAGACGCGCGGCCTCGTCGACGCCTATTGGCGGATCGGCGAGCCCGAGCTTCGCCGCCGCATATTCGAGCTGACCAAGGCATTGGCCCGCGGCGAGTAAGCGAGAACCCGGTTTTCCCTTGACCCGCAAGGACAAACGAAGCAAACACTCGCCGCCGTATCGACGACGGGATGCGTCGCCATCTTCATGTTTTCCAGGCGAATAGAGGGGACGCCCGTGGCCCAGGCCGACTACGTCTTCACCAGCGAATCCGTGTCCGAAGGTCATCCGGACAAGGTCTGCGACCGCATCTCCGATTCCGTGGTCGATGCATTCCTCGCGGTCGACCCCTATGCGCGCGTCGCCTGCGAAACGCTGGTCACCACCAACCGCATCGTGCTCGCCGGTGAGGTTCGCGGCCCGCGCGCGCTCGTCGACAAGTCAGGCAAGGTGAAGGCCGAGAAGATCGAGGCCCTCGCCCGCAAGGCCGTCAAGGACATCGGTTACGAGCAGAAAGGCTTCCACTGGAAGAAGGCAAAGGTCGCGGTCCACCTGCACGGCCAGTCCGCCGACATCGCCCAGGGCGTCGATGCCAAAGGCAACAAGGACGAAGGCGCGGGCGACCAGGGGATAATGTTCGGCTACGCCTGCGACGAGACGCCGGAGCTGATGCCGGCGCCGATCCAGTATTCGCACAACATCCTCCGCGCGATGTCCGAGGCCCGCCACAAGGGTAAGGCGCCGATGCTCGGCCCCGACGCGAAGAGCCAGGTCTCGCTGCGCTATATCGACGGCAAGCCGATCGGCTGCACGGCGGTCGTCGTCTCGACCCAGCACTCCGAGAAGATCGAGGTCGACGAGGTCCGCGAAATCGTGCGGCCCTATGTGCAGAGCGTGCTGCCCGCTGGCTGGATGCCGCCCGAGGACCATTTCTACGTCAACCCGACCGGCCGTTTCGTCATCGGCGGCCCCGACGGCGATGCCGGCCTCACCGGCCGCAAGATCATCGTCGACACCTATGGCGGCGCCGCACCCCATGGCGGCGGCGCCTTCTCGGGCAAGGACCCGACCAAGGTCGATCGCTCGGCCGCCTATGCCGCCCGATATCTCGCGAAGAACGTCGTCGCCTCGGGCATCGCGCCGAAATGCACGATCCAGCTCTCCTACGCGATCGGCGTCTCGCACCCGATCTCGGTCTATGTGAACACGCACGGCACGGGGCAGGTCGACGAGAACAAGCTCTCCAAGATCCTGCAGGAGCTGGTCAGCCTGACGCCGCGCGGCATCCGCGAGCATCTCGGCCTCAACAAGCCGATCTATGCGCGGACCTCCTCCTACGGCCATTTCGGCCGCAAGCCTGAGAAGGATGGCGGCTTCTCCTGGGAGCGTGTCGACCTCGTCGCCAAGCTCAAGAAGGCCTTTGGCGCCTGAGCGGAGACGTTTTCACGGCCGGCGCCTCGCCCGGCCGCTGACCCAGCGCCGCAAGGAGCTGCTCGAGACTTTGCTGCCTCGCCTCCGGGTTCCGCTCCCGGAGCAAGGCACGCTCGATCCCCGCGCGCTGTTTCCGGCGCCGCCCGAGGATGTCTGGCTTGAGATCGGCTTCGGCGGCGGCGAGCACCTCGCCTGGCAGGCGGAGCGCCATCCCGAGATCGGCTTCGTCGGCTGCGAGCCGTTTCTCAACGGGCTGGCGACGCTGCTGACGGCGATCGAAGAGAAGAAGATCGCCAACATCCGCATCCATCCGGATGACGCGCGGCTGCTGCTCGGGTGCCTCGCGCCGCGATCGATCGGGCGCTGCTTCATTCTCTTCCCCGATCCATGGCCCAAGGCGCGGCACAAGAAGCGCCGGATCGTCTCGACGGAGACCCTCGACCGGCTCGCCGATACGATGCGCGCCGGCGGCGAGCTTCGTCTTGCCTCCGACGACCCCGACTATGTTCAGCACATGCGGGAGGTCGCAGGGAACCATCCCGGCTTCCGTCCGCTTCGCACCGAGGATGCGGCGACGCGCACGCGACCGGCGGATTGGCCGGCGACACGCTACGAAGAGAAGGCGCTCGCCAAGGGAGCGTCCTGCCGTTTCCTCGTCTTCGAGCGCGGGCCGCTGAACTGACCTTCGGGCGACTCGCTCGCCCTGGCGCAGGAGTTCCGTGGCCCTCGCGTGTCATCGACAAGATCGCGCCGCTCCCAACCGACGGACCGGCGATCCCCCGTGTCAACCCGTGAAGGACGAGATTCCATGAGTATCCGTCGCAGCCCCCTCTTCGCCGCCCTCCTGACGGCGGGCATCGTCGCCATCGCCGTCCCCGTCGCCCTGGCGCAGCCGGTCGCACGCCCTGGCCCGGAGCACAATTTCAACCGGCACATGGATGGGCGTGTCGCGTTCCTCAAGGCTGAGCTCAAGATTACGCCGCAGCAACAGCCGGCCTTCGATGCCTATGCACGCGTGCTGCGCCAGAACGCCGGTGAGATGGATGCAACGATGAGAAAGCGGCGCGATGCTCGCGCCGCCGACTCCGAGGGCAAGCCACCGACGGCGATCGAGCAGATGGAGCGCCGTGCCGAAGCAGCGAAGCTCGCCGCCGCCCATACCCAGCGCTCGCTCGACGCCTTCGCTCCTCTCTATGCGCAGCTCTCCGACGAGCAGAAGAAGTCGGCCGACGACCTGATGGCCCGTCGCGGCCGCGGCGGTCCCCCTCACCGCCGCACCTGATTTTGCTCAGGCCTCCGGGGCTCCGGCGTCTCTGGAGTCCCGGAGCTTCTTTCGCCATATGTCCCGATACGCCGCCTCGACCGCGCGCGCATATCGTGTGGGATCGCAGACGATCGAGGCCTTCAGCCTCGGACGTAATGTCTCGCGCGTGCGCTCGAGTACAGCACGATCTCTGGCGAGCTGCTTGGCGATGTCGAGGTAGGCATCGTCGCTGCCGCCGATCCAGGCATCGAGGCCGAGCGACGACAATATCGCCGCCGCGGCCCGGCCGGGCGGCGTGTTGCCAAGCCTGGCAACGACGGGCACACCCATGTACAGCGCCTCGAAGGTCGAGACCCCGCCATTCTGCGGAAACGGGTCGAGCGCGACATGGATCGCGCCATAGGTCGCCAGATGCTCGGCATGCGGCGTCCGCTGGCGCAGGATCAGACGCTCGGCCGCGACGCCTCGGCCCGCAAACTCAGCCAATAGCCGCGCACGCTCCTGCTCATTCGACAGGCTCGCATCCTTAAGGAGGAGTCGTGCCTCCTGCATCTCCCGCAGCAAGCGCGCCCACAGATCGACGGTGCGGCTCGACAGCTTGGCCGTCCGGTTGAGCGAGCCGAGGATGACCTGCCGCCCGCTCTCGGGCAGCGGGCTGACTTGCGGCGCGTAGTCCGGTGGCCCGTAGGCGAGAAAGCAGGGCAGATCGAGGATGCTCTCCGCGAAGAGGCCCCGATCTTCCCTGGGCACCATCACCGGATCGCCCAGCAGGTAGTCGACAGTCTCGACTCCGGTTCCGTGCGCATGGCCCCAGCCCGTGAGCTGGATCGGCGCAGGTTTGCGCGCGAAGACCGGAAGCCGGTTTCCGTCCGAGTGGCCGGCAAGGTCGACCAGGATGTCGATGCGGTCGGCGCGGATACGACTCGCAAGCCCGTCGTCCGAGACCTCGGCCGTCGCGTGATAGCGATCCGCGGCGGCGCGAAATCGCGCGGTCATGTCGTCCTCTTCGGCGACGCCCGAGTAGAGGTGGACTTCGACGGCGCTCCGGTCGTGGTTGAGCAGGATCGGGCCGAAGATGTAGGCGGCGGAATGCTGGCGGAAGTCGGCGGAGACATAGCCGACCCTGAGCCGCCTATCCGCCCGTCGATCGAGGATCTGCACCGGCGAAGCGGGGGCGAAGCGACGCCCGTGACGGTCGTACCAGCGGCGACGCTCAGCCTGATGGGCGGCCAGGGGAATGTCCGGCAGGAGATCCTGATCGAAGATCAGGTTGCTGTGCGCGTGAACATGGCTCGGATCGACGGCAAGGACGCGCCGATACCCCCTGACCGAAAGCCGGTTCAGGCTTCGCAGCGAGCGAAGGACCGCCGCGGTGAACAAGGCCCCGCTCGAGCTGGGGCTGAGAGCAAGCGCGCGGCGGGCATGGCACTCGGCCGGAGCGATGCGCCTAAGCGCGGCGAGCGCATCGGCGAGCTTTTCGTGCGCCGCGGCGAGATCGGGCGCTTGCCGCAGAACATGCTCGAACGCGACGACGGCCTCTTCCCACCGCCTGAGCAGCCGGAGCGCGTTGCCGAGGCTCTCGCGCGCGGAAGCGCGTCCGGGCGCCAGCGCCAGCGTGCGCCGAAAACGCAGCACTGCCGTCGTTGCCTCGCGGGCGATCGCCTGAAGATTGCCGAGGTTGAGATGAGCCTCGGCCGCCATCGGCGCCAGGACGAGGCATCGGCGGTACTCGGCCATCGCCTCGGCCGAGGCGCCGGCAAGCCCGAGCGCGCTCGCTCGGTTGTAGCGGGCCTCGGCATGACCGGGGTTGAGCGCGAGCGCGCGGCCAATGATGCGGGCGCCGTGCGGCGCCCCCCCTTGCTGGGACTCGGCGACGCCGAGCAGATAGAGCGCTTCGGCGCTGTCCGGAGCGGCGGCGATGATGCCCCGATATCCCGCCGCCGCCGCCGCGATGCGACCCTGACGATGTTCTGCAAGCGCGGTCTCGAGCGCGAGGGTCCCTCTAGGCCGGACTGCCGGCGACGACGAGTGCCCGCCTACTCCGCTCAAGCCTCCGCGCTCCCGTTCTGGTGTCACAGCACTGGTGCCCGCTCCCGGACTTGAACCGGGACGACTCTCCCGTCCACCGATTTAGGTCACTTAGCGAGAGGCCGACGGGTTTTGTCCAGCCTCGCCCCTGGCACGGTGAAGTGCCTTTGCAACGGCTTCGGCGATGCCAGCCGCGCCGGCCGACGGTTGCGCCTGCCCTCTGCTGAGGAGCCACGCTGCGGCGGCGGCTGCCTCGAATGCCGGCATATGTCGGGCCAGCAACCCGGCTGTCGCGCCGGCGACGATGTCGCAGGCCTCCTCGCTGGCCGATTCTAGAGGAGCATTGTCGGAAATCGCCGCCCGACCATCGGGAGCGGCGACGATCCGATCCACACCTAGGTACACGGTGATCGCACCATCCGTCTTCGCCACCTGTCGAACGCGCTCAAGCATCGACGCACCAGGGACTTCGGCGTATATGCGGGCGAATCGCTCGCCCTCAATCACCAGAATCGCCGGCTGCCCCCGGTCGCGAAGATGGCGAAGCCCCGGTCGGGAGATCCCCGACGCGCTGATGCAGACGGGTACGTTGGCGGCGGCAAGCTCGTCGTCTCCGCGACGGGCGATCGCATGTGCGTCGCCCGGCCGCGTCGCCGAAATCGTGCCCACAGCCTGAATCCCGGCAACAATCGAGCTGCGTGGGCTGACGAGGACCCGAGCTTCGTTCCCGCCGTCCTGCGGCAGACTAGACCGCCACAGGCCGGGTCGGTTGTGGAAAGTCGATGGACTCATCGTGTCCATGACGGATGCCGGGATGCCGAGGGAGTCGACCACGACCGGACCACAGTAGCTGCGCCCAGGCGCCAGAAGCTGGCCAGGCTTGAGACAGAAGAACGTGAGGGTCCGATCCGCCCTGACAGCGGTGCCGAGAACGGCGCCCGTAGCACCGGAAATGCCGGTAGGGAAGTCGACGGACAGCACCCTTGCCGGGCTCGCGTTGATCGCGCCGATGATAGCGGCCGCCTCGCCGGTGATGTCGTGCTTGACGCCTCCGCCATAGAGTCCGTCGACGATAAGGTCGGCACCTTCGAGCGCAGCCGGCGTGGCGTAGACCGTCGGGCCGATCCAGGTTGCCGCGGCTTTGCCAGGGTCGGGCGGCAGCTCCGAGCGCTCGGCGAAGAGCGCGAGAGCCACGTTGCGCCCGGCCTCCGCCATGAGGCGGGCAGCGCAGATGCAGTCGCCGCCGTTGTTGTTGGGGCCGGCGACGACGACGATTCGGTTGGCGTCAGGGGCAAATTTCGCCGCCTCGCGGGCGGCAGCGGCCCCTGCACGCTCCATCAATACATAGCCGGAGGTTCCGGTCTCGGCCATGTGCCGGTCGATGGCCGGGAGCTCGGCCGAGGTCAGCAATGCGATCGGGAATCCAAGCTCATCGGCAGCGCTCATGAGCGCGAGGCCCCGTCCGGCGCATAGGCGATCATCTCGATCTCGACGTCCATGCCTGGCCGCTCGGGCGTGCCGAGCGTGCCGAGCACCGCTCCGATCGTGGCACGCGGCGGCGGCTCGCCCGGAAAGTACTCGCGGAAGACGTCGTCCACCTTGGCGATGTCTTCCATACGACGGAGGTAGACGTTGACCTTGAGGACATGCGCAAGCGAGCTGCCGCCGGCTTCGAGGATGCGCGCGAGGTTCTCGAAGGTCTGCCGCGTCTGCAACGTGATGTCGGCCGTGGTGATGGTGCCGGTCTTGGGGTCGACAGGCCCCTGGCCCGAGGTGAAGATCAAGCGGTCGAAACGGCTTCCTTGCGAGAAGTGGCGCTTGGGCGTCGGCGCGGCGGCGGTCTTGATGATCACATGCTTCATCGCGGGCTACATCCCAAGATCGGTTTCGCGGAAGATGCGGACGACGCGGGCAAGCTTGTCGGAAGCGGCATCCAGCAGCTTCGTGCCGGTCTCCGGCTTGGCATAGGCCGGCGTGCCGACGATTCCGGGTCCGGTCCGGCGGAAGACCGAGGGGAAGAAGACGCCTTCTCCGCGAAGCGGATCACGCTTCAGCGTCGGGTTCCACGGCGGGTGGACGCAGTCGACGGCCTTGCTCATGTCGACTCCCTCGGGACGGATCTCCATCATCATCGACGTCTCGAACTCGCAGCCATGGCGGATATGGTTGACCGGACCGCAGAGGAACTGCGTCTGCTCCTCGACGATAAGCTCCCAGTAGGTGACGATCGCCAGCGGGTAGCCGTCGGTGGTGAGCTGCCAAGCGGCAGCGCGGAGCGGCGGGATGTTCCCGCCATGGCCGTTGATTACCATCGCGGATTCAACTCGCCAGTGCATAGAGATTTAGGAGCCAGCGAGGGAGTCGAAAACCTCTTGCGGTGAACGGAAGCCGAGAGATTTCCGAGGTCTTGTGTTGAGCAAACGTTCGACCATGGCTACCTCGGCATTGGAGATCGTAGAGAAGTCTGTACCCTTTGGGAAGAAGTCGCGAATGAGGCCGTTGGT
>VGEN01000186.1 GCA_016869285.1 Alphaproteobacteria bacterium
ACAACATCTGGGGCTATCTCTGGGGCAAGATCGCCTATTCGGCGATGCTGTTCGCCACATCGCTCAACCTCGACTCCATGGCCGACAATTTCGCCGATCCGGCGCGCTTTCCCGCCTTCGACCGCCTTGCGCGCGAGGTTCTGGCCGTGGCGCGCTCCCGCGGCGTGACGCCGCTCGGGTTCAACGGCTTCGAGCCTACGGCTTTCTCGCCGGGCGCCGCCGAGCGAGCGGCGCGTGCCTCCATCGCCGCGCTGGTCGAGTTCAACCGCGCCTCGACCAAGACGCACTCCGGCGTCTATCGCGACCTCGCCGTGCACAAGCGGAAGACGGCGGTCGATCCGCAGATCGGCGCGGTCGCGGCGCTCGGCCGCAAGGCTGGCATCGACACGCCAGCGCTCGACAAGCTTGTCGCGCTCGTGCACGACATCGAGAAAGGCCGCCGCCCGCAATCGCGCGAGACGCTGCAGGCGCTGATCGAGGTCTGCGCCGCTCCGATCACGCTCTAGCCGATCGCCTCGACGCCGACCGACGCCAAGGCGGCATTCAACGCAGGAATGGACTTTTCCTGCAGTCGGTTCCGGCGCTCGACCAGCCTGTCGAAACGTTGCGCGATCTCGGCGAGGACCTCGCGTGCTTGCCGGGCCGGAGCGAAGTCGGCGCTGTCGACCGTATCGAACAGCGCGTTGAGCTTCTCGTGCAGCCCGGCGGGCCAGAGCTGAGCCTGGCTGTAGTTGACGTCGATCAGGATGCCGCGCATCCCAGTGAGCTCGTCGCGGAGCTTGCTGAGCAGGGAGCGGGCCGAGCCAGCCTTGCGCTGCGCCAGGCGACGATCGAGCAGCTTTGCCTGCGCGAGCAGCCCATCGAGATCGTTGATCATACGGTTGGTAGCGCCGAGCTTGTCGATGATCTCACGCAAGAAGGCGAACTGCTCCCTCAATGCGGCAGGCGAGGCCTTGATGCGCGGATCGGGCAGGATCTCGAAAGGCTGGGTCAGGCTTTCGCCCTCGATCGTGAGCTGGGCCAGATAGCGACCTGGCACCACCATGGGCCCGTTGGCGCGGCCGATCGGCTCCAGGTCGGCGGCGGTCACGTTCGGCACGCCCGCAATCCGGCGGTTCCAGGTGAAGCGGTTGATGCCCGCACGCGCCGGGATCTTCTCGTAAGCGCGAAGCTTCCGCTCCTTCTCGTCGAGGAAGGTCAGGCTCACCGTGCCGCCTTCCGGCGCCACGGCCAGGTAGTAGGTGACGACGACGCCGTTCGGCGGGTTGCGTCCGGCATCGAGATAGGTCGTATCCTCGGTGCCGTCGGAGCGGCGAACCGGCAGCACCTTGAAAACGGAGGCGCCGGTGCGGCCGTAGCTGATCAGGCCGGGCCAGGCGCCGCCGCGCGCGCCGGCGGCCTGCTCGTCGATGCCGGCGAAGCCGCCCTGCATGCGCATGCGCACGCTCGCGCGCGGCTGGAACAGATGCGTACCGGCAGTGCGCCGGCGGCGCTTTAGCATGTCATAGACCTGATGCAGCGGCGTCAGGTCGTCGAGGATCCAGATCGAGCGGCCATGGGTGGCGACCACCATCTCGACGCCCTTGACTACGAGATCGTGGATCGGCGCCACCGGGAGGTTGCCGCCAAGCCGATGCCAGGCTTCGCCATCATCGAAGGAGACATAGATGCCGGTTTCGGTGCCGCAATAGAGGAGGCCGCGCCGGCTTGGGTCCTCGCGGATCGTGCGGGTGAACTCGTGATCGGGGATGCCGCCCGTGATCTTGGTCCAGCTCTTGCCGCGGTCCGAGGTCTTGTAGAGATAGGGCTTCAGATCGTCATGCTTGTAGCGCATGGCGGCGATGTAGACCGCATCTCCATCATGCGGCGAGGCCTCGACGATGCTGATCTGCGACCAGTCGGGAAGCGCATTGCGCGCACCGCCGGCGAGCTTAGCCTTCTTTCCGTCCGGCGTGATATCGGTCCATTTGCGCCCGCCATCCTCGGATCGGTGCACGAGGCCGTCATCGGTGCCGCACCAAAGCAGATTTCGGGTCTGCGGCGACTCCGCGAGGGCGAAGATCGTGCAGTAGACCTCGGCGCCGGTGTTGTCGCGGGTGAGCGGGCCGCCCGAGGGGCCGAGCTTAGATTTGTCGTTACGCGTAAGGTCCGGGCTCAGGACCTCCCAGGAGGCGCCGTTGTCGGTCGATCGGTGCAGATGCTGCGAGGCGACCCACAGCACGTTTGGGTCATGCCTGCTGAAATGGATCGGGAAAGTCCAGTTGAAGCGGTACTTCAGGCTCTCGGCGCCGACGCCCCAGCCATAGAGCTCGGGCCAGACGGTGTTCTGCCAGTCCTGTCCGGTCTTGTAGTCGAACAGGTACATGATGTCGTTGGTGAAGCGCCGGCCGATCGGGCCGGAGGCGACGACCAGGTCGTTGTCGTCGTGCTTGATCGCGATGTAGCCGCTCTCGCCGCCGCCGGGTTTGACCCAGTCGCGCTCGGTGATCGCGCCGATCGGGGACGCGCTCGGCAGGCTGATAGCGGTGTTGTCCTGCTGGGATGCATAGACGCGGTAGGGAAAACGATCGTCGGTGGCGACGTGATAGAGCTGCGCCGTCGGCTGGTTGTAGATCGACGACCAGGACTGTCCGCCATTGAAGGTTATGCAAGCGCCGCCGTCGTTGCCCTCGATCATGCGGCGCGGGTTCTTCGGATCGATCCAGAGCGCGTGGTCGTCGCCATGCGGCGTCGGCACCTGCAGGAAATTGCGGCCGCCGTCGATCGACTTCCACAGGCGGTAGTTCTGCACGTAGACCGTCTCGGCATCCGCCGGATCGGCGGTGACGTGCATGTAGTACCAGGGCCGCGTGCGGAGACCTGAGAACTCGGAAGCGCGCTCCCAGCTCGTGCCGCCATCGTCCGAGCGGAAGAGCGCGCCGTCCTCGGCCTCGACCAGCGCCCAGACGCGACCCCAGCCGCGCCCGCCGACCGGCTCGGGCGAGACGGCGGCGCCGATCTTTCCAAGCATGCCCTTGGGCAGGCCGCTGCTGCGGCTGATGTCCGTCCACGAGTCTCCGCCGTCGATGGAGCGCCATAGTCCGCACTCCTCGCCGCCGCTGATCAGCGCATGCGGATAGCGCTGCGCCTGCCAGACCGGCGCGTAGAGGATTTCCGGGTTCAGCGGGTCGAGCGCGAGGTCGTGGCAGCCGGCGCGATCGCTCTTGAACAGCACCTGCTCCCAGCTCTTGCCGCCGTCCCTGGAGCGGAAGACGCCGCGCGTCTTGTTGCGGCCCCAGGCATGGCCGAGGGCGGCGACATAGACGAGATTGGGATTGCGCGGATGGATGACGATACGCCCGATGTGGCGGGTATCGGCGAGACCGACATTGGTCCAGGTCCTGCCGGCATCGACCGACTTGTAGACGCCGTCGCCATGCGAGACGTCGTTGCGGATGCAGGCCTCGCCGGTGCCGGCGTAGATGACGTTCGGGTCGGAGGGCGCGACCGCGATGGCGCCGACCGCGGCAGTAGCGAACTGGCCGTCGGTCATGCAGAGCCAGTTCTGGCCGCCGTCGTTGGACTTCCAGACGCCGCCGGCGCAGGCGCCGAAATAGAAGGTCATCGGATCGGAGGGACAGCCGGCGACGGCAACGACACGGCCGCCGCGATGCGGCCCGATCAGGCGCCAGTCGAACGAGCCGAGCAGGCTCGATTGCAGCGTCGTGATGGCATCGGACGTCGGCATCTTTCCCCCGTTCGGCGCGCTAGTTCCGATAGCGGCGCAGCACCATGAGATTGGCGGCGGCGGTCAACAGCAGCGTCGCGGTCATCAGCACGAAGGAGACCGAGGCGCCGAAGGGCCAGTTGCTCTTGACCGCAAACTGCACGTAGACGAGCGGCCCCATCATCACGAATTGCGGACCGCCAAGCAGCACCGGCGTCGCATAGGCGTTCATCGCCAGGATGAAGCAGAAGATCGCACCGGCGGCGAAGCCGGGAAGCGCCAGCGGCCAAAGCACACGCCGCGCCATGGTCAACGGATCGGCACCGAGGCTATAGGCGGCCTCCTCGACTGAGCGGTCGATGCCCTCGATGATGCTCTGCAAGGTCAGCACCACATAGGGGAGGTTGACCGCGACGATACCGACGATAACGGCGAATTCCGTGTACATGATGCGTATCGGCTCGTCGATGAGGCCGAGCCACTGCAGCGTGACGTTGACGAAACCCTTGTTGCCGAAGGCGGTTATCCAGCCGGCGGCGCGCACGGCATTGCCGACGAAGAGCGGCAGCACGACCAGCATGATCAGCAGGTTCTTGTAACGGCTCTGCGTGCGCGCGAGCTTGTAGGCGAGCGGGAAGGAGAGGATGACGCAGATTACCGTCACGGCTACCGCGACCCGGAGCGTGCGCCAGAAGGCGGCGAGGTAGTAGGGATCGGTGAAGAACAACACGTACTGATTGATGGTCAGCGTGTCGACCATCAGCAGGCCCGGCTTGAAATCGTTCAGGCTGTAGCGGAACAGGATCAGGATCGGCAGCAGCAGGCCGATGGTGACGAAGATCGTCGCCGGTCCGATCAGGAGGCCGGCCATCGACAGCCGCCCGCCGCGCGCCTCGCGCGCGGCGAGCGAGACCAAGCCGTCGTCTGTGGCCGAAGCCGACATCGAAGTCGGTGCGCCTAGGCCTTGAACTCCTTGTCCCAGAAGTCCTTGATGTCGCTGTTACGCTTGGCGAGGAACCCGAGGTCCGGATTCACCAGAAGCTCCTCCTCTTGCGAGGTGAAGCCGATGCGCTTCCTCAAGTCGTCGGCGACCTTGGCGTTGCCGACCACCGGGTTGTAGCCCATGTCGACGGCGAAACCCTCCTGAGCCGAAGGCTGGAGAGCCTCGTTGAGGAAGGCGTAGGCGCCTTCCTTGTTGGGCGCGTTCTTCGGGATGGTGAAGCCCGAGACGTAGGTGATGATGCCTTCCTTGGGCGCAATGGTCAGGATGTTGGTGCCGGCGTTCTGCCACTGCACGGCGCGCGCCTTCCACATGAGGGTGAGCCCGACCTCCTCGGTCTTGAGCGCCGTCGCCAGCGCCTCGTTGGTCGGATAGATTCGCGGCTTCAGCTTCTTGAGATCGAGCAGCGCCTTCTTGGCCTTGTCGAAATCGCCGGTCTTGCCGCCGGCTACCAGCGCCGCGGCCATGGTGGTGTAGATGTGCTGGATGTCGACGATGCCGACCTTGCCCTGGTTCTTGGAGTCCCAGAGATCGGCCAAGCTGGTCGGTGGGCTGGTGATCATCTTCGGATTGTAGAGGACGACTTTGCCGCTGTAGATGTGCGGCGAGAAGTAAGGCGAGTCGGCGATGCTGAAGGTCTTCAGCACGTTCTTCGAATTGGCGATCTTCGGCAGGTCGATCTTCTCGAGAAGGTCTGCCTCGATGAGGTCGCCGATGTCTGTCGCTGCCAGCGCCTGGATGTCGGAGCTGCCCTTCGGCAGCCGCCGCTCGGCCACGACCTTGGTCTTGCGCTGCGGGCTGCCGGCCTCGTCGTTGACGACTTCCCAGCCCTTCGGCGCCATCAGCGGCTTGGAGATGTTCTTGGTCAGAAGCTCGGCGTAGTCGCCGCCCCAGGTGGAGAGGACGACGCGCTTGTTGGCTTGCGCCCGGGCCGAGGGGGCGCCGAGCATGGTTGCGCCGGCGAGGGCGGCCGAGCCCGCGAGCACGCCGCGACGGCTGAAATACCGACCTGATGTGCTTGTCATCTGCGTTACTCCTCCTGTTCGACGAGTTTGGTTGACGACGTCCTGCTTCAGAGGCGGGCGGTGCTTCCGTCGTCGGGGAAGACAACCGCGGCGCCTGCCGGCCAACCGACCGCGATCTTTTCGCCCTCTTCCGGGGTTCGGCTGTCGATGCGGTTCGGCTGGGTGACGACGATACGGTCCGCCGGCGACACGCGCACATGCACGTCGACGGAGGCACCGAGATAGGAGACGAGCTCGACCGTGCCTTGCAGGTGGTTGTCGAGTCCGGAAGCGGAGGGCCCCAGCGCCAGGCGCTCGGGCCTGAGCGCGATGACCGCGGGGCCGGTAAGCCCGCTGGCGCAGGCGATCGCCAGCCCGCCCTTGGTCTCGAAGCGGCCGGGGCCGGTGATGGTGCCGGGCAGGAAGCTGCTGCGGCCGACGAAGCCGGCGACGAAGCGATCGGCCGGATGCTCGTAGAGCTCGCGCTGCGTGCCCACCTGCTTGACCTCGCCATCGGACATGACGACCAGGCGGTCGGCCATGATCAGCGCCTCTTCCTGGTCGTGCGTGACCATCACCGTGGTGATGCCGAGCTGGCGCTGCAGCTCGCGGATCTCGATGCGCACGGTCTCGCGCAGCTTGGCATCCAGGTTGGAGAGCGGCTCGTCGAGCAGCAGCACGTCGGGGCGGATGGCGAGCGCGCGGGCGAGCGCGACGCGCTGCTGCTGGCCGCCCGAGAGCTGGCGCGGCAGGCGCTCGCCGAGACTGCCGAGGCGGACGAGGCGAAGCGCCTCGGAGACGCGGCTGGCGATCTCGTCCTTGGCCAGCTTCCTCATCTCGAGGCCGAAGGCGACGTTCTCGGCGACCGTCAGGTGCGGGAAGAGGGCATAGCTCTGGAAGACGATGCCGGCATTGCGCCTCCAGGGCGGCAGCGCCGTGATCTCGCGCCCGCCGAGATGAACGCGGCCGGTCGTCGGCGCGATGAAGCCCGCGATCATGCGGAGCGTGGTCGTCTTGCCGCAGCCGCTGGGCCCGAGCAGCACCAGGAACTCGCCTTCGCCGACGCGAAGGGTGACGTCGCGCACAGCGACGGTGGCGCCGAAGTGTTTGGAGAGATGCTCGAGATGCAGGCCTGCCATCACACCACCCGCGAGAGCTTGACGAAGCGGTCGGTGATCATCATTGCGACCCCGATCAGCAGGATCTGCAGCACCGATACGGCGGCGATGGTCGGGTCGATCTTCCATTCGAGGTACTGGAGGATCGCGATCGGCAGGGTCGTGCGGCCGACGCCGACCAGGAACAAGCTCATCTCGAGATTTCCGAAGGAAACGACGAAGCCGAACAGCGCGGCGGCGACGATGCCGGGACGAATGGTCGGGAGCGTGATTCGGAAGAAGGTCACCGGCGGTGTGGCTCCGAGGCTCTGCGCGGCTTCCTCGATCGAGCGGTCGATGCCGGCGAGGCTGGCGGCAACAAGGCGCACGCACCAGGGAATGACGATCAATACATGACCCGCAACGAGGCCGGCGACCGAGCCGATCACCGGCAGCTCGGTCGCGATGGTCAGCTCGACATGGAAGACGTAGATCGAGGTTCCGAGCACGATTCCAGGCACCACGAGCGGCAGCAGCAGCAGGTTCGACAGCGGCTCGCGGCCGAGGAACCTGTATCGTGCGAGACAGAGCGCCGCCGGCACGCCGATGCCGAGCCCGATCAGCATTGCCGAAACCGCGACCTGCAAGCTCAAGACGAAGCCCTGCACGAACTTGTCATGCTTGGCGATCGCCCAGAACCATTTGAGGCTGTAGCCGTCAGGCGGGAAGGCCGGGATTTCGGCGCGGAAGAAGGCGAGCCAAGTGACGAAGAAGAGCGGCAGCAGGATGAAGCCGAGCGTGATCCCGGCGGCTCCGTTAAATGCCCACCGCCCGAGGGTTCGCCGATCGATGGACACCAGCGTGGTCATGGCCCTCGTTTCACGGGAAGTCACTGCTACTATCAAGGAAACCGATTTTATACCGCGGATTCAAGTAGCCAGTGCATAATTTTATGGAAGGGCGAAGGGGTAACCTCTTGCACTCACGCGAGGTTACTGATGAGCCGATACCGGCGAGTTACCTATGAGGACCGC
>VGEN01000187.1 GCA_016869285.1 Alphaproteobacteria bacterium
GCGATCAGTTCACGAAGGCGATGAAAGAAAAACGCCCCTGTCTTGCGGTTCACTCCGCAGAGACTCGATGCGGTACGCGCCGTCGTTCCTGCTACGAAATGTTCGATCAGGCGATCCTGCTTCGAGACCCCCAATCGGCTCCGTCGTATCCGTCCCATGATAACTCCATAACCGAGTTATCTGGGACAGCCCCAGCTTCTTTACCTCCTCGACCGGCGTGACGCCTGGGGACAGGGTCGCGGACATGCGTCAGGCCGCCTTTCCAGCGCGCTTGTCCAGACGCGCCGCGAGAGAAGCTTCGAGGAAGCGGTCGATGTCGCCGTCGAGCACGACGCCGGCATTGCCGATCTCCACGTTCGTCCTCAGGTCCTTCACCATCTGATAGGGCTGCAGGACGTAGGAGCGGATCTGGTGGCCCCAGCCGATGTCGGTCTTGGCCTCCTGCTCCTTCGCCGCCTCGGCCTCGCGCTTCTGCAGCTCGGCCTCGTAGAGCCGCGCCTTCAGCATCTGCATCGCCATGGCCCGGTTGCGATGCTGGGATCGATCGGTCTGGCAGGCGACGACGATGCCGGTCGGCAGATGGGTGATGCGGATCGCACTCTCGGTCTTGTTGACGTGCTGACCGCCGGCGCCGGAGGCGCGATAGGTATCGACGCGAAGGTCCTTGTCGAGCACCTCGATGTCGATCGAGTCGTCGACCACCGGATAGACCCAGACCGAGGCGAAGCTCGTGTGCCGGCGTGCCTGGGAGTCGAAGGGCGAGATGCGGACCAGGCGATGCACGCCTGACTCGGTCTTGAGCCAGCCATAAGCGTTCTCGCCGTTGACCCTGATCGTCGCCGACTTGATGCCGGCCTCTTCGCCCGGGCTTTCTTCCTGGTATTCGGTCTTGTAGCCCTTGGCGTTGGCCCAGCGCGTGTACATGCGCGTCAGCATCAAGGCCCAGTCCTGCGCCTCGGTGCCGCCGGTGCCGGCATGGATCTCGAGATAGCAGTCATTCGCGTCGGCCTCGCCGGAGAGCAGGCTTTCGAGCTGTTTCTTGGCGGCGACCGCGGCGATCCGAGCGAGCTCATCCTCGGCTTCCTTCAGCGTCGCCTGATCGTTCTCCGCCTCGGCGAGCTCGATCAACCCGACCGCGTCGTCAAGCCCCTGCTGGATCTCGCGCACGGCACCGAGCGCCTTTTCGAGCCGGGTCCGCTCGCGCATCACCGACTGCGCCTTGGCCTGGTCGTTCCAGAGCGACTGATCTTCGGCCGCCTGGTTCAGCTCCTCAAGCCGCTTGGTCGCGCGGTCCCAGTCAAAGAGACCTCCTCAGCAGTTCCAGCGACTGCTTGATCTGGGCGATGGTCTGCTCGGTCTCGGCGCGCACGAAGGACTCCTGTAGAGGGCGCGGGAACCTGCCCCGAACCTCACGACAACTCAAGAACCTTGGTATCCGGCGACGGTTCGCTTTAGGTCAGCGGCAGGGCCACATGCCTGGCGTAGGCCGGACGCGCCTTCAGCCGCTCGTAGTAGCCTGCGAGGTTGGGCAGGTTGCCGCGCTCGATCGGGAATTGGTGCCAGCGATGGACGAAGACGCCGAGCCCGATATCGCCGATCGAGAAATCCTTGCCGGCGATCCAGGGCTGGCTGGCGAGCTGACGGTCGACGATGGTCCAAAGCTCGATGGCCTTGACCCGATGCGCCTCGAGCGCCTTGGGATCGCGCTGCTCCGGCGGCGTCCGCACATATCCCCAGAAGAGCGGGCCGTTGGGGCCGCCGAGGGTGAAGCCCCAGTCCATCCATTTCTCCGCCGCGCCCCGCCTGGCCGGATCGTCGATCCAGAGCGTCCCTTTGCCGTACTTAGCCGCGAGGTAACGAACGATGGTGTTGGACTCCCAGAGGACGAGATCGCCGTCCTCGATCGTCGGGACCAGCCCGTTCGGGTTCATTGCGAGGTATTTTGGCTCCTTGACCACGCCAAAGGCACCGCCGGCATCGACCCGCTCATACTTCGCCCCGACCTCGTCGGCCGCCCACAACACCTTCTGGACATTGGAAGAATTGGTGCGGCCCCAGATCTTAAGCACTCTTGCCTCCCCGGTCAGGAACGAGCCAAGCCCTACACGCTCAGGTCGCTATGCCGCAAGCCCCCTGGCCTTGACGGTCCCCCCCGGAATGCTAGGTTTTGTGCGACACCGTCTCGTCACGGGAGCAGGCCATCCTGAGCGCCGAAAGCGGATCAGAGGCGCATCGAGGGGTATCCGGAAGCACTTGGCCAAGAAGCTGTTCGTCCGCACCTATGGCTGTCAGATGAACGTCTACGACTCCGCCCGCATGGCGGACGTCCTGGCGCCTCTCGGCTATGCCCAGGCCGACGCGCCGGATGGGGCGGACATGGTGATCCTCAACACCTGCCACATCCGCGAGAAGGCCTCGGAGAAGACCTTCTCCGAGCTCGGCCGGCTCAACCTCCTGAAGCAGGAGCGCCGCGCCGCTGGCGGCGACCTGACAATCGCGGTCGCCGGATGCGTCGCCCAGGCCGAGGGCGCCGAGATCCTCGCCCGCGCGCCTTACGTCGATATCGTGGTCGGCCCGCAGAGCTATCACCGGCTGCCCGAGCTCATCGCACGCGCGGCGCGCGCCGGCGGCCAGGTGCTGGCGACCGACTTCCCGGCCGAGCCCAAATTCGATCACCTGCCCGAGGACGGCGCCGCGCCGGGCCCGCAGGCCTTCCTGTCGGTCCAGGAAGGGTGCGACAAGTTCTGCACCTTCTGCGTCGTCCCTTACACGCGCGGCGCCGAGTACTCGCGGCCCGTCGCTGCCATCGTCGCCGAGGCCGACCGTCTCGCCCGCCAGGGCGCGCTCGAGATCACGCTGCTCGGCCAGAACGTCAATGCCTTCCACGGCGAGGGACCGGACGGACGCGCCTGGGGGCTCGGCCGGTTAATCCGCCGCATAGCCGAGATCGACGGCATCGAGCGCCTGCGTTACACGACCTCGCACCCCGCCGATCTCGACGAGGCGCTGATCGAGGCGCATCGCGACGTGGCCCGCCTGATGCCGTTCCTGCATCTGCCGGTGCAATCCGGGTCCGATCGCATTCTTGCCGCAATGAACCGGCGCCACACCGCTGCGGATTATCTGCGCTCGATCGACCGGCTGCGTCGGGCGCGGCCCGATATTGCGCTCTCCTCCGACTTCATCGTCGGCTTCCCCGGCGAGACCGAGGCCGAATTCGCGGCGACGCTGGATCTCGCCGAGCGTGTCGGCTTCGCCCAGGCTTATTCCTTCAAGTACAGCCCGCGGCCGGGTACGCCCGCTGCCTCGATGGAGGATCGGGTATCGGAGGAGGAGAAGGCGGAACGCCTCGAGCGGCTGCGCGAAGTGCTGGAGCGCCATCGACTCGCCTTCAATCGCCGGTCCGTCGGCCGTACCGTCGATGTCCTGGTCGAAAGGTCGGGTCGCAAGCCCGGCCAGCTGATCGGCCGCACGCCCTATCTTCAGGCGATCCACTTCGACGGCCCGGCACGGCTGATCGGACGCATTCTTTCCGTCGAAGTCGACTCGGCCCATGGCATCAGCCTTGGCGGACACGCCGCGTTGGCGGCGGAGGCGGCGGCGTGAGGCGCGAAGAACTGCCGGTGCTGCACGTCAATTTCGAGGATAACTCGCTCCTTCCGCTGCTCTTCGGCGAGCACGACCGCAACCTCGCACGGATCGAGCAGAGCTTCGACGTGCGCGTCGCAAGCCGCGGCAACGTGCTGGCGATCACCGGACCGCAGGCGCAGGCCGATGCGGCCAAGCAGACCTTCGAGCGCCTCTACGATCGTCTCGTCGCCGACAAGCGCAAAGGCGGCGGCAACGGGCTGGCGCCCGCCGATGTCGACGCCGCGATCCGTTTCGCTGGATCGCCCGGGGACGCGAAGGCGCGGGGCATTGCCACCTGGCGGCGGCCGATCGAGGCGCGCTCGCCGCGTCAGGCGGCCTATATCGACGCGCTCGGCGACTACGAGCTCGTCTTCGGCCTCGGCCCCGCCGGCACCGGCAAGACCTACCTCGCGGTCGCGGTCGCGGTCTCGATGCTGAAGGCCGGTAAGGTCGATCGCATCATCCTGTCGCGCCCGGCGGTCGAGGCCGGAGAGCGGCTAGGATTCCTTCCGGGCGACATGAAGGAGAAGATCGATCCTTACCTTCGGCCGCTCTATGACGCGCTCTACGACATGATGCCGGGCGACCAAGTCGACCGCCGCCTGCAGGCGGGCGAGATCGAGATCGCGCCCTTGGCCTTCATGCGCGGCCGCACGCTCGCCAATTCCTTCATCATCCTGGACGAGGCGCAGAACGCGACGCCGACGCAGATGAAGATGTTCCTCACCCGCCTCGGCGAGAACAGCCGCATGGCGGTCACCGGCGACCCGAGCCAGATCGATCTGCCGCTCGGCGCCAAGTCCGGCCTCAACGACGCGATGGAGACGCTGAGGGGCGTCAACGGCATCACCGTCGTCGAGTTCACCGATGCCGATGTCGTGCGCCATCCGCTGGTGACGCGCATCGTCCGCGCCTACAACGCCCGCGATCCGCGCCTGATCGCGCCTCGGGCGGAGGAGGCGAAGCCATGAGCCCCGGTCGACCTCGGTCCACGGCGACGGTTGCCGTCGCCGAGCTCTCCAAGCGATGGAAGAAGTCCCTTCCCGGCGCGAGCCGGCTCGCACGCCGCGCTGCCAAGGCCGCTCTCGCTGCGGCCGCAGCCGGGCCTGCCCAGGTCTCTCTCGCGCTCGCCGACGACGCCGCCATCCGCATCCTCAATCGCGACTACCGCGGCAAGGACAAGCCGACAAACGTGCTTTCCTTCGAGTCAGGCGACCAGCCGTTTCTCGGCGATGTCGTGCTGGCGCTCGAGACGGTGCTGAACGAGGCCAGGGAGCAGGGAAAGCCGCCTGCCGATCACCTGGCGCATCTCGTCGTGCACGGGGTCTTGCATCTGCTCGGGCACGATCATGAATCCCGGACGGATGCGCGGCGCATGGAACTCATGGAGGTCGAGGTGCTGGCCGGTCTCGGCGTGCCCGACCCCTATGAGGCGCGATCATGACCGAATCATCCGACGTCACCGCCCAGGCGGCGCCGACGGGCTGGGTCGCGCGCCTCAAGGAATGGCTTGGCCGCTTCCGCAAGGAGCGCGAGGTCGAGGCCTCGTTCCGCGAAGCGATCGAGGAGCTGATCGAGGAGCGCGAGACCGCGGAACCGATCGCCCCCGACGAGCGCGCGCTCATTGCCAACGTGCTCAAGTTGCGCACGCTCACGGCGCGCGACGTCATGGTGCCGCGCTCGGACATCGACGCGATCGAGATCGACACCTCCGTCGCCGACCTGGTCAAGCACATGACCGCCTCCGGCCACTCGCGCGTGCCGGTCTATCGCGGCACGCTCGACGATGTGCTCGGCATGATCCACATCAAGGACGTGCTTACCGCCGTCGCCGAGGGGCGGCAGGTGACGCTCCGGCGTCTCCTGCGCAAGGTGATGTTCGTCTCGCCGGCGATGCCGACCATGGACATGCTGATCGAGATGCGCGCCGCCCGGACTCACATGGCGCTGGTCGTCGACGAGTTCGGCGGCGTCGACGGCCTTCTCACCATCGAGGACCTGATCGAGCAGATCGTCGGCGAGATCGACGACGAGCATGACGAGACCGAAGCGGCGAAGTTCGAGCGCCGCGCGGACGGCTCGCTCGTCGCCGACGCCCGCGCCTCGACTGGGGAGCTCGAGAAGGAGATCGGGCCCGTGCTCTCCGAAGAGGAGCGCCAGAATACGGATACGTTGGCGGGCTTGGTGACGTGGCTTGCCGGGCACCTCCCGGCCAGGGGCGAGATTGTCCGCCATCCGTCAGGGCTGGAGTTCGAGGTGATCGAAGCCGATGCCCGCCGGGTGAAGCGCCTTCGCATTCTCAACCTGCCGGCCACCGGCGTCGCCGCCTAGACTCAGGCCCACTCCGCTCTCATGAGGCGCGACGAGGACAGTCGGGCGCAAAAATGGGGGCGACGGCTGCTCGCGCTGCTGCTCGGCATCGTCGCCACCGCCGCATTGCCGCCGATCGAGCTGCCGCCGGCACTCCTCATCGCCTTCTCCGGACTGCTCCTCGTCTCGCGCCGTGTCCGCCGCGTCGGCCAGGCCTTCTGGCTCGGCTGGTGGTTCGGCCTTGGGCATCTCGCCAGCGGCCTCTACTGGATCGCCAACGCCTTCACCATCGACAGCGAGCGTTTCGCCTGGCTGATCCCCTTCGCTTCGCTCGGCCTGCCGGCGATGCTCGCGATCTATTCGGGCCTTGCGCTCGCGCTGGTGACGCTGCTGCGCGTCGAGGGCGTCGGCCGCGTGCTCGCCTTCGCCGTTGCCTGGACAGGTCTCGAGTGGCTGCGCGGTCTGCTCTTCACCGGCTTCCCCTGGAACCTCGCCGCCTCCACCTGGGTTGCGGTGCCGGAGATCCTCCAGGCCCTATCGGTGATCGGCGCCTGGGGCGTGACGCTGCTGACCGTCCTGGTCGCGGGCCTTCCCGCGGCCCTGGGTCATCGCTACGCGCGGCGGTCGATCGCCGCCGGGATCGCGCTCGTCGCGCTGGCCTGGGGCTACGGATACTGGCGACTCGCCGAGGCGAGCACGGCGACGGTGCCGGGCGTACGGCTCCGTCTCGTGCAGGCGAGCGTACCGCAGCAGCTCAAATGGCAGGCCGAGCAGCGAGTCGCGACGCTGGCCAAGCATCTGGCCATGACCCGCACGGAATCGCCGGTCGAGCCGACGCTGGTGATCTGGCCCGAGACCGCCATTCCCTTCCTGGTCGAGGCCGAGCCGGACGTGCTGAAGGCGATGGCAGCCGCCGCGCCGCCGGGCGGAGCGATCGTTACCGGTACGATCCGCCTACGCGGCACCGGCGACCCGCCCGAAGTCACCAACGGTCTTGTCGCCATCGACGAGGGCGGCCGCGTCATCGCCGCCTACGACAAGGCGCATCTGGTTCCTTTCGGCGAGTACACGCCGGCGCCCTGGCTCTTCGGCTGGTTCCCGGCGCTCGGCGTCGGCATGGTTCCGGGGCCCGGACGGCGGAACATCGCGTTGCCGGGCGTCCCGGCCGCGAGCGCGCTCATCTGCTACGAGGTCATATTTCCGGGGGCGGTCATCGACCGCGACGATCGCCCGCAATGGCTGCTGAACCTCACCAACGATGCCTGGTATGGCCGTTCCGCCGGCCCCTACCAGCATTTCGCCGCCGCCCGCATGCGCGCGGTCGAGGAGGGGTTGCCTCTGGTGCGTTCGGCGCAGAACGGCATCTCCGGCGTCATCGATGCCTATGGACGCGCGACCGGGCGACTCGAGCTCGACGACGTCGGAGCTGTCGACTCTGCGCTTCCGGCCGCCTTGCCGCCAACCGTCTATTCCCGCTGGCGTGAGAGCCCGGCCGCCGCCCTCGCGTTGATTATTGTCACCTTGGGGCTTCTTTTAGATCATCGGCGAAAATCCGGCGGCAATTGACCGATTCGCCGAATCGCGCCTACTTCATCTTTCGTATCGTCAACGCTAGGAGCCTGTCCAAGTAGCTCCGGCGCGAGGCGCTTGTGTGAGGGGCAGGCCGCTCAGGCCGCCCTGTGGAGCTTTGAGAGGTTGTGAGCGGTGCAGATGAGGGCCCATTCGGCCTTCACTTTCT
>VGEN01000188.1 GCA_016869285.1 Alphaproteobacteria bacterium
GCGATCAGTTCACGAAGGCGATGAAAGAAAAACGCCCCTGTCTTGCGGTTCACTCCGCAGAGACTCGATGCGGTACGCGCCGTCGTTCCTGCTACGAAATGTTCGATCAGGCGATCCTGCTTCGAGAGACCCCCAATCGGCTCCGTCGTATCCGTCCCATGATAACTCCATAACCGAGTTATCTGGGACAGCCCCTTTCGCGTTAAGAGATCGCATTGATTTTATTGATATTTAGGCGAAATCGTCGTTCCGCTGAGTGAGGTGACTCGAGCGCGCGCCAAGCACGCTTGGCAGCGAGTGACCGCGCTGAGCGACCTCTTTTGAGAACAAAAAAGGAACATAATAAAGCGGTGCCCTTAGGCGGATGTGCCACCGCTCGCCGATGGCGCTGGACGGCACGAAAACCGCTCGCATCATCCGCAAAGCATGTCCTTCGACTACGTGATCGTCGGTGCCGGCTCGGCCGGATGCGTGCTCGCCGCGCGCCTCTCGGAGGACCCGAGGGCTCAGGTCCTCCTGCTCGAAGCGGGGCCGGAGGACCGCCATCCCTGGCTTCACATCCCGATCGGCTACGGGCGCACCTTTCGCAACCCGACCTATTCCTGGCAGTTCCAGACCGAGCCGGAAGAGGCGACCGCCGGGCGCAGCCTGACCATCCCGCGCGGCAAGGTGCTGGGCGGCTCGAGCTCGATTAACGGGCTCGGCTTCACCCGCGGCCAGGCCGAGGACTACGATTCCTGGGCCCAGATGGGCAACCGCGGCTGGTCCTTCGCCGAGGTGCTGCCCTACTTCAAGCGCATGGAGCGCTTCGAGGGCGGCGCCGACGAGTTCCGCGGTGGCGATGGGCTGATGGCGGTCAGCTACGCGCGCGACCGCTGGGAGCTGTGCGAGGTTTTCATCAAGGCAGCCGGGCGCCACGGCATTCCCTATAACCCCGACCCCAACGGCGCCAAGCAGGACGGCATCAACTATTTCCAGATGAACGCGCGGAACGGGCTCCGGCAGTCGACCGCCAAGTCCTATCTCAACCCGGTCCGTGGACGCCCGAACCTGACGGTCGAGACGCATGCAGAAGCACAGCGGCTGCTTTTCGAGGGCAAGCGCTGCGTCGGGCTTGCCTACGAGATCCAGGGCCAGCCGCGCGAGGTGCGCGCCCGCGAAGTCATCCTCGCCGGCGGCTCGATCGGCTCGCCGCAGCTTCTCGAGCTCTCAGGCGTGGGCCAGGGCGAGCATCTGAGGGCGCTCGGCATCGAGGTCGTCCACGACCTTCGCGGCGTCGGCGAGAACCTGCACGACCACTATCTCGCGCGCTCGGTCTGGCGGGTGACGCAAGAGGTCACCTTCAACGAGCGCATGCGCGGGCTGCGCCTGGCGCAGGAGGTGGTGAAATACGCGCTGTTCCGGCGCGGGCTGCTGGCCGTCTGCGCCGCCCAGCTCTGCGCTTTCGTCCGCTCGCGCCCCGAGCTCGACTTGCCGGACCTCGAGCTGACGATCACGCCCTGGTCCTTCGATGCCGGCAAGGTCGGCGTGCTCGAACGCGAGCCCGGCATGTCGATCGTCGCCTTCCAGCTCCGGCCTGAGAGCCGCGGTTCGATCCACATCAAGACGGCCGACCCGAAGGCGCATCCTGCGATCCGGCCGAACTACCTCGCGACCGAGACGGACCGCCGCGTGCTGATCGACGGGTTGCGCTTGGCCCGCCGCATCGTGGCCTCCCCGGAGCTCGATCCCTATCGCGGCGAGCAGATCTGGCCGGCGCCGCATCTCGACACCGACGACGGGCTGCTCGCCCATGCGCACGAGACCGGCGCCTCGGTCGGGCACCTCGCCGGCACCTGCAAGATGGGACCGGCAAGCGATACGAATGCCGTGGTCGGGCCAGACCTCAAGGTGCATGGCATCGAGGGCGTGCGCGTCGTCGACGCCTCGATCCTGCCGGCCATGATTTCTGGACACACCAATGCGCCGGTCATCATGATCGGCGAGAAGGCGTCGGATCTGATCCGCGCCGCCGCGTAACGCCTAGCCGAAACAACCCAGGAGGCAACTATGTCACGTCGTTGGAGCTTGCTGTGCGGCGTCGCGCTCGCGGCGCTGCTTGCGCATGGAGCGGAGGCACAAACGCTCCGCTACATCCCGCAGGCGAAGCTGTCCGTCTTCGACACCACGATCAACCAGTCCTCGATCTCGCATCAACACGCCTACATGATCTGGGACACGCTGTTCGGCGCCGACAAGGACCAGCGCCCGCAGCCGCAGATGGTCGAGAGCTTCACGCTCTCCGCCGATGGCCTGGTCTACACGATGAAGCTGAGGCCCGGCCTCAAATTCCATGACGGCACGCCGGTCACGGCCAAGGACGCGGTCGCCTCGATCAAGCGCTGGGCGCCGAAGGACACCAACGGCCTGATCATGCTGAAGCAGGGCATGACGCTCGCCGCCGTCGACGATCGTACCTTCACGCTGACGCTCAAGGAGGCCTGGGGCTCGACCATCGACTCCATGTCGAAGATGAGCGCCAAGGCGCTCTACGTCTATCGCGAGCAGGATGCCGCCATGGACGGCGCCACACCGATCACATCGAACATCGGCTCCGGGCCGTTCAGGTTCGTCGCCAACGAGTTCGTGCCGGACTCGAAGGTGGTCTATGCCAAGAACACCGACTATGTACCGCGTAGCGAGCCGGCGAGCTGGTATGCCGGCGGCAAGATGGTCAAGGTCGACAAGGTCGAGTGGGTGATCATCACCGACGCCGCCACCGCGGTCGCCGCGCTCGACCGCGGCGAGGTCGACTGGTACGAGACGCCGCCGCTCGACCTGCTGCCGACGCTCAAGCGCAACCAGAACCTGACGGCGAAGGTGCACAACCCGAACGGCGCCATGGGCATCATGCGCCCGAACCACCTGCACCCGCCCTTCAACAATGTGAAGGCGCGCCAGGCCTTCATGCACGCGGTCGACCAGAAGGATTTCATGCAGGCGGCCGTCGGCAGCGACCCCGCCAACTGGAAGACCTGCTGGGCCTTCATGGCCTGCGGCACGCCGACCGGCACCGAGAAGTTCGCCGAGGCGTACCAGAAGAAGGACATCGCCAAGGCGAAGGCGCTGCTTAAGGAGTCGGGATACAAGAACGAGAAGGTCGTGGTGCTGATCCCCTCCGACCAGCAGATCATCCGCGACTTCACCATGGTGAGCGTGGCGGCGCTGCGCGAGGTCGGCTTCAACGTCGAGGAAGTGAACACCGATTGGGGCGGCCTGCTCGCGCGCCGTGCGAAGCAGGACCCGCCTGAGCAGGGCGGCTGGAGCGTCGTGCACACCTGGGGCTTCGGCTTCGAGCTCGGCAGCGCGATCTCGAATTACGGCCTGACCACCGCCTGCGACCGCTCGGGCTGGCCGGGCTGGCCGTGCGATGAGGAGATGACCAAGCTCCGGGACGCCTGGGCCAAGGAAGGCGACATCACCAAGAGGAAGGCGATCGGCGAGGCGATCCAGAAGCGTGCCGTCGAGCAGGCCTACTTCACCCCGCTCGGCACCTTCTTCCAGCCCATGGCCTACAAGAAGAGCCTGCAGGGCATCGTCGAGGTGGCGATCCCGGTGTTCTGGAACGTCGAGAAGAAGTCGTAACCGCCTCGTTCGTCAGAAGGGCCGGCTGCGGGAAACCGCCGCCGGCCCTTCTCTTCTACGCCCACGGGTTCTCGTCGAGCGGCCAGATCGGGCGGCGGACCTTGGTGTAGGGGAGCCGCTTGTAGTTGAAGTCGACGGCGCCGGGCGAGGCCGCATAGACGATGCCGCGTGCGACCGGCGCGAAGCCGGCGCGGAAGTGGTTCATCGACTTCACGACCACGAGCTGCTTCGCCATCACGTCGATGCCCATCTGCCGGAAGGAGTCCGGCGACAGCGTCTGCGAGCGCCCGGTGTTGGCGACCACGTCGATCTCGGTTCCGTCGATGCGGAAGGCGGCGGCGCGGCCGAGCGAAGTCAAGCCCGTGCCGAGGCTGTCGGTCAGCTCCTCGACCAGCGCCGTCACCGTCACCTTGAGGTCGAGCGGGTCGCCGGAGACCAGGCCGATCTTGCCGCCGATGCGGAGATCGAGCTTGCCGCCGATGCCGACATCCTCGGCCAGCGCGACTGCGCCCGGGTCCCAGAAGCAGCCGACCGCCGCCGACTTGATGCCGCGCCTGAGGAGCGAGCGCAGGATGAAGGTCGAGTCCGAGGGCGCGCCGCCGCCGGCATTGTCGCCGATATCGGCGATCACCACCGGGCCGTTGCCGCCGGCGATGCCGAGCGAGCTGTCCTTCTCCTTGCCCGCCGAGATGTTCAAGGAGCGGTCGATCGCCGGCTCGAGGTCGAGCCAGGGCGGCTCGATCTCCTTCCGCATCGCATAGACCTCGCGGCCGAGCTCCTCGGCGAGCTTGTCGCCCTCAGCCTTCCTGTCATCGGTGACGATCAGCACCTTGGTGCCGACCTCGCGCACATCGGCCCAGGGGAAGCCATGCCCGAGCGAAACCGAGAGGACGCCGTTCCTGCCTTCGAGCGCAGTCATCTTCTTCACGAACGTCGCCATCGGCTCGACCGTCGTCGGGTAGAGCCCGATGGTGCGGCAGTCGAACAGCGACATTCTCGGCTTGACCTTGCTGTCGACGGTATCGGCGATGATCTTGAACACCTCCTCGGCGCGATCGGCGATGTCGGTGTGCGGGTACTCCTTGTAGATGACCAGCGCGGTCGCCGCCTCGATCATCTCTTGGGTCAGGTGGCAATGAAGGTCCAGCTCGGCGCCGATCGGCACCTTCGGCCCGACGATCTTCCTTATGTTCATCAGAAGATCGCCCTCGCAGTCATCGTAGCCCTCAGCAACCATGGCGCCGTGCAGGTTGAGGATGACGACGTCGACCGGCATCGCCTTCTTCAGGTCCGCCAGCACCTCGTCACGGAACGCCTCGTAGACATGCTTCAGCGTGCGGTTGGCGGGCTGGGCGAAGCAGGCAAGGCTCTCGACCACCTCCCAGCCCCTGGCCTTGGCGCGCTCGCGGAAGATCACCAGAGGCACGGCGAAGACGCTGGGCGGCTCGGCGTGCTTGCCGCTGCGCACCATGTAGCATTCCTCGTAGAGCTTGAAGCCGGCCGGCAGCGGCGAAAAGGTGTGGGTCTCGGTCGCCACCATGGCGGTAAACAGGCGCGTCACGGTTGCTGGACTCCTTATTTCCAGGGATCGGCGTCGAGCGGCCAGATCGGCCGGCGCACGCGCTTGTAGGGCACGCGGCGATAGTCGGTGTCGATGCAGGCCGGTGAGGCCGCATAGACGATGCCGCGCGCGATCGACTCGAAGCCCGATCGGAAGTGATTCATCGACTTGACCGCGATGATCTGCTTCGCCATCGGGTCGATGCCGAAGGCCTCGAACACCCTGGGCGAGAAGGTCTGGCCGCGTATGCTGTTTGCGACGATGTCGATCTCGGTTCCGTCGATGCGGAAGGCCGCTGCCCGGCCGAGCGGCATCCGGCCCGTGCCCATCACGTCGAACAGCGCGTCCGTGAGGCCGAGAACCGTGACGTCGAGATCCAGGGGGGCGCCGGAGACGCGGCCGATCTTGCCGCCGAGGCGGAGCTTGAGCCGGCCGCCGGCACCGACTTCCTCGGCCAGCGCGACCGCACCCGGATCCCAGAAGCAGCCGACCGCCGCGCTCCTCACGCCGCGCTTGAGCAAGCTCCGCAGCACGAAGGTGGAATCCGAAGGAGCCCCGCCGCCGGCATTGTCGGCAACGTCTCCGATGACGACCGGGCCGTTGCCGGCCGCGACTGCCAGCGTCTCGTCCTTGGCCTTGCCGGCCGAAATCGCCAGCGCCCTGTCGATCGCGGGCTCGAGGCCGAGCCAGGGTGGCTCGATCTCTTCGCGCATCGCATAGACCTCACGGCCCAGCTTCTCGGCGAGGCGGCGCCCCTCCTCCGGCCTGTTGTCGGTGACGACCAGCATCTTGGTGCCGGTGTCTCTGACATCGCCCCATGGGAAGCCGTGGCCGAGCGAGAGCGAGAGGATGCCGTTCCTGCCCTCCGTCGCCCGCATACGCGCGACGAAGCCCTTCATCGGCTCGTAGGTCGTCGGGTAGAGCCCGATGGTGCGGCAGTCGAACAGCGCCTGATGCGGCCTGATCTTGCCTTCGACGGTGTCGGCGATCATGTCGAAGAGCTTGTCGGCGCATTCCAGGATGTCGACGTGCGGATACTCCTTGTAGATGACCATCGCGGTCGAGGCTTGCATCATCTCGTCGGTCAGATGGCAATGCAGGTCGAGCTCGACGCCCATCGGCACATTCGGGCCGATGATGGCGCGGATGCGCTGCATCAGGTCGCCCTCGCAATCCTCGTAGTCCTCCGCGATCATCGCGCCGTGCAGGTTGAGCAGCACGGCGTCGACCGGCATCGCCTTCCTCAGATCGCCGAGGATCTCGTCGCGGAACGCCTCGTAGACATGGGTGAGCGTCGGCGCCGCCGGCTGCGCGAAGGTCGCGAGGCTCTCGACCACCTCCCAGCCCCTTGCCTTGGCGCGCTTGCGGAAATGCACCAGCGGCTCGGCGCAGAAATCGGGCGGCTCGCGATGCTTGCCGCCGCGGACCAGATAGAATTCACGGTAGAGCTTGAATCCGGCAGGAAGCGGCGAGAACGAGTGCGTCTCGGTCCCGAGCATCGCGGTGAAAAGGCGCATCGGCGGCTCCGGCGAAGAGACCGGAGCCTGCCCGAAGTGCGCGGTCGAAGTCCAGCCGCGACCGCGACCAGAGAAACCTGCGCCCTGCTATACGTAGGGTGTAGGCCGAGGTTTACATCTTCTCGATATTCCACCAGACCGGAGTCGGGGCCTTTAAGACGCCCTTGATGTTCTTTCGCCACGGAAACAGCTGCTGGTACTGAGTCAGTGGAATGTAGGGGATGACCTCCCACAGTCGCTTGTGCAACGCCTCGACGATTTGCTTCTGCTTGGCCGGATCGGTCTCACGGATAAACTGCTGGCGCAGCTTTTCCGCGGCTTCGTCGCAGGGCCAGCCGAACCAGGCGCCTTCGCAATTCGTCGGCGTTACGATATTCGACAACGGGCTCGCCGCAGTGACGGCCCCATGGCCGGTATGGAAGATGTGCCAGCCGCCCTGACTCGGCGGCGCTTTCGAAGCGCGCCTGGTGACGACACTGCCCCAGTCCATCATTTGAAGATCGACGTCCATACCGATCTTCTTCAGGTTAGAGGCGGTGACCAGCGTCAACGCGTTCAGGGACGGGTTGTCGGCAGCGCCCATCAGAAGGATCTTCTCGCCGTTGTATCCCGACTCTTTCAACAGCCGCTTGGCAGCCTCGATGTCCTGCTTCTGGTAGGGCTCGGAGCCCGCCGAGGTTCCGAACGGGCCACCGCAGAGCCACAAGGCAAAACAACTCTGCCGGTACTTCTCGCTGCCGTAGGCTGCGGCGCCGTACTCGCCCTGGTCCACCATCAACGCCAACGCCTGACGCGCCTTGACGTTGTTGAACGGCGGCTGCAGGTGGTTAGCCTGGATTATTCGTGACGCGGG
>VGEN01000189.1 GCA_016869285.1 Alphaproteobacteria bacterium
GCGGTGGCGACCGCTCTCAATACGAGGCCGCGCAAAACACTCGACTGGCGAACGCCCGCCGAGGCGCTTGACGCGTTGCTACATTCGGCCAATGAATGCCCCATTGCGACGACCGCTTGAATCCGCCCAGTGTTGATGGTCGCCTGGGCGTTGAACAGGGCCGAGAGGGCCTTGAAGGCGCCGATGGTCGAGCTCAGGTTCTGCGAGCCCAGGTTGACCGACTGCTGTGCGAAGGCGCTGTTCGACCGGATCGTCAGCGTCGAGCCGTCGACATTGGCGATGACGTTGATCGAGGTCGAGTTGTTCGACAGCAGGTTGCGGCCGTTGTAGGTGGCGTTGGTGATGAAGGTGTTGATCTGGGAGACCAGGTTGAGGAAGTCAGCATTGAGGATCTGCTGCTGTTCCGTCGAGTTACCGGCATTCTGGCCCTCCGTGATCTTCTTCTGGATGTCGCCCAGAATGTCCGAGATCGCCGTCGCACCGGCGAGCGTGACCGCGGCGACGCCGCGACCGTTGGAGAGACCCTGAGAAACCGCTTCGAAGGCCTTCAGATTGCCGCGGACGCCCTGAGCGATGGCGAAGCTCGAGGCGTCGTCGATGGCGCTGTTGACCTTGAGGCCGGTCGAAACCCGGTTCTGAACGCGGTCCAGCCTTGAGTTGGTGGCGTTCAGGTTCTGCAGCGCGACGAACGCGCCGATGTTCGTATTGATTGAATTCTGAATGACCATTTACTATGCTCCTTCTAGCTGACTGGCCCAAGGGCGCGTTTCTGCGCTGGATTGATCCTACGCGAGGAGGCTGAGGTTGACAATCGTATAAATTTTTTGAGATGATTGTTTAAAATTATTCAGCTACTATCTCGCATCCGCTCGGAATTGGCCTCTTCTAAGTTGCATAAAGAAAGAGAGAGGCGCCAAAAACACGCCTACCGCCATCGCTAGGCTCCTCTAACTACCCTATGCTAGGCTCCTCTAACTACCCTATCCAGAATTATAAATTTGATTATCGAAATATAAACTATAAGATAAATAGATACATATATTTTTCCTCTCGGACTGGAAGGCATTTGTTTATCTAGCGGAGCGAGATTAAAGCGTAGTGTTTATGATTCTGAGGGGCGCCTTCTCACGAGAACGTGATACATATCTGATCCTTTAAAATCTTCGGCCGAGGTCCGGCCGTCGCGCGGAAGTCCCCACCCGACGGCCGGCGGTCTATAGTTCTCAAATGAACCGCGCCGAGCGTCGCCGCCTCGAAAAGCTGGGTCGCCGTACCTCTCGCCCGGACCTTCTCAACGATGCCGCCCGGTTTCACCGGGCGGGCCAGCTACCCGAGGCCGAGGCCGGCTACCGTGCCTTCCTCAAGCGTTTCCCGGGCCATGCCCAGGCGCTGCATCTCCTAGGGCTGGTCTGCCATCAGTCGGGGCGCAACCAAGAGGCGGCTGGGTTTATCGCCGAGGCGGAAAGACTCAACCCCGGCGATCCAGATGCTCCCTACAACCTCGGGAACTGCCTGATGGCCGAGGGAAGGCTTACGGAAGCGGCTGACGCCTTCCGCCGGGCCCTTGTGCTTAGGCCACGCCACGCCGAAAGCCTCAACAACCTCGGGACCACGATGCAGCGGCTTGGCCGCGCCGACGAGGCAGTAGAGGCCTATCGGGGAGCACTCGCTGCCGAGCCGAGCCGCCTCGATACGCTCAGCAATCTCGCCCACGCGCTGCTGACCCTCAACCGACGGGACGACGCGATCGGCACCTATCGGCAGGTGCTGGCGCATCGGCCCGATCACGGAACCGCCCGCCACATGATCGCGGCGCTGAGCGGCGAGACACCGGCTGCAGCACCGGATGACTACATCAGGCAGCTGTTCGACGACTATGCCGAACGCTTCGACCAGCATTTGACGACCGAACTCGGCTATGCGCCGCAGCGCTACGTCGACGTGCTCCGCCGCGCCGCTGGCCCCGCGCGCCGCTTCACCGCCTGCATCGATCTCGGTTGCGGGACCGGCATCCTGGGCACGTCCCTACGACCGATCGTCGAGCGCCTGGTCGGCATCGACCTGTCTCCGGGAATGCTGGCGCAGGCAGAAGCAAGAAAGGTGTACGACGATTTGTCCGTTGCCGGGATCGAACCGTATCTGGAGCAGACAGCGCAGCGCTTCGATCTGTTCTTCGCGGGCGACGTCCTCGTCTATCTCGGAACGCTCGATCGGCTGTTCGCGAAGGCGGCGGCGCGGGCGATGCCGGGCGCCTGGTTCGGCTTCTCGGTCGAAACGGCGGATGGAGCTTGCGGGCGCCAATCTTGCCGGCTGCATCCTGGCCGACGCCAACCTGACCGGCGCCAACCTCAAAGGCGCCAATCTCAAAGGCGCGGTCCTCGCCAACACCGCGCTCAAGGGTGCCAACCTCTCCGACGTCAAGCTCGAGGGTGTCGATCTTTCCGCCGCCGACCTCACGGGCGCGGCCGTCCGCAGCCCCGATTCACTGCCCCCGGATGTGAAGCAGATCTTAAGCGACCATTTCGAGTGGATCCGCTCCGACGGCCGCCGCGGCAGCCGCGCCAAGCTCGCCAAAGCCGATCTCACCTACATCAACCTTGCGGGCGCAGATCTCTCGGGTTGTGATCTCAACGGCGCCAACCTGACCGGCGCCAACCTCAGCAAGACCAGCTTCGTGATGTCCGATCTTTCCGGCACCAACCTCGCCGGCGCCGATCTTTCGCAGGCGAAGCTCGACGGCATCAATCTCGCCAAGGCCGACCTCTCGACCGCGCGCCTCGCCGGAGCTCAGCTCGGCCCGGTCGACATCAAGGATTCGAAGGGGAAGCCGACAGGCCGCAAATGGCCGAGCAACCTCGCTGGCTGCAAGCTCACCGGCGCCGATCTCTCCGGCGCCAACCTCGAATACGCCAATCTCGGCCATGCCGACTTCTCGAATGCCAACCTGACCAAGGCGAACCTGACCTCCGCCAACCTGACCGACGCCAGGATGGACGGAGCCGTGCTCGACGGCGCGGCCTTCGACCGCGTCAGCGCCAGCTAGGCAAACCGTTCGACCTTCCCCACTTAAGCCCTTCGTTCAACGCTCCTTCGCGTTCCCCCTGGCGCTTCATGTTGCGCTGCGGTAAAGACGCGCGCCCGCGGCCCGCCTGGACACCATGGATATCCGAAACATCGCCATCATCGCCCATGTCGACCACGGCAAGACGACGCTGGTCGACAATCTGCTGAAGCAGAGCGGGACCTTCCGCGCCAACCAGCAGGTGGCGGAGCGCGCGCTCGACCGCAACGACCTCGAGCGCGAGCGCGGCATCACCATCCTCGCCAAATGCACCTCGGTCGCGTGGAAGAACGTGCGCGTCAACATCGTCGACACCCCGGGTCACGCCGATTTCGGCGGCGAGGTCGAGCGTATTCTCTCGATGGTCGACGGTGTGCTGGTTCTGGTCGATGCCGCCGAAGGCGTGCTGCCGCAGACCAAGTTCGTCACCGGCAAGGCCCTCCAGCTCGGTCTTCGCCCGATCGTCGTCATCAACAAGGTCGACCGCCCCGACGCCCGCCCGAACGAGGTCTTGAACGAGGTCTTCGATCTCTTCGCGGCGCTGGGCGCCACCGACGAGCAGCTCGACTTCCCGACGCTCTTCGCCTCGGGCCGCGATGGTTGGGCCGCGGACTCGCTGGAAGCGCCGCGCGCGAGCCTGTCGCCGCTCTTCGATCTGGTGGTCGCCCATGTGCCTGAAGCTGGCGGCGACGCGTCGGCACCCTTTGCCCTGCTGGCCACCACCCTCGAATACGATCCCTATCTCGGCCGCGTGCTCACCGGACGCATCCACTCCGGCATCGCGCGCCCCAGCATGACCCTCAAGTCGATGAGCCGCGACGGCTCGACGATCGAGCAGGCGCGCATGTCGAAGCTGCTGGGATTCCGCGGCCTCGAGCGCGTGCCGCTCGACCAAGCCGAAGCCGGCGACATCATCGCCATTGCCGGGCTCACCAAGACGACGGTCGCCGACACGATCTGCGATCCGCTCGTGGTCGAGCCGATCCGCGCGCATCCGATCGATCCGCCGACGCTGGCGATGACCTTCTCGGTCAACGACTCCCCGCTCGCCGGGCGCGAGGGCGACAAGGTGACGAGCCGGATGATCCGCGACCGGCTGATGCGCGAGGCCGAGGGCAATGTGGCGATCCGCGTCACCGAGAGCGACTCCAAGGACGCCTACGAGGTTGCCGGACGCGGCGAGCTCCAGCTCGGCGTCCTGATCGAGACCATGCGGCGCGAGGGCTTCGAGCTCTCGATCAGCCGCCCGCGCGTGCTGATGAAATCGGACCCCGTCACCGGCCAGCGCCAGGAGCCGATCGAGGAAGTGGTCATCGACGTCGACGAGGCCTATTCCGGCGTCGTCGTCGAGAAGGTCTCGCAGCGCAAGGGCGAGCTCGTGGAGATGCGTCCTGCCGGCGCCGGCAAGCAACGCCTGGTCTTCCGCTGCCCCTCACGCGGCCTCATCGGCTACCACGGGCAGTTCCTCACCGACACCCGCGGCACCGGCGTCATCAACCGCATCTTCCATGGCTACGGCGCCTGGCGCGGGCCGATCGAGGGCCGCCGCCAAGGCGTGCTGATCTCGACCGAGCCGGGCGAAGCCGTCGCCTATGCGCTGTGGAACCTGGAGGAGCGCGGCATCCTCTTCGCCGAGCCCGGCATCAAGGTCTATGAGGGCATGATCATCGGCGAGAACGCCCGCGGCCACGACCTCGACGTCAACCCGGTCAAGACCAAGAAGCTCACCAACATCCGCGCCGCCGGCAAGGACGACAACGTTCTCCTGACCCCGCCCCGGAAGATGTCGCTCGAGGAGGCGCTCGCTTATATCGAGGACGACGAGCTGGTCGAGGTTACGCCGAAGTCGATCCGCCTGCGGAAGCGCCTGCTCGATCCCAATGACCGCAAGCGCGAGGCCAAACGCGCCGAGGCGTAATCGTCCCCCTCTCCGCCGAAGGCGGGGGAGGGCGCGCGACGACTAAACGCTAGGCAAACGCCCCCTCTCGACCAAGATCTGATTGTCAATTTGCGCGTCTGGGGCTAGGTACGCGCCCAAGTCTTTGCGCGGAAAAAGCTAACGAGGCCGGCAAATTCGGCCCGCAGGGTGGTCGTCCAGGGGAGGTCGCCAAGGTGCTTGCCCTACTTCGCTTGAGCCAGGTCATCGACTTTTTGAACGAGCGGCTCGGCCGCATCGCGAACTGGCTCGTGCTTTTCGCCTGCCTCATCAGCGCCGGCAACGCGATGAGCCGCTATGCCTTCGATCTCAGCTCCAACGCCTGGCTCGAGGTCCAGTGGTACATGTTCGCGCTTATCGTGATGCTGGGCGCCTCGTACACGCTCCAGCGCAACGAGCATGTACGTGTCGACATCCTCTTCCTGAACCTCTCGCCGCGCGGGCAGCTCTGGATCGACATCCTCGGCGCCATCCTCTTCCTGCTGCCGGCCTGCTTCATTCTCGGCTGGCTCTCCTGGCCGTTCTTCTATCAGTCCTACCAAGTGGGCGAGTGGTCGGGGAACGCCGGCGGGTTGATCCGCTGGCCGATCAAGTTCGTGCTGCCGCTCGGCTTCGCCTTGCTGGCGCTTCAGGGCATCTCCGAGCTGATCAAGCGCATCGGCGCCCTCAACGGCTATGTTGCGGTCGGCGCACGCTACGAGAGGCCAACCCAATGATCCCTCTTGAGCTGATGCCGCCGCTGATGTTCGGCGGCCTCGTGCTGTTCATGCTGTTCGGCTATCCGGTCTCCTTCTCGCTGGCCGCGGTCGGCATGTTCTTCGGCCTGCTCGCGATCGAGCACGGCTTCTTCACCCACCACTTCCTGCAGGCGATCCCCGAACGCGTGTTCGGTGCCGTGCTTGCCAACGAGCTGCTGCTGGCGATCCCGTTCTTCACCTTCATGGGTGCCATCCTCGAACGCTGCGGTCTCGCCGAGGACATGCTCGACTCGATGGGGCAGCTGTTCGGGACGCTCCGTGGCGGCCTCGGCTACTCGGTCATCCTCGTCGGCTTCATCCTGGGCGCGATCACCGGAACCGTCGCGGCCCAGGTTATCGCCATGGCGCTGATCTCGCTGCCGGTGATGATGCGCTACAAGTACAACATCCGCTACGCAACCGGCGTGCTTGCCGCCTCGGGCACCATCACTCAGCTCGTGCCGCCCTCGCTCCTGCTCGTGGTGCTTGCCGACCAGCTCGGAAAGTCGGTCGGCGACATGTATCTCGGCGCCTGGGGCCCGTCGCTGATGCAGATCACGCTGTTCGCGCTCTACACATTCGCGATCAGCATCATCAGGCCGGAGTGGGTTCCGGCGATTCCCAAGTCCGACCTCACGCTGGTCGGCTGGGCGCTGTGGAAGAAGTGCCTCTGGGGCATTGTCCCTTCCGCGATCCTGATCTTCCTGGTGCTCGGCACGATGATGCTGGGCCTGGCGACGCCGACCGAGGCGGGCGCTATGGGCACCGTCGGCGCCATCATCCTCGCCGTCGTGCACCATCCCAAGCTGGGACGGGCGAGCCAGATCGTGTTCGTCGGCGCGCTCGCCGCGGGAGCGGTCGGCGCGCTGATCGGCATGGTCGCGTTCAAGTCGCCGCCCTTCAGGCTCGCCTTTGCCGTCATGTATTTCGGCGTCGCCTGGCTGATGATCCGCGCCTGGCTGATCCCGGAGCTGCATCAGCTGATCAAGCAGGCCTTCGAGACGACGATGCGGATCACCGCGATGGTCGTATTCATCCTGATCGGTTCTACGGCGTTCTCGATCGTGTTCCAGGGGGTCAATGGCGGGCCGTGGGTCGAGCACCTGCTCTCCTCGCTTCCCGGCGGCGCGATCGGCTTCCTGATCTTCATCAACCTCTTTGTGTTCTTTCTCGCCTTCTTCCTCGACTTCTTCGAGATCGCCTTCATCATCGTGCCGATGCTGGCGCCGGTGGCCGCCAAGCTGCTGGCGCCGATCGTCGGTCCCGATGCGGCCCTGATATGGTTCGGGGTCATCCTCTGCGTGAACATGCAGACCTCGTTCATGCATCCGCCCTTCGGCTTCGCGCTGTTCTACCTGCGCGGCGTCGCGCCGAAGGAGATCAAGAGCTCGGACATCTATTGGGGCGCGGTTCCGTTCGTCTTCCTGCAGGTCCTCATGGTCCTGCTGGTCATCTTCTTCCCGAAGCTCGTGACCGCTTTCCTCGACAAGCCGCTCGGTGTCGATCCCGCGACGATCACCATCGACGTGCCGGTGCCGGACAGCCAGCAGAGCGAGGACAATCCGTATGAGACGGAGTCGGAGAGCGAAGAGAAGAAGTCGCCCTAGTACCCGGAATCACAATTGGCTGATACGTCGGTCTTTGAAGCGGCGTTGATGGACGTTTGTCTTGGTCCAGACGAACGGCTTGGCGTTCTGGTTGTAGGTTTGGATGAAAGCATCGATGTGCTCCCGGAGCTGCTTGATCGAGACGAAAGAGGTGCCGCG
>VGEN01000190.1 GCA_016869285.1 Alphaproteobacteria bacterium
AGGAGATGCGCGCCATCCGCGGCCGCGACATCTCGATGATCTTCCAGGAGCCGATGACCTCGCTGAACCCGGTCCTCTCGATCGGGCTGCAGATCATGGAGCCGCTGACCATCCATCTCGGCATGGATGAGATCCAGGCGCGGGCGCGCGCCGTCGAGCTGATGACCATGGTCGGCATCACCGATCCCGAGCGGCGGCTCGATCAGTATCCGCATCAGCTCTCCGGTGGCATGCGCCAGCGCGTGATGATCGCGATCGGGCTTGCCTGCAATCCGAAGCTGATCATCGCCGATGAGCCGACGACGGCGCTCGACGTCACCATCCAGGCGCAGATCCTCGAGCTGATGAAGGACCTGGTCCGCCGGCTCGGCATCTCGCTGGTGATCATCACCCACAACCTCGGCATCGTCGCCCGCTACGCCGATCGCGTGAACGTCATGTATGCGGCACGCATCGTCGAGCAGGGAACGGCCGACGATGTGTTCTTGAGGCCGCGCCATCCTTACGCGATCGGCCTGATGCGCTCGGTGCCGAGGCTCGACCGGCCGCGCGGAGCAAAGCTCGAGACAATCGAAGGCCTGCCCCCCAATCTGCTCAAGCCCCCATCCGGCTGCCGCTTCGCTGAGCGCTGCCCCTATCGCATCGAGATCTGCGCGACCGAGCCGCCGCTGCAGCCGGTCGAGGCTGCCCATCATTCGGCCTGCCACCGGGCCAAGGAGCTGTCGGTCATTGCCGAACCCGCCGCGGCGAGCCGCGAGCCCGTGACGGTCGTCGACTTCGCCGCGCAGCCGGCGCTGCTCACCGTCGAGCACCTTGCCAAGTTCTTCAAAATTCCGGGCGGCCTCTTCGGCGGCGAGGCGAAGACAGTCAAGGCTGTCAACGACGTCTCCTTCTCGATCGCGCGCGGCGAGACGCTGGGCCTCGTCGGCGAGTCCGGTTGCGGCAAGACCACGATCGGCCGCGTCGTGCTCAGGCTCGACGATCCGACCGCGGGCACGATCCGCTACGACGGCAAGGATCTCGGCGGCGCCGAAGGGCCGGAGCTCAAGAAGCTCCGCCGCTCGATCCAGGTGATCTTCCAGGACCCCTTCTCCTCGCTGAATCCGCGGATGACGGTCGGCGAGATCATCGGCGAACCGCTCTCGGTCTACCGGATCGAACCGGATGCGAAGCGGGTGAAGCAACGCGTCGAGGATTTGCTGGGCCTGGTCGGGCTCTTTCCCTACTTCGCCGAACGCTATCCGCATGAGCTCTCCGGCGGCCAGCGTCAGCGGGTCGGCATCGCGCGCGCGCTCGCGCTCGAACCCTCGTTCATCGTCTGCGACGAGCCGGTCTCGGCTCTCGACGTCTCGATCCAGGGCCAGATTATCAACCTGCTGGAAGACCTGCAGCGGCGCTACGGCCTGACCTTCCTCTTCATCGCGCACGATCTCGCCGTGGTTCGCCATATCTCGCACCGCGTCGCCGTCATGTATCTCGGCCGGATCATGGAGCTTGCCGATCGCGACACGCTCTATGCCGCGCCGCAGCACCCCTATACCCAGGCTCTCCTGGACGCCGCGCCGGTGCCCGACCCGTTGATCGAACGAAGCCGCGCCCCGCGCTCGCTCAAGGGTGAGCTGCCGTCGCCCTTGAATCCGCCGGCGGGGTGCGTGTTCCATACCCGCTGTCCGAAGGCTGTCGACGATTGCCGGCGCGTCGTGCCGGAACTCCGCGAAGTAAAGCCGAATCACCTGGCCGCCTGCATCAGACTCTGAGGGAGGACGTCATGAAGAAGCTTGCATTCATCGGGCTCGCAGCGGCGCTGGCGCTGCCGGCGACCGTGTCCGCCCAGGCGCCGAAGAAGGGCGGCACCCTGGTCTATGCGATCAGCGCCGAGACCCCGACCTATGACTGCTCGGCGACGGATACCTATGCGGGGCTGCACTTCCTCGCGCCGTTCTACTCGACCTTGCTCAAGTTCGACCTCGCCAACTACCCGAAGGTGATGGGCGACCTGGCGGAGAGCTGGACGGTCTCGGAGGACAAGAAGACCTACAGCTTCAAGCTCCGCCGGAACGTCACCTGGCATGACGGCTCGCCCTTCAGCTCGGCCGACATCAAGGCCACATATGACCGGCTGCGCAACCCGCCGACAGGCGTCGTCTCGACCCGTCGCGCGACCTTCGCCGACATCGCCTCGATCGACACGCCCGATCCGGCGACCGTCGTCTTCAAGCTCTCGGCGGTAAACCCGGCGATGCTCGAGCATTTCGCCAGCCCGTGGAACTGCGTCTACTCGGCGGCCAAGCTCAAGGACGACCCAACCTTCCCGACCAAGCAGGTTATGGGCACCGGCGCCTACAAGTTCGTCGAGCACGTCAAGGGCAGCCACGTCTCCGGCGTGAAGAACGACAAGTACTTCCTGCCCGACCGGCCTTATCTCGACGGCTTCAAGGGCGTCTTCATCCTGCAGCCGGCGGCGATGCTGAACGCGCTCCAGGGCGGCCAGGTCATGGCCGAGTTCCGCTCGGTCTCGCCGGCCGAGCGCGACCGTCTGGTCCAGGGCATGGGCGACAAGCTTCGCATCGAGGAGTCGAGCTGGACACTCAACATCCTGATCGCCTTCAACACCGAGAAGAAGCCCTTCGACGACGTCCGCGTGCGCCGCGCGTTGAGCCTGGCAATCGACCGTTGGGGCGGAAGCGTCGGCCTCTCGCGCACCTCGACCCTACGGCAGGTCGGCGGCCTGATCCGTCCGGGCTCGCCGATCGCGACGCCGGAAGCCGATCTGGTCAAGTTCCCCGGTTTCGGCAAGGACATCGCCGCCAACCGCGCCGAGGCGAGGAAGCTGCTGGCCGAAGCGGGCGTTCCGAACCTCAAATTCGAGCTGGTCAACCGCACGATCGCTCAGCCTTATACGCCGGCCGGCATCTATGTCGTCGACCAGTGGCGCCAGATCGGTGTCGAGGTCCAGCACAAGCAGCTCGAGACCTCGCCCTATCTCGCGGCGCTCAACGCCGGCAACTACGAGGTGGCGATCGATTTCTCTAACCTGTTCATGGATGAGCCGAGCCTGGCGCTCGCCAAGTACGTCTCCTTCGACAAGGCACCCGAGAACCGCTCGCGCGCGATCGACCGCGAGCTCGACAGCCTCTACGAGAAGCAGAACCGCTCGACGAGCGACGCCGAGCGCGTCGGCTTCATCCGGCAGTTCGAGGCGCGGATGCTGAACCAGGCCTATCAGGTGCCGCTGCTCTGGTGGCACCGCATCGTGCCGACGAACAAGGTCGTCATGGGCTGGCAGATGTCGCCGAGCCACAATCTCGGTCAGGATCTGGTCAACGTCTGGCTGAACCAGTAACCGCCTTGTCCGGCATTACGCCCCTCCCCTTCCCTCCCCCGCAAAGGGGGAGGAAGTCCAAGCCATCGTGCCCCCTCCCCCCTTGCGGGGGAGGGTCGGGGCGGGGAGTGGGGACGAGGCTCACCTAGCGATGCTTTCCTACCTCGCCAACCGCACGCTGATGATGATCCCGACGCTGTTCGGCGTCGCCGTCCTCATCTTCTTCCTGCTGCGCGTGGTCCCAGGCGACATCGTCGAGGTCAAGCTCCGCGGCGATGGCGGCACCGTCACCAGGGAGACGCTGGAGGCCGAGCGCAAGCGCATGGGCCTCGACAAGTCGCTGCCGGCGCAGTTCGGCGACTGGATGAAGGGCATGGCCACTTTCGACTTCGGCCAGTCGATGTGGACCGATCGGCCGGTCACGGAGGAGATCGCCGCCCGTCTCGAGCTCTCGATCGAGGTCGCGATCCTGGCTACGCTCATCGCCGTGCTGATCGCGATCCCGATGGGAACGCTCTCCGCCCTGTTCCACGACACCTGGGTCGACTACGCGATTCGTCTATTCACCATCGCCGGCCTCGCCGTGCCCTCCTTCTGGCTCGGTATGCTGGTGATTCTCTCGCTGCTCTCCTTCTTCAACTGGCTGCCGCCGATCACCTACACGCCGATCTACAAGGACCCGATCGCCAATCTCTCGCAACTGATCTGGCCGGCAGCGGCCGTCGGCTACCGTTACGCCGCCGTGGTCGCGCGCATGGTGCGCTCCTCGATCATCGAGGTGATGAAGGAGGACTACATCCGCACCGCCCGCGCCAAGGGCGTCTATGAGCGGCTGGTGGTCTCTCGCCATGCGATGCGCAACGCGTTGCTGCCGGCGATCACCGTCATCGGCCTCGAATTCGCCTTCCTGATCGGCGGCCTCGTCGTTACCGAGCAGGTCTTCAACCTGAACGGCATCGGCAAGCTGTTCGTGCAGGCGGTCTCGCGCAACGATTTCACGCTGATTCAGACCATGGTGATGCTGATCGCTTCGATCTTCATCGCCGTCAACCTGCTGGTCGACGTGCTCTATGCCGCGCTCGATCCGCGGATTCGCTACTGATGACCGCGACCGCCCCGCTCGTCACCTACACGCTGCCGAAGCGCCGGCATCCGGTCTTCGCGTTCGCGGTCGCGCAGCCGCTCGGCGCCATCGCCTTCGTCGTCATCGTCGTGATGATCGGTGCCGGCGTCTTCGCGCCGCAGGTCGCCCCCTACGACCCGGTGGCGCTCGACTTCGGCGCGATGCTGGCGCCGCCCAGCTTCGAGCACTGGTTCGGCACAGATGCTTTCGGACGGGACATCTTCTCGCGCGTGATCCATGGCGCGCGTACCGCGCTAACCATCGGTTTCCTCTCCTCCTTCGTCGGCTGCACGCTGGGCGCAGCGCTCGGCGTCGCCTCCGCTTACTTCGGCGGCCGTATCGATCTCGTCACGCAGGGCTTCGTCGACGTCGTTCTATCGTTCCCATTGATTGTGCTGGCCCTGGTCGTCGTCGCCATGCTCGGCAAGTTCGTGGTCGCCGGCGTCGATCTCAACCTGATCGTCGCCATCGCCATCCCGATCCTGCCCAAGGTCGAGCGCGTGATCCGCGCCGCGGCGCTCTCCGTGCGCGAGATGCCCTATATCGATGCGGCGCGCGCCGCCGGCTACAGCAATATGCGCATCATCTTCCGGCACATGGCGCCGAACGTCGCCGCGCCCTATCTGATCATGCTGACGGCGTATATCGCCCAGGCGATCCTGCTCGAGGCCTCGCTTTCCTTCCTCGGCCTCGGCGTCACCGAGCCGACTCCGGCCTGGGGCCTGATGCTTTCCGGCAACGCTTCGGATTTCTACCGCGAGGCGCCGTGGATGATCCTCTTCCCCGGGCTGGCCATCAGCTTCGCCGTCTTCGCCTTCAACCTCTTCGGCGACTCGCTCCGCGACTGGTTCGACCCGCGCTTCAAGGTCTGAGCCAGGGTCCCGCTTTCCCGTTGGCTGCGGCGAGGCCGCGGAGGAGACGGCCTCGCGTATGTCGCGAGGCGTTGCGCCTGCGAACGCCCGCGCCTAATGTCCCGGCCTTTCCTCGAGTCGGAGACGCTAAGATGAAGGTCGGCGGCATTCATCGACGGACGATCTGGCCCGGCGAGGATGGCCGCACGGTCGAGGTCATCGACCAAACCAAGCTGCCGCATGCCTTCGTCACCGTTCGGCTCCGCACGCTCGCCGAGGTCGTGCATGCGATCCGCGCCATGTTGATCCGCGGCGCCCCGCTGATCGGGGCGACGGCTGCCTACGGGCTCGCCATCGCGCTGCGCGACGATCCGTCGGATTCCAGCCTCGCCGCGGCCTACGACCTGCTTCACGCGACGCGGCCGACCGCGATCAATCTGCGCTGGGCGCTCGATGACGTCCGCGCCAAGGTCGCCCCCCTGCCGCCGAAGGAGCGGTTCGCCGCCGCCTGGGCCCGAGCCGCCGAGATCGCCGACGAGGACGTCGCCATCAACCGCTCGATCGGCACCCATGGCCTTGAGCTCATCCGGAAGGCGGCAGCGAGGAAGCCGGGGAAGACAGTCAATGTGCTTACCCACTGCAATGCCGGCTGGCTCGCCACCGTCGACTGGGGCACGGCGACGGCGCCGATCTACCTCGCGCACGAGGCGGGCATTCCCGTTCACGTCTGGGTCGACGAGACGAGGCCGCGCAACCAAGGCGCCGGCCTTACCGCCTGGGAACTCAACAACCACGGCGTTCCGCACACGGTGATCGTCGACAATACCGGCGGCCACCTGATGCAGCACGGCAAGGTCGACCTCTGCTTCGTCGGCACGGACCGCACCACCGCCGAGGGCGATGTCTGCAACAAGATCGGCACATACCTGAAGGCGCTCGCCGCCAAGGACAACGGCGTGCCTTTCTATGTCTGCCTGCCCTCGCCGACCATCGACTGGACTATCCGCGACGGCGTCCGCGATGTGCCGATCGAGGAGCGGGACGGCGCCGAGGTCTCGAAGATCACCGGCCGCGCCGAGGACGGAAGCATCGCCACGGTGCAGGTGACGCCGGAGGGCTCGCCGGTAGTCAACTACGGTTTCGACGTGACGCCGGCACGCCTTGTCACCGGGCTCGTGACCGAGCGCGGCGTCGCCCCGGCCAGCGCCGACGGGTTGCTCTCGCTGTTCCCGGAGCGGCGTAAGCGCGTCTAGGATTTCTTCGGGCGCATCGCCGCCCACTGCTCCTCGGTCAGGGCCGAGAGGTGGTGGAACATCGAGGCGCCCTGAAGCCAGCGTCCGCCGTCGATGGTGATGCAGTCGCCGTTGATGTAATCGGCCATGTCGGAGACGAGATAGGCGGCGAGGTTCGCGAGCTCGATATGCTCGCCGACCCGTTTCATCGGGCCCGCCTTCTCCCAGCGATCGGCCATCGCGGGCGGCACCAGGCGATCCCAGGCGCCCTTGGTCGGGAAGGGACCGGGCGCAATCGAAACCGTGCGGATGCCCTTTCCGCCCCACTCGACGGCGAGGCTCTGCATCAGCGCCAGAACGCCGGCCTTGGCCATTGCGCTTGGCACCACGAAGGGCGACCCGGTCCAGGCATAGGTGGCGAGGATGCTGAGGATGACGCCCTTGTGCTTGGCCTCGATCCAGCGTCGGCCGGCGGCGAGCGTGCAGTAGGTGGTGCCGTGGAGCACGATGCCCAGAACCGAGTCGACGGCGCGATGCGACAGCGTCTCGGTCTTGGCAATGAAGTTGCCGGCCGCGTTGTTCACGAGGATGTCGATCGCGCCGTCGGCGAAGGCCCAGTCCATCATCCGCTCGACCCCATCGGGGTCGCGAATGTCGATCGAGTGCGTCCTGACCGCCCGGTTGCTGATCTTGCCAAGCTCGGCCGCGGTCTCGGCCAGCACGTTCTCGCGGCGCCCGCAGATCAGGAGCTCGGCGCCGAGCTCGACAAAGCGCTTTCCCATGCTCTTGCCGAGCCCGGTTCCGCCGCCGGTGACCAGGATGCGCTTTCCGCTCAAGAGATCGGGCTGAAACATGCGGCCTCCGGATATTGGGGTCGAG
>VGEN01000191.1 GCA_016869285.1 Alphaproteobacteria bacterium
CCCGCGCCCCTTCCACGCTTTCCCTTGCGCCGGCCGCCGAAGTAGCTCTCATCCACTTCGATCTCGCCGCCGAACATCGCCTCGCTCTCGGCTTCCAGCTCGCGGGCGATCAGTTCACGAAGGCGATGAAAGAAAAACGCCCCTGTCTTGCGGTTCACTCCGCAGAGACTCGATGCGGTACGCGCCGTCGTTCCAGCTACGAAATGTTCGATCAGGCGATCCTGCTTCGAGACCCCCAATCGGCTCCGTCGTATCCGTCCCATGATAACTCCATAACCGAGTTATCTGGGACAGCCCCATACGAAATATGTGCCGCGGTCCGAGCCGCCGAGCTTCGGTGCCGGCGGCAAGGTCGTGAAGGTCGACCGCGTCGAGTGGATCATCATGCCGGATGCGGCGACGACCGCGGCGGCGTTGCAGTTGGGCGAGATCGATTATTGGGAGACGCCGGCGGTCGACCTCGTGCCGGTGCTCAAGCGGAATCCGAACGTGGTCGTGGTCTCGACCGATCCCTGGGGCCTGCAGACCATGATCCGGCCGAACCATATCCATCCGCCTTTCAACCACCCGAAGGCGCGGCAGGCCCTGCTCTGGGCGGTCGACCAGGAGGAGTATCTGCGCGCTGCCGCGGGCAGCGATCCGGCGTTCTGGAAGGTCTGTCCGGCCGCTTTCGTCTGCGGCACGCCCTTCGAGAGCGATGTCGGCGCCGAGGCGGTCAAGGAGAAGGATCCGGCCAAGCGTATCGCTACGGCGAAGCGGCTTCTTGAAGAGTCCGGCTACAAGGGCGACCCGATCGTCGTGCTCGACCCGACCGACTTCCCGATGTTCCACGCCGCGGCGCTGCTGACGGCGGAGAACCTGCGGAAAATCGGCGCCAAGGTCGATGTCCAGGCGATCGACTGGGCCACCATGCTGCAGCGGCGGACCAAGAAGGACGCACCGAACGCCGGCGGCTGAAATATTTTCTTCACCTCCGAGAATGGCTTCCAGGCGGCGACGCCCTGGGCGACCGCGGCGGCGACAGACTGTGAGAAAGCCTGGCATGGCTGGCCCTGCGACGACGAGATCCAGAAGCTCCGCGCCGCCTGGATCGCCGAGCCGGATCTCGAGAAGCAGAAGAAGATCGTCATCGACTTGCAGAAGCGGCAATACGAGGTGCTGCCCTTCATCTCCTTCGGCCAGGTGTTCCAACCGATCGCCTATCGCGCGAGCCTCGAAGGCGTGATGCGCTCGCCCTCGAGCTTCTACTGGAACATCTCGAAGAAGTGATGGCCGAGCCCAAGCTGCCGACGCCGAGGCGGAGCGTTCTCTATCGTCTCGGCGTCGACCCCGGCGCCTATGAGGGCGCGGCGTCGTTTCACCCCGATGTCCTGCTCTTCGAGATCGAGGACTCGGTGCCGCCCGGCGACAAGGACGCGGCACGTCGGCGCGTGATCGCGACGCTCGAGAGAGGCGGCTTCCGTCATCAGGAGAAGCTGGTGACGGTGAACGGCCTCGACACGCCTTGGGGACACGCCGACCTCGCGGCGCTGGCGAAGGCGCCGGTCGATGGCGTCGTGCTGGCAAAGACCGAGGGAGCGGACCATGTCCGCGCCGCCGAGGCGGTGCTCGTCGCCAACGGCGCGACGCCGAGCCTGAGGCTCTGGGGCATGATCGAGACGCCGCGCGGCCTCGTGAATGTGCAGGAAATCGCGCGCGCGACGCCGCGCCTCGTCGGACTCACGGTCGGGCTTGGCGACCTCTCGCGCGGCCTCAACGCCTTCCGGCGTCCGGCCCTCAATCGCTGGCCGGTGGTCCCCGCCCTGGCGGCGCTGGTGCTGGCGGCGCGCGCCAACGGCCTCGCGGTGATCGACTCATCTTTCCGCGAACCCAGGGATGTGGAGGGCTTCCGCGCCTCCTGCCTCGCCAGCCGTGAGCTCGGCTTCGACGGACGCGTCTTCGAAGACGCGGCGCTGATCCCGATCGCCAACGAGGCTTATGGGCCGACCGCCGATGAAATCGCCTGGGCGAAAAAGGTGATCGTCGCTCGCAAGAGCGCGACGCCCTCGGGGGAATACTATGTCGACGGCCAGCACATCGACCCGCAATACGAGGCGCTGGCCGAGCGTATCCTGTCTTTCCGGATGGCGATCGATCGGGCCGAGAGGAGCGCCTAGGCTGCGAGGCCGAGGCACTTCCGGCAGAACGGGTAGGCGGCAAGGTCGTGGCGCAGATGCGCCTCCTTGAGCCGGCGAAGCTCCGGTCCGTTCCAGACGGCGTCCGCTTGCCGCCCATGTGCGCGCTCTCGTAACGCGCGGTATCGGTTCCGTTAGTCGAGACGCTGATGGTTACGGGCATGGCATCGAAGAGTCGTCGCCGATGTTGCGCGTGAGGCCCAGGCGTGATGTAGGATTATCAATATGGATGCGGGCGATCTTCGGATCTTCGAAGCGGTCGCGCGACTCGGCGGCATGAACCGGGCGGCGTTCGAGCTCAACACAGTGCAGTCGAACGTCACCGCGCGTATCCGCCATCTTGAGGCGCAGCTCGGAGAGGTTTTGTTCCAGCGTCATAGTCGCGGGGTCGCCTTGACTCCGGCGGGACAGCGGCTTCTGCCTTACGCGCGTCGCGCAGGCCAGCTTCTTGCGGAGGCGCGTCGCGCGGTTGCCGATGACGGGAAGCCGAAAGGCGAGCTCGCCATCGGTTCGCTCGAGACCACGGCGGCGCTTCGATTGCCGCAGGTGCTTTCGGCCTTTGCCGATGCCTATCCCGAGGTCGATCTCGTGCTCCGCACCGGGACGACGGCCGAGCTTGTTGAGCAGGTTCTGGAGCATCGCCTGGAGGGCGCTTTCGTCTGCGCTCCGGTCGACCATCCGGATCTGGTCGAGGAGAAGGTATTCGCGGAGGAGCTGGTGATGGTGACGGCACGCCGCGTCGCGAGGCCGGAGGATCTGCCCCGGGACTCGAAACTCAAGATCGTAGTGCTGCGCGCGGGTTGCTCCTATCGGCAGCGGCTCGAAGCCGCTCTGGCGGCGAGAGGCATCATCGGCTTGCGCCGACTGGAGTTCGGTACGATCGACGGCATTCTGGGATGCGTCGCCGCCGGTCTCGGCGTCAGCCTGTTGCCGCGCAGCGTCGTGGCCGGTGCGGCGCGCGAAGGCCGGGTGGCGCTTCACGCGCTCCCGGCGAAGGAGGCCGAGGTGGCGACTGTGTTCATCCAGCGCCGGGACGCTTTTGTCTCGAGCGCGCTCACGGCCTTCCTCGGGTGCGCCCGACCGCAAGCGGTGCAGGCCGCCGCCGAGTAGCTATCGGCAGAGGCGATAGGCGCTATCCGACATTGCCGTTTCTCTCCTCGCGGCCGCGGGCCTAGGCTGGTCTGGCTGCAAGGAGAGAAGGCGATGCCGATACCGACCGGGCTGACTGAACGGCTGGGCGTGGCTCATCCGATCATCCAGGCACCGATGGCGGGGGGCGGCGATAGCCCGGCGCTCGTTGCTGCAGTTTCGGAAGCGGGCGGCATCGGTGTCTTTGGCGCCGCCTATCTTGCGCCGCCGCAGATCACGGAAGCGGCCAAATCGATCCGCGAGAAGACGCCGCGGCCCTTCGGCCTCAACCTGTTCTCGCCGCTGCCGGCGCCAGTGCCGCCGAGAGCCTTCGCGCCGGCGATCGCGCGCTTGGCGCCCTATTACACCGAGCTCGGCCTGCCGCCGCCGGCCGCGCCGGCGCCGCCGACCTACAGCTTCGACGATCAGCTCGCCGCGGTGCTGGACTCCGGTGCGGCGATGTTCAGCTTCACCTTCGCTCCGGTGCCGAGCGAAGTCGTCGCGGCAGCGAGGGCGCGCGGCATGCTCGTCGCAGGAACGGCGACCACGGTCGAGGAGGCTCTGGCGATCGAGAAGCTCGGCGTCGACGCCGTGGTGGCGCAAGGCAGCGAGGCCGGCGGACATCGCGGCAGCTTCGCCCAGCCCTTCGAGGCCTCGATGATCGGCACCATGGCGCTGGTGCCGCAGATCGTCGATGCGGTGCGCGTGCCGGTCATCGCCTCGGGAGGAATCATGGACGGGCGCGGCATCGCCGCCGCCTTCGCGCTCGGCGCCAGCGCCGTGCAGATGGGCACCGCCTTCCTTACCTGCGAAGAGGCGGGGGTTTCCGACGCCTACAAGGAGAAGATCCTGACGTCGCGCGAGCATGAGACGCGCATCACCCGTGCCTTCTCCGGGCGGCCGGCACGAGGCATCGTCAACCGCGTCATGATCGAGGTCGGCGACGAGGTTCCGGGCTTCCCGCTGCAAAACGCGCTGACCCGGCCGATGCGGACGGCGGCCGGCAAGGCAGGGCGCACGGAGTACTTGTCGCTCTGGGCCGGACAGGGCCTGCGTCTTGCGCGACGGCAGAAGGCGGGCGAGCTGGTGGCGCGCCTCGTCGCCGAGGTTCGCGTGACGATCGACCGGATCGGAGGCTAGACTGTCTTGGCGGCGGCGGAGCGGCGGAATACCGCTTCGGCGACGCCGATCGTGGCGATGATCGACTGGCCGACATTGCCGCCGTCATCGAAGATGCGATGGGCGACGGCCGAGCCGAGCGCGCTCACATGGGTGACGAGGAAGCGGACGAGCCGGTCCGAGATCTCGTAGGCGCCCGAGGTGTGGTGATGGAGCGAGGTCGAGATCGCCGCCATCAGCGCGAAGCCGGCGGTGCTCGTCGTGTTGGCGATCTGCAGCGCGGTGCCGTTCATGCGGTGAAGCGCGTTGGCATCGGCGCCGAGCGCAAGCGCCTCGCTCTCAATACGAAGGCTGGCGTGCTGCTCGGTGACCCTGGCAAGGACGCGCTCGCGGACCGCCGGGATGTTGTGGATCGCCTGCTGCAGATGGGGCCGCAGCAAGAAGTCCCGGAACAGCTCGGGCGCCGCCCGCGACAGGCGAAGCCGGAGATAGTCGAACACGACGATGAGGGTGTCCTTCTCCAGTGCGTAGCCGGCAGGATCATCGACGATCTGGACCGAGCTAGATCCGGCATGGCGCCGGTCCTGGCGGATCGGCCGCCGGGCGGTACGCCGATCGGGGCCGATATAGGACGGGCCGACGATGAAATTCGGATAGGCGCTGGTCGCCTCGTCGACGATCGCCGTCACCCGGCTCTGGTTGAACGGCTTCTGCAGCAGGAAATGCGCCCCGGCGTGGAAGGCGGTCTTCATGCCCTCCTGCGGGAAGCCGGCCGACATCAGGACGACCGGCAGGTTCGGGCGAGGGCTCGCGTCGTCGATGCGTACCCACTTGGTCAACCGAGACCCGGCGTCATCGGGAAGCTCCGACTCGACGAACATCAGGTCGAAAGCCTCGCCCTCGGTGGACAGCGCTGCCCTGGCTTCGGCGGCGGTTCCGACATAAGCGAACTCGGCCGGGCGCCACGACGTGACCGACCGCATGATCAGCTGTCGGGCGACTTGATTCGGATCGGCGACCAGGATGCGAAGGGGCTTAGTCATTCGGAATCCATTGGAATTTCGCTGAGAATCCTGGCTATCACTTCGATCAGCCCGACGGAAAGCTATGTACTTCGCGCCGCTTTGTCCATAACACTCGCCCCTACTGGTTAACATTTCGTTTAAAGCAGGAAGTGCGCATCTTGGACCGCATCGATCTTCGTTCCGATACCGTGACCTTGCCCTCGTCGGCTATGCGTCGCGCCATGTCTGAAGCGCCGGTCGGCGACGACCAGTATGGCGAAGACCCGACGATCAACCGCCTGCAGGACCGGGTCGCCCAGCTTCTCGGCAAGGAAGCGGCGCTCTTCGTGCCCAGCGGCACGATGGCGAACCAGGTGGCGCTGCAGGTCCTGACCCGGCCGGGCGAGGAGGTGGTCGTCGGCTGGGAAAGCCACATCGTTTGGCACGAGGCCGGCGCCTCGGGTGCCAATGCAGGGGTGCAGTTCGCCGTTGTCGGCCAGGGCGGCACCTTCACCGCCCGGGACTTTGAGAGCGCAGTCAAGGCGCGAGGGCATTTCGTCTTCCCGGCAACCTCGGCCGTGGTCATCGAGAACACGCATAACCGCGGCGGCGGGGTGATCTTCCCGCAGACGGACGCGGAGGCGATCTGCGCCGCGGCGAAGGCGAGGGGCATTTCGAGCTATCTCGACGGGGCGCGCTTGTTCAATGTCGCGGCCGCAACCAATGCCTCCCTTGCCGAGCTCGCGCGGCCTTTCGACATGGCCTCGGTCGCGCTCTCCAAGGGCCTCGGCTGCCCGGTCGGCAGCGTCGTTGTCGGACGCAAGGACGACATTGCCGTCGCGCTGCGTGCCCGGCGCCGCTTCGGCGGCGGCATGCGTCAGGCCGGGATCCTCGCGGCCGCCGGACTCTACGCCCTCGACAACAACATGGGGCGACTCCCGGAAGATCACGCCAACGCGCGTGCGCTCGCGGAGAAGATCGCCGATGCCAAGGGGGCGATCATCGACATGAAGACGGTGCAGACCAACATCGTCATCTTCCGTACCGCCCCGAACGCGCCGAACGCAGCGACGGTGGTCGCCCGCGCGCGGGAGCAGGGCGTTCTGGTCAATGCCTTCGCCGAGCGCACGGTCAGGGCCACGACGCACCTCAACGTGACGCGCGAGCAATGCGCCAAGGCCGGCGAGATCCTGGCGCGCATCGTTGCCGCGGGGTGAGATGCGTCTTCTCCTGCTGCTGTCGCTGCTGCTCGCCATGACCGGCGCCTTCGCCGACGATGCGAAGGATCGCGCGCTGATCCAGGCCGCGGCCGGCGGAAATGCCGAGGAGACCAGGCGGCTGATCGCGGCTGGCGCGAGCGTCCACGCTCGCGACGAGCGTCGTCGCACCGCTCTCCTGGTGGCGACGCACGGCAATCACGTCGAGATCGCGCGGTTCCTTATCGCCGCCGGCGCCGACGTGAACGCCAAGGACGACATCCAGGACAGCCCCTATCTCTTTGCCGGCGCTGCCGGCCGCCTGGAGATCCTGAAGCTCATGCTCGCGCACGGCGCCGATCTCAAGAGCACCAATCGCTACGGCGGCACCGCGTTGATCCCCGCTTGCGAGCGCGGCCATGTCGAAACCGTGCGCGCGCTGATCGCGGCCGGCGTCGATGTGAACCATGTCAACCGTCTCGGGTGGACCGGGCTTCTCGAGGCGATCATCCTTTCCGACGGCGGGCCGCGACATATTGAGATTGTCCGACTGCTGCTGGAAGCCAAGGCCGATCCGAATCTCGCCGACAAGGACGGCGTGCGGCCCTTGGCCCATGCAAGGCAGCGCGGTTATCGAGAAATCGAGCGGCTCCTTCTCGCGGCCGGAGCCAACTAGTACCCGCTTTCGCGGAGATCTGATTCATGATTCAACATTGGGATGATAGCCGATGCAGTGGTAGTCCGGCTGACGCCGGAGGAGCGCGCGGTGCTTGAGG
>VGEN01000192.1 GCA_016869285.1 Alphaproteobacteria bacterium
GCGTCGTTCCCTGGCCAGGGAACACATGGCCAGGAGACTGCCCGGACGAACTGCGCTCGACCCTGCCGACCTCGGTATCATCATTCACATCGTTGGTTTCGATTTGGTTCATGCTCGACTTCATCATGAATGCCTCCGGTTGGACAAATCGGTGTCCAAAAAATCCGGGGGCAGCTCACCCGGATCGACGAGCTCCTTGCCAAGGAAGAGAGTCGCATCCGTCAGTCCCCACGGTTCCGCAAGGCTGAGAACGCGCCCCTGATCGGGCTCGCGCTCTCGGGCGGCGGAATCCGCTCGGCCTCCTTCGCCCTCGGTGTGCTGCACGCGCTGGTGCGCGAGCTTCCGGGCAGGGGCAACGCGCTTGCCAATGTCGACTATCTCTCGACCGTTTCGGGCGGCGGCTACACCGGCTCGTCCCTGACATGGCACGTCGAGAAGAATGAGGACCAGACGGGCAGTCCCTTCGGCGTCACCGCAGCCAGCTTTCCTCTCGGCCAGCCGGGAACGCCCGGACATCCTTACGGTCCCGGGACGCTGTCGCGCTCGGCCGAGAACCTCAACCATATCCGCCAGCGCGGGCGCTACCTCACTCCCGGAAAAGGCCTCAACGAGATCGCGATGGCAGCAACCGTCGCGCGCGGCGTTCTTGTCAGCGCCTCCGTGTATGCGGCGTTGATGTTCTTCGTCTATTGCGTGGCGTTGTGGGGTGGCGACCGGCTGTTTGAGCAGGCGCTGATCTGGCCGACGGACAGCCTGTTGCCTTCGCTTCTGGTCTCCATTCCTGTTGCCTTCGCTTCTGGTCTCCATTCATGACTATCTGTGCGGCGAAAACGGCTGCTCGCGCGCGCTGACGATCGCGGCGAAAGGGCTCGCCGTCATCCTGGCCGTCCAGCTTGCGATCGCGCTTGTGTTCGCCGTCTACAGCGTCGGCTACACCGCGCTCGCCAAGGGCGTCGATGCCATCTCGCTCAAGTCGGGAAAATGGACGCTCGCCTACCGCTGGCGGCGCCGGATCGAGAAGCTGGTCGGCCGGCTCTGGTGGTTGGGGCTGCTCCTGATGATCGGGATCGGCCTGCCGCTAGGGCTTGCCCTCCTGGTATATGCGGCTCCTCCCGGCGATGGCATCGACTTTGCCTTGCCGGCGGTCCTCGGCGCGATCGGCGGCCTGATCGCTTGGCTCAGCCGCGCCAAGACCGCAATCAAGTCGCTGCCGGCGCCAGTGCAAAGCAAGCTGATCCCGATCGGCGTTGGCATTGCCATGCTCGGCCTCCTGGCGGTGGTCGCCAACGCGGCGAGCGTCGCAGTTGACACCGGCTGGAGCTGGTGGCTGCTCCTGCCGGCGGCGCTGGTCACCCTCGGCTTCGTGATGAACATCAACTATCTAGGCCATCACCGCTTCTATCGCGACCGGCTGATGGAGGCGTTCATGCCTTCCTGGACGCCGAGCCCGGGAGGCGCGGCTGAGCCGACCGCGGCGCCGGCCGATCTCGCGATGCTCGTGGAGTTCGGCTGCGAGGGCAGCCCGTATCACATCATCAACACCAACGTCGTCCTCGCCAACGCCGACAATGCGCTGATCCGGGGCCGCGGCGGCGACAACTTCATCCTGACGCCCGCCTTCTGCGGATCGTCCTCGACCGGATGGCGTGCGACCGCGAGCTACATGAAGCGCACGGCGAAGACCAACGGCCTCACGCTGGCGACCGCGATGGCGGTATCCGGCGCTGCGGTCAATCCGCATGGTACGCCCGTAACGCGCAACGTCCTCTACGCCTTTGTGATGTGGGTGTTCAATGCGCGCCTCGGCTACTTCGTGCCGAACCCCAGCGGCGAAAGGGGATCGGCCCGCCTGATTCCGGCGGGCGTTCTCGGCGCTCTCGGCTTCGGCTTCCACGAGAAGGCGGCGTATCTCGAGCTGACCGACGGCGGTCACTTCGAGAACATCGGTCTCTATGAGCTTTTCCGGCGGCGCCTGCGCGTCATCGTTGCCGCCGACGCCGAGTGCGATCCCGACTACGTATTCGACGGTTTATCGACCGCGATCGAGCGCGCGAGGCTCGACTTCGGCGCTGTGATCGACATGGAACCGAGCATCGGCGAGCTGCAGGCCGTCGCGAGCAGGCTTCTAGGAGCCTCGGCGCCACCAGCGATCTCCCCGGCGCCGCTTTCGGGCGTTGTCTCGGCGACGGCGAGCAGCGGCTTTGCGAGCCAGGTCCGTGTCGCTGCGCGCGGTTTCGCGATCGGCATCGTCACCTATCCCGATCAGCCCGGACGTCCGTCGACTCAGAGCCTGCTCTTCTACGTGAAGTCGACCCTGGTCGAGTCGCTGCCGACCGACCTTCTGCGCTACCGCGCCGGCAGCCCCGACTATCCGCACGAGACCACGATGGACCAGTTCTTCGACGAGGGGCAGTTCGAGGCCTATCGCGAACTCGGTTATCGCCTGACCGGCTCGATGCTACGGCATCCACTCGCCGAGGCGGTTCTGTACTGATTGAGGTATTATATTACCGCATACAAAATCAGCGCGAATTCCGGGCCTTTCTCGTTGACACCTCGGCAAATTCTGCAATAGTCCGCGCCTTCGGCCGGTCCCCCTTGGGTGGACCGGTCCTCATTGAAGAGCGCGAGCGATGAAGACCTATTCCGCCAAGCCGGCAGAAGCCCGCAAGGACAAGAAATGGGTGCTGATCGACGCCGATGGCGTCGTGCTCGGACGTCTGGCCTCGATCCTGGCCATGCGGCTGCGTGGAAAGCACCTGCCGACCTATACGCCCCATGTCGACATGGGCGACAACGTCATCGTCATCAACGCCGAGAAGGTGCGGGTGACCGGGCGCAAGATGACCGACAAGGTCTTCTACTATCACACCAACAATCCGGGCGGCATCAAGGGCCTGACCATGGGGCAGCGCCTCGGCGGCCGCTTCCCCGAGCGCGTCATCTACAAAGCGGTCGAGCGCATGATGCACCGCGGTCCGCTGGGCCGCCGTCAGCTCGGCAATCTCAAGGTCTATACCGGCGCGGACCATCCGCACGCCGCACAGCAGCCGGCGAAGCTCGACGTCGCTGCGATGAACGCGAAGAACAAGAGGAGCGCCTGATAATGACTGGCCTCAAGGAACAGCTCCAGGGTCTCAAGGCCGATCCGGCCGCTGCCGCCGTCGCGGCGCAGCCGAAGATCGACGGCAAGGGCCGCGCCTACGCGACCGGCCGCCGCAAGGACGCGGTCGCCCGCGTCTGGCTCAAGCCCGGCATCGGCCGCGTCACGGTCAATGATCGCGACATCAAGGAATACTTCGCCCGCCCCGTGCTCCGCATGCTGCTGGCACAGCCTTTCGAGATCGCCAACCGCAAGGAGCAGTACGACGTCTGGTGCACGGTCAAGGGCGGCGGGCTCTCCGGCCAGGCGGGCGCGGTTCGTCACGGCATCAGCCGCGCGCTCACCAACTTCGAGCCGGGCCTGCGCCCGGTCTTGAAGCGCGGCGGGTTCCTGACCCGCGACAGCCGCGTCGTCGAGCGCAAGAAGTACGGCCGCGCCAAGGCGCGTCGCAGCTTCCAGTTCTCGAAGCGCTAGTCGCCTTCGTCATATCGTCGATCAGCGGGGCGCGGACCCAGGGTCTCGCGCCCCGTTTCTTTCTGGAGTCCCCGATGAGTCAGCGCCGTTCCGGAATCCTCATTCCCTTCGGCGGGGTGATGCCGACGATCGCGCCCGACGCCTTCATCGCCGACAACGCCGTCATCATCGGCAATGTCGAGATCGGCTCGGGCGCCAGCGTCTGGTTCAACGTCGTGCTGCGCGGCGACCTCAACAAGATCACCATCGGCCCGCGCTCCAACATCCAGGACGGCTCGATCATCCATGTCGCCGGCAAGCGCTATCCGACCGTGATCGGCGCCGATGTGCTGATCGGCCACGCGGTGGTCGGCGAAGGCTTCGTGCTCGGCGACGGCGCCTTCATCGGCATGTCCTCGACCATCCTCGAAGGCACGACGATCGAGGGCGGCGCCATGCTCGCGGCCAAGTCGCTGCTGACGCCGCGCAAGCACATCAAGACCGGCGAGCTCTGGGGCGGCAGCCCGGCCAAGTTCATGCGCCAGCTCACGCCCGAGGACCTAGCCGGAATGGCCGAGTCCACCGACGGCTACACTCGCCACGCCCAGACCTACCGGCGCGAGCGGGGCGATTGAGTATTGAAATAGCTCGTCGTACAGATTAGTTATAATGCAAGTTATAACTTCCGACCGTGAGGCCGCGATGCTGAAGATCAAGCTGACGACCGTCGGAAACTCGGTCGGTGTCGTTCTGCCAAAAGAGCTGCTTGAGCGCCTGAATCTCGCAAAGGGCGACATGCTATGTGTTTCCGAGACTCCGAACGGAATCGAGTTGTCGGCCTACGATGCCGAGTTCGAGGCGCAGATGGAGGCGGGCCGCGAAGGAATGCGCGCATACCGGAATACGCTTCGAGAGCTGGCGAAGTGACGTGGGAATGGCTGCTCAAACGAACCGTCATCTCGCTGCACACGGACACGATCATCGAGCATAGGGGCAGCGCTGGCATACGTGACGAAGGGTTGCTTGAGTCCGCACTCGCGCGCCCGCAGAACCTTGCAGCCTACGGCACTCCAACCGCCTTCGACCTCGCGACCTCCTATGCGTTCGGCATAGCTCGCAATCATCCTTTTATCGACGGCAACAAGAGGTCTGCGCTCTTGGCCGCGTACCTCTTCTTGCGCCGAAACGGATGGAAGCTTGCCGCGGCTGAAGCCGATGCTGTGGCCGTATTCCGCGATCTCGCGTCGGGTAGCTTGAGCGAGACAGAACTCTCCGCTTGGCTCAAGCAGAATTCTCACGCGAACAAGTAGCGCTTAATGCGCCTTGACCATCACGTAGGAGCCGGGTGCGTCCTCGATGGCTTTGAGCTTGCCGTCGCCGGGCTTGTGCGCCGGGACTTCGCCGCCGGAGAAGGCCTCCAGCCATTTCTTCCATTCCGGCCACCATGACCCGGCGTGCTGCGTCGCGCCCGCAAGCCAGGCTTCGGGCGTCTCGGCTTTCTTGTCGTTGGTCCAATAGCCGTACTTCTCCGGCACCGGCGGGTTGACGACGCCGGCGATATGACCGGAGCCTGAGAGCACGAACTTGACCGGACCCTGGTAGAGCTTGGTGCCGGCGAAGGTCGAACGCCACGGCGCGATGTGGTCCTCCCGGGTCGACAGGATGAAGGTCGGCAGCTTGATCTTGGTCAGGTCGATCGGGACGTTGCCGAAGCGGATCGCGCCCGGCTCTACCAGCTTGTTCTCCTGGTACATCTTGCGGAGATAGAAGCTGTGCATGGCCGCTGGCATGCGTGTCGAATCCGCGTTCCAGTAGAGCAGGTCGAAGGGGAAGGGGTCCTTGCCGAGCAGGTAGTTGTTGACGACGAAGGACCAGATCAGGTCGTTGGCGCGCAGCATGTTGAAGGTCGTCGACATGGCGCCGCCGTCGAGCACGCCGCCTTCCTTCTCCATGCGGCTCTCGAGCGACTGCAGCTGCTCCTCGTCGATGAAGACGGCGAGCTCGCCGGCCTCGGTGAAATCCACCATCGTCGTGAAGTAGGTGATGCTGGCGATGCGGTTGTCCTTCTTCGCCTGCATGTAGGAGAGCGTCGCCGCCATCAGCGTTCCGCCGATGCAGTACCCGATCGCGTTGATCTCCTTTTCGCCGGTCGCCTTCTCGATCGCATCGATCGCCGCGAGCGGACCTTCGAACATGTAGTCCTCGAAGGTCTTCTGCGCGAGCTTCTCGTCCGGGTTGACCCAAGAGACGACGAAGACCGTGATGCCCTGGCTCACCGCCCATTTGATGAACGAGTTCTTGTCGCGAAGGTCGAGGATATAGAATTTGTTGATCCAGGGCGGCACCAGCAGCAGCGGCCGCTTCATCACCTTCTCGGTGGTCGGCGAGTATTGGATCAGCTGCATCAGGTCGTTCTGGAAGACGACCTTGCCCGGCGTGGTGGCGATGTTCTTGCCGACCTCGAACGCCGCCATGTCGGTCATCTTGATCGCGAGCTTGCCCTTGCCGCGCTCGAGATCTTTGAGGAGATTGTCGAGACCCTTGACCAGGTTCTCGCCGCCGGACTCGATGGTCGCGCGCAGCACCTCGGGGTTGGTCACGAGGAAGTTCGACGGCGCCATCGCGTCGACGAACTGGCGCGTATAGAAGTCAACCTTCTGTTGCGTCTTCGGATCGAGCCCTTCGGTCTCCTTGACCGTCTGCTGTAGCCAGCGCGCGCTCAGCAGATAGGACTGCTTGATGAAGTCGAAGACGAAGCTTTCCTGCCAGGCCTGGTCCTTGAACCGCCGGTCGCCCGGCGCCGGCTCGGCGACCGGTGCGGCCGTGTCGCCGAAGAAGCGCCGTGTCGCCGTCTGCCAGAGCGACATGTAGTCCTGCCAGAGGTTGATCTGGGCCTGGACCAGCCGGGCGGGGTCGGCCATCAGCCGCGTCGTCAGCTCGAAGAAGGCCGAGCCGATATTGAGCGGGTCGGGGTTGCCGTCGCCGTGTTCGGCGGCCTTTTCGGCCTGCCTGGCGACGAAGTCCGAGACCAGCTGCCGGCTGCGATCGGCGATCCGGGTCATGGTCTTGGCGAATTCGACCGGATCTGGGACCTTGACCTGAGGGCCCTGGCTGTCCGCCATTCACGTAGCTCCTGCCGCGCCGGCGATTTCCGGCTCGAAGGGGCGGTGGACCGCCCTCCGGGAAGCGGCTAAAACGGGGTCTGCTTCTTGTTATTTTCTTACACGATGCTGGCGGTCGGGTCATCCCCGAACGATGGCCTCCACGGTGGAAAAGCGGGTGGGAGAAGCGGCATGGCAGGGAAGCGGTCGCGGCGGCCGGCCATCGTTACGACATTGATTGCGTTGACGCTTGCCGGCTGCTCGTCGGTGCCGGACGCCGTCAACCCGGTCGAGTGGTATCGCTCGGCGAGTGATTTGCTCACCTCGCGGAATCCCGCACAGCCGAGCGCGAGCGACGCGAAGATGGCGGAAGCGCAGGGCAAGGCAACGCCGAACCTGGCGACCGTGCCGCCACGGCCGACCCGTGCCAGCACGCCGGCCGAGCGCCAGACCTTGGCCCAAGGCCTCGTCGCCGACCGCGAGAACGCCAAGTACACCGATGACGACCTGCAGCCCCGCGCTGCTGCTTCCGCGTCGGGCCCGAGCGCGCGGGCCGCTGCGCCCTCACCTCCGCCGTTGGCGCCGCCGCAATCGGCGCCGACGCAGCCCGGCTCCGTGATTCAACCTGCGGCCCCGCCGGCCCCGGCTCCGGCGCCTGTGCCTGCC